>JBNMND010000016.1:0-33266 GCA_051274975.1 Planctomycetota bacterium | reverse complement strand
TCAGATTGATGTCGAGCATGATATGCGCCGCGTAGATCGCAATGCCGGGGATGGGGTTGGGCTGCGGAATCATCACGTCGAGAGATCGGTAGCCATCGGCCGGCATCAACGCGAGCAAACCGCCGATACCAAGGGTCGCAGAGAACAGCGGGTCGGCGTTGAGCGGTATCTGCGCGCCGCCAAACGGGAAGCCGATGTTGGCGCCGTAGGACAGGCCAATGACGCTGAAGTTGCTACCGCCATGGTCAAGCGCGGTGCCGTGCAAGGTGAAGCGGTCCGGGCGAACGGTGACACCGATTTGCACTGGATGCGTCGTCGCGTCGGCAAAGTTGGTCGCGCCTGGAGTGCCCAAATCACCACTGCCGAAGGTAGGCGTCGCAGAAACGTAGTTCCAGCCGCCGGAGTTGTGCGGGGCCAACAAGTCGACCCGTTCTGCCGCGACGCCGTTGCCGCCGGGGAAGCCACTGACGTAGCTCAGCGCATCGATGGTCGTGACACCTTGCTGCAAGACGACCACATCCGTCGTGTTGGCGAACTGCACCGAATTGTAAGGCAGCGCTGCGCCGAGCGGCTGGCCACCGTTGCGACTCGGCGCGCCATCGAGCTGAAACAACATCGGGCGACCGGGCACCAGCATGTAGTTGCTGGCCAGCGTGACGCTACCGGCATTGTCGCTGAGACTCAGGCCAGCCAACGCAATCGGCTTCGAGCCGATGTTGACGACCTCGATGTATTCGCCGTTGGTGTCGGACACGACGCTTGGGTTGCGATGCACTTCACTGATGCGAATGTCGCCGGCAGCGACGGGCTCAGGAATCACTTCGTCGCAATAGAAGTCGAGGAAGTCGCCGTTCTCCGCGGTCGCCCGGTAGCGGTAGCCATCGGTATCGATGCGCAGGTCCCCGCTCACCCCAAAGCCAATCGTGTTGCGGCTACCAGTCGTCGTCGACAACAGCGCGCGCGACGCGACGGCTTGGTTGATGCGGTTGGTGATCGTCGTCGTCGGATGGCCAAAGCCGTTGCCGGTACCACAACTGACCACAGCCAACTCTGGATCGAGGTTCGCGATCAGGTTGATGCTCGTCGACGTGTTCGAACCATGGTGGTTGAGCTTGTAGACATCGACGTCCCCACAGGCGATCGAAGCCGGACCTTCGACGTCGGCGGTGCTATTGCCACCGCCAGTCAAGTCACCACCGATCCACATCGAGAAGTCACCATAGTCGAGCCGCATCACCAACGAACGGGCGTTCTCTTCTTGCGCCTGTGCTGGATTGACGAACGCACCGCCCATCACCGAGCCGTTCGCGCAGATGCACGTCATCGTTGCGCCGCCACCGAGTTGGTAGGTCGCGCCAACCGAGACCAACTGCCGCCGACCACCGGCCGCGGCCAGGTAGCTGTTGATGCTGCTGTTAGAGGCGCGGTTGGCATCGCCACGATCCAACGCGACCTGGAACGCGAACATGTTCAGCAGATCATCCAAACCACCTTGGTGATCGGTGTGAAAGTGCGACAACACGGTGTAGCCATAGCTCGTCGGTTGCAGCGAGTTGATCATCGGCACCATCGAGGCAAGGCCCTGGCTTTCCGGACCGGCATCGAACGCGTGCACTTGACCGTCCGGGGCGCGAACCACGATGCCGTCACCTTGGCCGACATCGACCATGACAATCGTCAAGCCAACCGGAGCATGGGCTTGGCTTCCTTGAACACCGCCCTGTGGATAAGCTGGGGAAGCAGCTAGGGGAATGACCAGTAACGCGAGCATGGAGGCGAGCATGGGCCGACAGCCTAACGCTTTGCTCGCTCCGCTACACGCACCGCGAGCCGCGCCGGCGTATCGACACGACGCAAACATCCGAAGTCGTCAAGACGGGTGCCGCGCCTAGGCACGGAGCACAGTATCCTCGTTGCCATGGTCGACTTGTTGACGCATCACTACGGTTCGGACGTTCGCCTGTTTGACGACGCGTTCCTATCCACGTTGCTCGGACGCATTGGCAGCCCCACCACCGGCACTGCCGAGATCCCCAACCTCGTGCGAACTGCCTACCAACGGCTCATGCATGAGGTCCTGGCGAGCGAGTTCCCGCGAACGGAGCAACGCCTGCCGACGCGCATGACCTCACAAGAACCACGGGCATTCGTTGCAGGCCCGATGCTTAGTCGCGACACCAAGTTGGTCATCTGTTCGGTGATCCGCGCCGGCATGCTGCCCGCGCAAGCGTGCTACGAAGCAGCCATCGAAGTGCTGCCGCCCGAAAACGTGCGCCTCGACGTGCTCAACATGTCGCGTGAGGTTGGCGCCGACGGCAAGGTTTGCGGTGTGCGTCTCGATGGCACCAAGATCGGTGGCCCGGTCGACAACGCCGTGGTGTTGCTGCCAGATCCAATGGGCGCAACCGGCGCAACCGTCTGTCGCGCAGTCGAGGTCTATCGAGAGATCGGTGGCACGCCGCATGCAATCGCGGCCGCCCACTTGATGGTAACGCCCGAAGCGGTGCAAAACGTCACCAAGACCCATCCTGGCGTGCGCCTCTACGCCGGCCGGCTCGATCGCGGCCTTTCCACCGAACAGGCTCTAGCTGCCGTTCCCGGCCAGTTTCCGGACGAAGAGCGCGGCCTCAACGAGGTGCAGTATATCGTGCCCGGTGCCGGCGGCATGGGCGAACTGCTGACCAATAGCTGGGTCTAAGCTGGGCCAAATTGGGTCTGGCGCGACATCCGACGAGCCACGCTTCCCGAACAACGCTTGCTACGCTTAGGGCCGGCCCGTTATCCCATTCCACATAATGACCACTATCGTCCATGTACAAGGCCGCGAAGTCCTCGACTCGCGCGGCAACCCAACTGTTGAAGTCGAAGTCCAGCTCGAGTCTGGCGCCACCGGCCGCGCAATCGTGCCTTCGGGTGCCAGCACCGGCGCGCACGAAGCCGTCGAGATGCGTGATGACGACGACAAGCGCTACCTAGGCAAGGGCGTGCGTAACGCGGTGCAGAACGTCAACACCAAGATCGCGGAAGCGCTGACCGGTCAGCCTGCCGACGAGCAGTACATGTGCGATGCGATCCTGTGTGAAATCGACGGCACGCCCAACAAGGCGGAGCTCGGCGCCAACGCGATCCTGGGCGCGTCGCTCGCGATCGCCAAGGCGTCGGCACAAGAATATGGCCTGCCGCTGTTCCGCTACATCGGTGGAGTGCAAGCGCGCCGCTTGCCGGTGCCGATGATGAACATCCTCAACGGTGGCATGCACGCCGACAACAACGTGGACTTCCAAGAGTTCATGGTTATGCCGATTGGCGCGGAATCATTCTCCGAAGGCCTGCGCATGGGTGTCGAAATCTTCCACGCGCTCAAGGGCGAGTTGAAGGCGAAGAAGATGAATACCGCCGTTGGTGACGAGGGTGGCTTTGCGCCGAACCTCGAGAGCAACGTCGCCGCGTTCGAAATCATCATGAAGGCGATCGAGAAGGCTGGCTACAAGCCGGGCGACGACGTGCAACTGGCGCTCGATGCTGCGGCCACCGAGATCTACTCAGACGGCAAATACACGTTCGCTGGCGAAGGCAAGACCTTCGACTCCGATGGCATGGTCGCGCTCTACAAGGATTGGAGCAGCCAGTTCCCGATCTTCTCGATCGAAGACGGTATGGCCGAAGACGATTGGGATGGCTGGAACAAGCTGACCGCCGAGATCGGCCAAGACGTGCAACTGGTCGGCGACGACTTGTTCGTCACCAACACCGACCGCCTGGCGCGCGGCATCGAAGAAGGCTCGGCCAACTCGATCCTGATCAAGGTCAACCAAATCGGCACGCTGACCGAAACGCTCGACGCGATCTCGATGGCACACGAGCACGGCTTCACGTCGGTCATGTCGCACCGTTCGGGTGAGACCGAGGACTCGACCATTGCCGACCTCGCGGTTGCCTGTGGCACCGGCCAGATCAAGACGGGCGCGCCGTGCCGCAGCGACCGGGTTGCGAAGTACAACCAATTGCTGCGCATCGAAGAGCTGCTCGGCGACTCTGCCGTCTACGGCCTGTAGGCCGGGGCCGGCCTGCGCACTCTAGGCCGCGGATATGGGTCTAGGGCGTATCGGCCGCAGCTTTTCGCTGCACCACCCGAACCGGCGAGCCCTAGTCGGGGTTCGCCATGCGTTCCGGTGACAGCGCCGCCTCAATCTCATCCGTGTAGAGATTGCGCGCGCGCAACACGTCCGCGAGGCTCTTGCCACTGGCGAGCGCCTCGGCGGCGACCTCAGTAGAAGTCTGGTAGCCGAGCACCGGCACCAACGCGGTCACTAGACCGATACTGTTTTCAACGAACGTGCGGCACTGCTCGACATTGGCGACGATGCCTTCGACGCAGTTGTGACGCAGCGTGACGACGGCGTTGGCCAGGATCTTCAACGACTCGAGGATGCTGGCGGCAATCACCGGCTCCATGACGTTGAGCTGCAACTGGCCAGCTTCGGCGGCGAGCGTCACGACCAAGTCGTTGCCGATAACACGATAGGCAACCTGGTTGACGACCTCGGGGATCACCGGATTGACCTTGCCCGGCATGATCGACGAACCTGGCTGCCGCGGCGGCAACTGGATCTCGCCGAGACCAGCGCGTGGGCCCGATGACAACAGCCGCAGGTCGCTACAGATTTTCGACAGCTTGACCGCGAGGCTCTTCAGCGACGACGAGAACATCACGAACGCCTGTGTGTCCTGGGTCGCCTCGATCAGGTCCTTGGCCAAGACAACTTGCAGGCCAGTGACTTCGCGCAACCGTTCGATCGCGCGTTCGGGGTAGCCCTTCGGCGCGTTGAGACGCGTGCCGATCGCCGTACCACCAATATTGAACGTCAACAACTCACCGCGGGTGCGATGCAATGCCGCGAGTTCTTGCCGCAAACTAGTCCCAAACGCACCGAACTCCTGACCGAGCGTCATCGGCACCGCGTCCTGCAATTGCGTGCGCCCCATCTTGACCACGGTGGCGAACTCTTCCGACTTGGCCTCGAACGCATGGATTAATTCGGAGACCACCTCGATCAAGCGCTGACTGCTCAGGATCATGCCGAGCTTCAACGCCGTCGGATAGACATCGTTGGTCGACTGTGAGCAGTTGACGTGATTGTTGGGGTGCACCTTCTTGTAGTCACCCTTCTCGTGGCCAAGCAATTCGAGAGCGCGGTTGGCAAGCACCTCGTTGGCGTTCATGTTGGTCGACGTGCCGGCGCCGCCTTGCAGCATGTCGACGACGAAGTAATCGTGCAGCTTGCCGATGATGACTTCGTCCGAGGCTTCCGCGATCGCGTTCGCAACCTCGCTCGTCAACGCACCGCAATCGAGATTTGCCAGCGCACAGGCCTTCTTGACCATCGCCAGCGCGGTGATCAGGTTGGGATACGCGTTGAGGCGCACGCCACCGATGTCAAAGTTGCTCATCGCGCGCAAGGTCTGCAACCCGAAGTAGGCTTCCGCCTGCACTTCGCCTTCGCCAAGCAAGTCATGCTCGGTTCGCGTCAAGCCAGTTGAGAACGCATGAGTGGCACCGCTCGTGCGGAACATCAACTGATCGATGCGGCTGACGACCTCGTCCAACTGCGTCGCCAGCATGCGATTCTCAAGTGCGGCATCGTCACCGAGGAACTCGCGCAGCTTATCGCGGTGCAAGAACACCACTTCGGTAGACAGCAACGCGGTCGCCGTCGTTGAGTGCACCGACTCACCGATCAACATGCCTTCGCCGAGCAGATCCCCGCGAGCCATCGTTGCCACCTGTTGCGGTGAACCCGTCACATCGACCCGGGTCAAGCCAATGCGGCCGCGGCGGATCAGCATCAAGCGCGCGCGTGGGTCCCCTTCGTTAAAGAGCGTCTCGCCCTCTTCGAAGATGACTTGCTCCACCACCGACAACAACCGCACGGCCTCCTTCTCATTGAGGTTCGCGAAGATGTGGGCCTGGCGGAAGGACTGCGTCCAGTCCGCGCCGAAGTTGGTGGGATCTAAGGTCATCGAGTTGGGAGGCTGCGAGTAGCCGCCGGGTGTGAGGTATTGCACCGTCATACCGCCGAACGGCTCACGAAGCGCACATCATAGAATCGAATTGCGCCGCACTGCATGACGCAAGCACGGCGCCCCTGATCCGATGCCCCCAGCCGCCAACACCCCCACAGACATCGTGCCCCGAAACGCCACGATACGGTGGCCACTGCTCCCCCGAACGCCCCCATGCTCAAGTCGGCCTTCCCCCTCATCCTCGTCGTGCTACTCGCTCGTCCATCGAGTGGCCAAGACCTCTGGGACACATGGTGCCAGCCTTCGGCTTCATCAGGGTCTGGTGTGATGAAGATGCGCTCGACGGCCCGCTGCACGCCAACTTGACGGGCACGCCACAAGTCAGTTCTACAATCACGTTCCAAGTCGATGGCGCGCTACCGAGCAGCTTCGCGTGGATCGCGTTTGGTCCGGGCCCGGCGCAGTTTGACCTCGGCACGCTCGGCATCGTCGGCATCGATTTGCTCGGCTCGGCGGCGTTTGGCCTGCCGATCGATGCACTTGGCTTCGGTTCGCTCAGCGTCTTCGCACCACCCGGCTCCGCCGGCGCGCAGCTGTGGTGTCAAGCGTTGAACACCGACCTCAGTAATGCGCTGACGGTCATCATCGCCCCGTAGTAAGTTCTCGACATGAACGAAGCGGGCGCGAGTCCGGATGACGGCTTCGCGCTGTCACGAGTCACAGTGCAAAACTGCGAGCCATCTCAGCTCGCTGCGTTCCGTGACCTCAACCTTGCTTGGATCCGGCGCTACTTCGCGGTCGAAGCCAAGGACCGCACCTTGCTTGACGACCCGAAGAGCGGCGTGCTCGATCAAGGCGGCATCATTCTGGTGGCGACCTGGAACAGGGCCAGTAAAGAACCGCAAGTCATCGGAACTTGTGCCCTACTTCGCGAGGACAATGGCTCGGTTCTGCAACTGTCGAAGATGGCCGTCGACGAACGCTTCCAAGGCAAACAAGTCGGCAATCTACTCGGTCAGGCGGCGATTGACCGCGCCCGCCAAGCTGGCGCCAGCTTGCTGCGCCTCGAAACCAACTCGAAGCTGACGCCGGCAATCCGGCTGTATGAGAAGCTCGGTTTCGTGCATATGCCGCCACGGGAGTCCGCCTACACGCGCGCCGACGTGCAAATGGTGATCGAGCTCTAGACGCCGGACAGCCCTCTCGGCCAGGCCGCAGCCCCTCGATTCGCACCTCGCGAGGCTCCGAGGTGCCTCTCGGACCAGTTCGATCGGTCCGAACACCCCCAGCTGGTACGAAGCCGTGACGCCGATGACGACGGGGAATCCCGGCCCTCGGCTATCGCTTCCCGCAATCACGGGTTACGCTCCGGACGCCGACGTTATGCGCGAGCGCTCCACGAAGGATTCTGCATTCCCACACTGGGTTGCCTTGGGCAGCCTTGTGTTCGTTCTGGCCATGTTCTTCTCGAACACGGTGCCAGCGCTCCGCGAACGCCAAGGCCTCGCGGATTTGCGGACCCAGCTCACTGGTCTGAAGGAGCAATTCGAGACCGCGATCGACCGAACCGCCCGGCAGGCTCGCCTGGGCACGCCGCGACGGGGTGGCTCGAATTCCGAAGAAAGGTCTGACGGCAACTTCGACCTACAGTCCCTACTAGTAGCCATCGACGAGCACGATTTGACCCCGCTCGAACTATGGCAGCAGTACGGCGGATCGCCCAAGGACGAAGAAGAGCGGGAACCCAGGTGAAGTTTCCCCGATCTGAACTCGTCCTAGCGCCGTTATCTCCCGCACACCCCCTTCCGAATCCGTAGAGTCCCCAGATCACCTGCAGTCAAACAGCCTGATGACAGGCAACCCTGCCGGCAGGCAACCTGGTAACAGACCCCCAAGCGACTCTTCGGAATCACGAATCTACCGACATACTGAGACCCCCGAGCACGGCGAGAGCCTGCGACAGACGGAACCACCCCTCAAAGTTATGAGCCAAGAACCCAGCCAGAATGATCTCGAACAGGTCGAGAAGCTCCGCACCGCCTACGCCTCCATGAAGGAGGAGATCAAGAAGGTCATCGTCGGCCAGGATCACGTTGTCGACGAACTGTTCATCTCGCTGTTCTGCCGCGGGCACTGCCTACTGATTGGTGTGCCGGGTCTCGCCAAGACGCTGTTGATCTCGACGCTGTCCCGCGTGCTGTCGCTGGACTTCAAGCGCATCCAGTTCACGCCGGACTTGATGCCGACCGACATCACCGGCACCGAGGTCATCCAAGAAGACAAGGCCTCTGGCCAGCGTGAGTTCAAGTTCGTCCCGGGACCGATCTTCGCCAATGTCATCCTCGCCGATGAAATCAACCGGACGCCACCGAAGACTCAGGCCGCACTGCTCGAGGCAATGCAGGAGTACCAGGTCACGGTCGCCGGCCAGCAGCACAAACTGAAGAAGCCGTTCTTCGTGCTCGCGACGCAGAACCCGATTGAACAAGAAGGCACCTACCCGTTGCCGGAAGCCCAGCTCGACCGCTTCATGTTCATGGTCAAGGTCGACTACCCGTCAGAAGACGAAGAGCGCGAGATCCTGCGCCGCACAACGGAAGACCGCGAGGTCGAGATCAAGCCGGTGCTCGGCGAAGAAGAGATCTTCGAGCTGCAGGCCATTGTCCGCCGCGTGCCGATCGCCGACGCGGTGCTCGACTACGCGCTGCGCCTGACGCGCCAAACGCGCCTGACCACCGGCGAAGCGCCGGAGTGGATTCAGGAGTGGCTGCAATGGGGTGCCGGCCCGCGTGCCAGCCAGAACCTGGTGCTCGGTGCCAAGGCGCACGCGCTGCTGCAAGGCCGCTTCTACGTCGCCGCCGAAGACATCCGCGCGGTTGCCAAGCCGGTGCTTCGCCACCGCTTGATCACCAGCTTCGCTGCCGAAGCCGATGGCGTCACGACCGACAAGGTCATTGACCGCCTGCTGGAAGAGACCAAGGCCAACGACTCGGCCGTGCTCAACGACGGCAAGCTCCCGAAGGTCGTGTCGCAGTAGTCACTGCTGCAGTGATCGATGCTGCAAGCGGGTGCTGCGAAGGCAGCACCACTTGCAACTCGACCCTGTAAACTGACCCCCCGCCGGCTTATTCCCCCGCAAGCGGCCCGAAACTACTCGTTCGTCTGAGCGTCCGGCATGACTGAGATTCCCACCAACTACCTCGACCCGCGTGTGCTCGACAAAGTCGCACGCCTCGAGCTGCGCGCGCGACTGGTCGTCGAAGGCTTCGTGACCGGCATGCATAAGTCGCCGTATCGCGGCTTCTCGGTCGAGTTCGCGCAACACCGCGAATACGTGCCGGGCGACGACCTGCGCCACCTCGACTGGAAGATCTTCGGCAAGTCGGATCGTTTCGTCATCAAGCAGTACGAAGAGGAAACCAACCTTCGCGCGCACCTGTTCCTCGACCAGAGTGAGTCGATGAACTACGGCGCCGACGGCACGCTGTCGAAGTTCGACTACGCGGCGACCGCCTGCGCTTCCTTGGCCTTCATGATCCAGCAGCAAGCCGACGCGGTTGGCCTGACGATGTTCGACGAGAAGATCTGCAAGCAGATTCCACCGTCGAACACGCGCCAAAGCTTGGCGCACCTGTTCTCCGGCCTCGAAGGTGCCAAGACGCGCGAGCAGAAGACCAAGATCGGCACGGTGCTGCACGAGCTGGCTGGCCAGCTACGACAGCGCGGCATGGTGATGATCTTCAGTGACTTGTTTGACGAGCCAAAGGACGTCATCCAGGGTCTGCGCGAGATCGCGAGCCGTGGCCACGACGTCGTAGTGTTCCACATCATGGATCACGATGAGCTCGAGTTCCCGTTCGAACGCATGACGATGTTCGAAGGCATGGAGCAACTGCCCGAATTACTGTGTGACCCGAGGTCGCTTCGCGACGCCTACCTCACCGAAGTCAACGGCTTCGCCGAGGAGATCCGCAAGGGCTGCCTATCGCAGCGCATTGACTACGTGCGCGTCGACACGCAGAACCCACTTGACGTCGTATTGACGTCCTACCTGAGCGCGCGAACCGCGCGCGCCAAGCGCAAGAAGTAGCACCCGGTGAGCTTCCTTAATCCAGCCTTGCTGGCCGGCGCGCTGCTGTTTGCGGTGCCGCTACTGATTCACCTGCTCAACCGCCAGCGCCACAAGCGCAGGCCGTGGGCTGCGATGGAGTTCTTGATGCGCGCTTACCAAAAGCAGCGCAACCGACTCCGCCGCGAGAATCTTTTGCTGCTGCTATTGCGCTGCTTGATCCCGATCTTGCTCGCACTCGCCATCGCGCGACCGCTACTGCAAGACGCCATCGGCCTGCTGACCGGCGGCGGCACCGTGCACCACGTGTTCGTCATGGACGCGAGCTACAGCATGGGCCTGCGCGTTGACGGCTCGCGCACTCCATTCGAACAGGGTCGCTTGATGGTGACGCGACTGCTCGATCGCTTCGAGAAGAACCCAAATCGCAACGACAAGGTGACCCTGGTCACCGCGGGCGTTCGCACCAGGTTCCTCGTGCGCGGCGACCTCGACATCGCATCCGCCCGAACTGGCTGGATGCAGATGCAGAAGCCGGAGGACGGCGCCGGAGACCTAACCAGCGCGATGCAGCAAGTGCTCGCGGCGCTCAATGAGACCAGCGATCCGAGCACTCAGGTCTACGTGTTTACGGACATGCAGGCGCGCATCTTTGGCAACTCATTGACCAAGGAAGGCGACGAGGCAAGCCCAGAGTTATCGGACACGCTGCGTGACATGGTCGCCGAGTTCCAGAATCGCGAAGGCCTGCAACTGCACTGGGTTGATTGCGGCCCAATGGCGACTGGCACCCTGCCAGCCAACACCGGCGGCGTGATCGACAACGTGCAGATCACCGGTCTGCGTTTGACCGACCCGGCGGCCGTGCAGAAGAGCCCGACTGAGATCATTGCCACGATCAAGAACCTCGGCACCAGCGCCGCCAACTGCGAAGTCACGCTCAACATCGACGGCGGCGAACCGATGCGCAAGGTCATCGAGGTTCCAGCCGGCGGCGAAGGTGAGGCGGACTTCCACTTGACGTTCCGCACGCCAGGCGCGCATCGCGTGCGCGCGGCGTTGATCAATGATGCGCTGGCGGCCGACGACGAACGCTTCCTGACGGTCGACGTTCGCGATCGCATTCGCATCCTGCTGGTCGACGGCAAGGACGCCGGTGACCCGTTGCAGAGCTACGCGTATCTGTGGCAGTCGATGCTCGATCCCGACGAGAATACGCTGCCGATGTTCGCCGTGGAAGTCGTCGACATCGTCACGCTGCTCGGCGGCCAATGCACTCCGAAGAACTACGATGTAGTGGTGCTCGCCGACATCGAGCGACTCAACAACCGCGCTGCGGTCGCGTTATCCGACGCCTTGCGTGCCGGCACCGGCGTGCTGTGCCAGTTTGGTCCGCAATGCGAGATTGAGAGCTTCAATCTGCACCTGCACGCTGCCGGCGAAGGCCCGATGCCGTTCCGGTTGCTGCCTCCGATTGGCGGTGCGCCCGGTAGTTCGACCGTTCGTACGCCGAGTATCGTCGACATGGAGCACCCGCTCCTGCGCGAGTTCGAAGAGGACGTCTACCGCGAGATTCTGCAAGCCATCCCGCTGTGGCGCTGGCATGGCGTCGCCGCCGACTCGCTGCACAAAGACGCGGTAACCGCGGTGCGCATGACGGACGCCGAGCAGACGCCGCTGTTCGTCAGCAAGCCGTTCGGCGAAGGCCAGGCGGTGTTCCTGATGTCACCGATCGGCTCCGAATACGACGCCGATCGCTGGAACCGCCTCGACGATCCACTGGTCGCTTTTCCGCTGCTGCACGGCATCGTCAAGTGGCTGGCCCTGCCAGCGACCGATCCGTTCGCCGCCATCGTTGGCAGTGAACTGTCGGGTTCCGTACCGGCCCGCCCCAAGAACGTCGAAGTGCAACGGCCCGCCAGGGACGGCCGCCCCCGCGCCCCCATCGCCGAAGCGCCGCGCGCGCTACCCGGCGGTCGCTTCTCGTTGCCCAGCTACGCCAACACCATCTTCGCCGGCTTCTACGTCTACGACATGGTGCTCGACCGCGAGTCCGGCAAAGAACCGTTGCTGTTGCCGTTCGCGGTCAACGTCGACCCAGCGGAAGGCGAACTGCAGTATCCAAGCCGGGCCGAAGCGCAGACCGCGATCGGCATCGAACGCGTGCTCGATTCGTTGCCCGCTGTCGCCATGGAGAACGATTCCAACGAGCGCAGTGATCTTGGCCCGTCGCTCCTTTTGTTGACCCTATTGCTAGTGCTCGGCGAAGCCACGCTGGCACGCTTTGTCGCGGCGCGCCGCAGCTGATCGATGCTGACTCTTCCTTTGCAAAGCCTGCTTGCGACGATGCGGAACCTGATCGGTGGCCGCTTGCCACAAGACCCCCCGAAACCGGCGAATGCCACAGCCGTTGTGGATCCACAAACGCCGCCTGACGTTGGGGGAGCCGACGTTGGGGGAGCTGACGTCGGGGCAGCCGACGCGCTCACCACTGGATCGCCTGTGGCTGATACGTCCACCTACGACGAAGTGGTCTTCCGCTTCCTAGCGTTGCCGCCGCTGTGGGTGCTAGCACTCGTCATCCTGCCGGCCACAGTCGCGTTCGCGTGGTGGGCCTATAGCGGCCTCAACCGCCTCGAACGCCCGACGCGTATCCTACTGTCAAGCCTGCGCTGGCTGGCGGTCGTGATCTGCATCGTGCTGCTATTCCAACCGGCATTCGAGACCACCAAATACCGCAAGACGCGCAACCAAGTTCACATCCTGGTCGACGACAGCGCCAGCATGGCGCGCAAGGATCGCTACCCAGCACCGGAACAAAACGAATCGCTGTCCGCGTGGGTTCCTGGCCAAGACCTCGGCGAGAGCACTCGCGCCGACCTTGTGCAGAGAGTGCTCGAGGACCCAAAGGGGTTGCTCCCGCAACTGCGCGAAACCCATGATGTACGTCTGTTTCGCGTCGATGGCAAACCGACGGCCATCCGCAGCATCAGTGAGCTAACCGCTCGCGGCAACCGCACCGCGATCGGCAACGGCCTTGACCTACACCTGCAGTCGGCAACGGGCCCCAACCTCGACGCAGTGATCCTGGTTAGCGATGGGCGCAACAACGCCGGCCTTGATCCGGTCGCTGTTGCCAGCAACTACGGACTGCGCGGCATTGCCGTGCACACCATTGGCGTAGGCGACCCAGAGCCACCCCGCAACGCGTGGTTGGTCGGTCCACCCGGACCGAAGGAAGCGCTGCGCGAAGAGCAGGTCAGCTTTGAAGTGACCCTGCGCGCCGAAGGCCTCGCCGGAGAGCGCGCCCGCGTCGAACTGCAGGGCTCGCGTAACGGCGGTCCGTTCGTGCCGCTGGCGACCGCCAACGACATCCTGCCCGCACCCGGCGAAAGCACCAAGGTACGCGTCACACACGCATTCGAAGAAGCTGGCGACTGGACACTCAAGTTCATTTTGGCTCCGCTCAACGAAGAGAGCCAACTCGACGACAACGAAGACATCCGGTTCTTGCGCGTCAACGACGAACGAATCCGCGTGTTGTTCATCGATGACAAGCCGCGATGGGAATACCGCTACGTCAAGAACGCGCTCAAGCGCGTCGACCCAAGCATCGAAATGCAGTCGATGTTGTTCGACGCCAGCCCGCGCTTCGAACAAGAACACTCCAACGATCTGCCGTCTCTCAAGGACCTGCCGCGCACTCGCAAGGCGATGCTCGAATACCACGTCATCCTGATCGGTGACGTACCGCCCGAACGCATCGCACCGACCGAAGAAGGTCGGCGTGACTGGCTGAACCTACTGGTGCAGTTTGTCGAGTTTGGCGGCGGCGCCGGCTTCTTGTTTGGCGATGCGGCCATGCCCGAGCGCTACCGCAACACGGTGCTGCAAGACCTACTGCCGGTCGTGCTCGAAGACCCGACGTGGCTGGCCAACAACAAGCCGGCGCGCGACAAGCCCTTCCGCGTAAAGCTAGAGAACCCAACCAGCCCGCACGAAATCCTGATGTTGCAACGCGACCCCGCGTTCAACCGCCGCTTGTGGGAGCAAGGCCTGCCGGGCTTCTACGTCTACCACCCGGTGCAACGCGCCAAGCCAGGCGCGACCGTACTGCTACGTCACCCGAACGATCGCAACGCGTATGGCAACCGACCGCTCGCGGTGGTCTCGCCATTCCCGCGCGGCACGACGTTCTTTCTGGCGACCGATGAGACTTGGCGCTGGCGCGACCCTTACGCCGAGCTCTACATGGACGCGTTCTGGCGCAACGTGGTGCGCCACCTCGCACGCGGCCGCCTCGAACGCCGCAATGACCTGATCGAACTAACGCTCGACAAGGCGTTGGCAGAGACCGGCGACCGCGTGCGCGTGCAACTTCGCGTGCACGACAGCGAACTACAGCCAGCGGTCAGCAACGAGCAACCGATTTTCCTGCGCGACGTCCACAACGAGACCCAGAAGCGCATCCTGCGATCGGTGCCTGGAGAGCCCGGCCTCTACCAGTCGAGTTTCACGATGGCCGAAGCCGGCGCGTTTAGCTTCTTGGTATTCGCCAACGAAAACCCTGCCGACGCCGTATTAGCTAGAGAGGATGTGCTGGTGCGTATTCCCGATCAAGAACTGGCCGACTCAAGCCAAGATGCAGACACCCTGCGCCGCATCGCGGAAGCAAGCCACGGCGTCGACAACAGCGGCCGCTACGTGTTCCTCGGTGACGCCACCAGCTTGGTCACCGACTTCAAGGGGCGCAAATCCTACGAGACCCGTGAAGACACGATGACTAGACCAGTATGGGATACCGGGTGGTCGTTGCTGTTGGTCTTGCTCGTACTCGGCGCCGAGTGGTTGCTGCGTAAGCGCGCCCGACTGATCTAGCCTAAGATCAAGCCGAACCAGTCAGCGGGCACCGCCCGGCAAACAACCCGTCAACAAACAACCCTTCATCCAGACGATCCAATGGCCACAAACGAACGCCTTCGGCAGCGCCTCCGCTTCCCCGTTCTGTTCGTAGCTGGTCGGCCCGGCGCGAGTAAACTCGGCGCGGGCAAACTGGTTCGATGCATCATGACAGTGGCCATGATGGCCTTGGCAACCATGGCCTTGGCAACCAAGGCCGTTGCACAGCACACGCCGCGACGCACCGTTCCCAAGCCCATCGACTTCGCCACCAGTCAGAACGACAACCTGTTCTCGCTGGTCCGCTCGCAAGACGACATCCACTCGCTGGAACGAGCTCTCGAAGAGCTGACCGCCGGCAAGCACAATGCTGCCGTGCGCCGCTTGCACGAACTGTTGCGTGTCGATCCGCACGGAGTCGTGCCCGTCGCACCCGGCCGCTTCCTCGGCCTTCGCACGGCGGTGGTGACCGTGCTGGCCAACATGTCGCCAACTGCGAAGGACGCCTACGAGCAACTCGCTCTTCGCGAAGCCGGCACCCTACTGCGCCGCGACCTGAAACAGCTGTCGCCGCGCCAACTCAACTCGGCCGCCGAGCGCTTCCCTACCACTCGCAAGGGATTCGCTGCACGTCTTCTGCTCGGTGACCGCGCCCTCGAAGCTGGCAATGGTCTGCTCGCAGCACGGCACTATCGGTCCGCACTCGACGCCGCGCCAATCGCGTCGGCCGACGAGAAGCGCGTCGTGCAACGCCTGGCCTTCGCCGACGTCTTGGTCGAGCCGCGCACCGCAAGAGCAGCACAATCTGCAGAACGCCTAGCGGCTGGCAGCGGCGATGCGTTGTCGGTTCTGCGACCAGCAACCGATCGCTTCTCCGCCATTGGCGGCGGCCGCTCGGGAGCTACCCCGATGGCCGAACCCGTCGGCAACCCAGCGGCCTTCTGGCGCCAACCCGTAACTGCGCCGGGGTTCGAACGCCGCGAAAAGGGCCAACTGGCGATGTTCACCGTTGGCGACCTCGACGGCATGTTCATCAACACCGGCCACGAACTGATCGCACTCGATCCGTTGCGCAAAGAGGTCAAGTGGGTCTCTCACTCACCGATCCGCGACTTTGCTGGCGAGGTCAAGCCAAAGGTGCAGCGGCCGATCAACCGCGGTCGCCGTTTTCGTGGCCGTCGTGGCGGCAACGCCGATCCTGCGGACGCCATCAACCCGGACATGGTGCTGGCCGCGGCCGTCACTGCGGACGTTGTTGTCGTGGCACTCGAGGTCCCCGACAACAGCAAGACAGTCACGTTCCAAAAGAGCTTCGAAGTCATCAGCAAGATCCCGCGACGGCGCATGTTTGGGTTCTCGCGCCTGACCGGCAAGCTGATGTGGCAGCACTTCGACGAAATCGATGGCCCGTGGACGCGCAGGTTTCGCGGCCAGGATTCGTGCGGCCCACCCATCATTGCGGGCAACGTCGTCTACGCGCCGATCCAAGATCGCACCGGCGCAATCGCGTTTTCGATTGGCGCCTACGACCTGCAAACGGGCGCCCTGTTGTGGAAGCGGCTGGTCTGCTCGAGCCAACAAGACGTCAACATGTTTGGCAACGCGCGCATGGAGTTCGCTTCGTCGCCACTCGCATTGCAGGGCGGCGTCATCTACGGCGCGACCAACCTCGGAGTCGCCTACGCAGTCGATGCGCTCTCGGGACGCATTCGCTGGATCACGTCATACGACGTCGTTTACATGCCCAAGGCGCGCCTGCATGGCCAAGCCGACCGGCAAGTATTCTTCTCCAACAACGCTCCAGTAGTCGCCAATGGCGTCGTCTGCCTCACGCCGCTCGACTCACAATTCGCGCTCGGCGTCGACATCGACAGCGGCACAATACTGTGGCGACTGCCCTACGACGCCACCATCGGCGGCATTGAGAACCGCGTGCAGTGGCTTTGCGGCGCCATCGACGACGAGTTCATCTTCAGCGGCGCCGGCGTCGTGGCCGCCAAGGCACGGCCCGAAGGAACGTTCGGCACCACGCCGGTCTACCGCCAAATGGTGCGCCCCGATCAGATCGGCGACCGCCGCATGACGCGGTTGCCCGGACGAGCTGCGGTCAGTGCCGACCACGTATGGGTGCCGACGCGCGACCGCGTGCTCGCATTCGACCGCGCTGGCAATCCCCACGAAGACCACGCTCGTATCCAAATCGACGGCTACCAGCCCGGCAACTTGATGATGGTCGACGGCGTGCTGACTTCGGTGCGCAACCGCAGCTTCGATCTAGTACTCGACTCCAAGGCCCTGCTCGCACGCAGTCGCGAGAGCGCCAAGGACAGCCCCAACGATCCCAACTCACTGCTGCGCCTCGCCACACTGCAGGATGCGTTGCTGAACGCGGCATCCACGGTTGCCGAACGCACGGCCGTCCAGGAGCTATATCGCCGCGGCTTGCAAGCATGCATCGACTCCGGCCTGCCCAAAGGCCACCCGACGCGCATAGCCCTACAACGCGAGTTGTTTGAACAAGCCCTGCAAGTCGCAGACACCGCGGCACGCGCTGGCAGTCGCGACGCTTTGGCACACCTCGCAGCCGCGCGCGATTTGGCACCGGACAACCAAAACTGGCTGCTAGTACAAACGCAGGTGCTGGCCGGTTGCCGCTCCAATCGCAAACGGTTCTTGAGCGAACTCGACTTGCTCGAGCAACACGCACCGACGGCGCGCATGCCAGCGCCGCTGCGCATCACCGTCAGCGCCTTCGTGCTGTGGCAACGCGCCCTCGCCTACGCCAATGAGCCGGCCCGTGCCACCGAGATGTGGCAGCGCATGCTCGAGCAATATGGCGAGGAAGTGATCGGTCCCGATTCGGTCGCAACGATGGCCGAAGCGGCCATCAACGATCTGATCAAAACGCACGGCAAGTCTGCCTACGCAAGCGTTGCAAAGCGGGCCGACGAGGCGCTCACAGCGGCCGGCGAATCTACTGAGTCGCTGCACGCGTTGACGCAACGTTACCCCAACAGTGACGCCGCCCGCCGCGCTGGCCTGCTGCTGCTCGATCGCGCCGTCGAAGAAGGTAACCTCGCCGTCGCCTGCGATGTTTTGGCGCGCGCCAATCGCACCGATACGATTGTAGCCAGCGTGCTGCGTCGCGTACAGGTAGCAGCTCTCAGGCGCGGTAACACCGCGCTGGCCACGGTCATGGCCGAACGCATTCGCGCGACCCCGGATGCTCCATCGGACTGGCCGAACGACGCTGGATCGACGTTCGCCGAAGCCGCCGATAAGGCAGTCGCGAGCATCAAACCAAACATCGTCGTCTCGACAGAACTGCCGAGTGTCGATGCGTTGACGGTGCCGCCGCGCATACGCCAGGAATACCTGCGCATGCTCCCGACCCGTACTGGCCGAGGCTTCGGGCGGCCGAACAACACACCGCTATATGTCGTCGCCGGTAGCGAATTGGTGGCCTTCGACCTTGAAGACGGCAAGCGAAGCGAACTGTTCTCCGAGCCGGTTGAGTTCCTCGAACACGTGTTAATTTGCGGCAACACCTTGGTCGTGCCCGACATGGAGCGCGTCTTCGCCGTCGACTACCGGACTGGCAAAGAACAGTGGGAATTGGAGTTCGAACATCCGCGCTTGATCGAAAGCCTCGGCATCACCAACGGCGTGCTACACGTCTCTGCTCAGCCGACGATCCCCGACGGCAACAGCGAACTCATCGGCATCGAACCGATCACCGGCACGCGACTGTTTACGCGTTCGCTCGGCGCTCGACAACTGAAGCCGAAGCCGATCCACAACCAACTGCTGCTGATGTCCGTTGCCCGAGATGGCATGGTCGTCGAACGCATCGACCCGGTAACCGGCAAGACCACCGCCACCATCTCGTGCAAGAACGCGACGACTCCGGGGCTGCTCGAATTGCGCCCAGACAGCCTAGCGACGCGCCTGTATCCCCAGGGCATGACCGGTGACGACGACCGCATCTACTTGCCCGTCGACGGCCGCAGTCAAAGCGCGTTACCCCAAGTCATCGCAATCGACAACGCGGGCAAGATCGCATGGCACTGGCGCGGCGAAGCCGGCAGCGTGCTGCTGCTCGCGCAACGACGCAGCCCCCATTTCGTCGTCGCGGTCAGCAACGATCAGGGCACGAGCCGCATGTTCCTACTCGACATGAAGACCGGCAAGGAGTTGCGTTCGGCCGACCTCGGCCATGACGCCAGCGTGCTCAACTGGGAGCGATCCTGGCTCGACAACCCGGTGCCCGCAACGATTGCGGTCGGCTCCCAAATGGACCGCCAGAGCCGCCAGCGCCAACTGGTCTGCTTCGCGGTGGATCCCGGGCCCACCTTCGCCATACCGCTGAAGCCGGACGATGGCGACATCGAGCGAACGCCTCAGTTCGGCGTCGACAAGTCTGGCAGCCGGTTTGTGACGTTTGGCGTACGCCCACGGCGTGCTGGCGGCTCATTCCGCCTCTACGCAATTGACATAACCACCCGCCGGGGCGCCTTTCCAGGCGGTCAGAAGACCCGAGCAGTCAAGTCCAGGGGAGCACCCCATGGGATGACCGGCACGGGCCCCTACACTGTGCTCTCCACCACGCAGGGCCTGATCCTGCTGGGCGACAAGCTAGCCGAGAAGCGATGAGCCAACGTCCGATCAGCCAACGTCCGATAACAACTACATGATGCGCATGCCAAGCCTAATGGCCGTGTTGCTCGCGGTGTTTGCCACGACGGCCCTACTACCGGCCCAGGAAACCCTGCGCCGCGGATCGAGCAACGAACAACTTATTGACGATGAGTTGCGCAAGGCGGTGTCGCGCGGCCACGAATGGCTGGCCAAACACCAACACCCCGACGGCTACTGGGCCGAACTCGTCGGCTACAAGCTCAACACCGACTACGAGGCGCTCGACGACCGCCCAATGCCACACGTTGGCGTAACGTCGCTCGCGTTGATGAGCTTCCTGGCCGGCGGCCACCTGCCGGACCGCGGCAAGTATGGCAAAGAACTGAGTCGCGGCCTGAACTTCGTGCTGACCGCATCGCAGGGCGACGGGCAGATCCAACTCCACGGCACACGCATGTACAGCCATGCCTTCGCGACGCTGTTCCTCGCGGAAGTCTATGGCATGGTCGAACGCGACGACGTCAAGCGCGTCCTGCAACGCTCGGTCGACTTGATCGTTGACTCGCAGAACGCCGAGGGCGGCTGGCGCTACCGACCGTTCGCACGCGAGTCCGACATGTCGATCACCGTGTGCCAAGTACTGGCTCTGAGATCGGCGCGCAACGTCGGCATCCACGTGCCCCTCAACACAATTCGCAACGCACAGAACTACGTCTACCGCAGCGCGGTTCGAGACAACGATCGCAACTACCGATTCCGTGGTCACGGTGGCTACGGCGATCAGGGTGGCAGCTTCCGCTACCAGAACCGCGACTACACGCGCGCGACGTTCCCGCTGACCGCAGCTGGCGTCACGACGCTCTATGCGGCCGGTGAGTATGACAGCCCGATCATTCGCAACGCGCTCGATTACATGGACCGCCAAGTAGACAGCTTCAGCCGCGAGTGGCACGAGCACTACTTCTTCTACTACGGTCACTACTACGCCGTGCAGGCGTACTACATCACCGGCGACCCCAAGTGGCAGTCTTACTTCCGCAAGATCAAGCGCATGCTGCTGGACCGCCAACAAACCGACGGTCGCTGGCGCTGCCGCGTGGGCCCCGGTGACGCCTTCGGAACCGCCGTCTCCACTCTCATCATGCAGATCCCCCTGCAGTACCTGCCGATCTTCCAACGCTGATGCCGACTGACCCCGTAGCTTCCCAACTGCGTCCGCTGCTTGCCAAGCAGCTCGGACGGTTGCGCAATCGCTACCTGCTGTTTGGCGTTGCCAAAGCCGTGCTTTGGGTCGCCGCGTTGGTTGTGATGTTCTTCGTCTTGGATCGCTGGCTACGCCTGCCGACTCCGATTCGTCTGCTGCACCTGCTCGCCGCCGGCGGCATCGGTGTCTACGCAATCAGACACTTCGTTCGTTACCCGCTGAGCAAGAAGTTCACCGAGATCGATCTCGCGCTCTGGCTCGAACACACTTACCCCGAACTGCACCAACGACTGGTCAGCGCCGTGCAGCTGCACAACGTCGACTCGCCTGAGTTGCGCAACCAGTCCCGGGCGATGATCGACCAGCTGTGGCAAGAGACCGCCGCACGCACCCAAGAACTGAAGCTCGACGCGCTGTTCGACAATCGCGCACTGGGCCGGGTCATGATTCTCGCTGGCGTTCTGTGTGCCGGACTGATCATCGGCTCGGTCGTCGCACCCGAAACCGCGCGCACATTCGCGATGCGCCACGTCGGCTTCCAGATCGACTACCCGCGCGACACGACGCTGATCGTCGACCTGCCGCCTGCCGGGCCCGACCTGCAACGCGAAGACCGCGACGGCGTCACTGAGATCATCGTGCCAGCCGGTGCTGACCTGCACGTCTCGGTGCAAGCGTTGGGCACGGTCCCGAAAGAAGTGTTCCTGCAGATGTCCGTGCTAAAGAAGGACGGTAGCAGGGGCACCGAACGCAGCGTCCCAATGACGCCGCGGCCAGGTGACCGTTTTCGCCACGTGTTCCGCCGCCTATCCGGGTCGATGGAGTTCCACGCCCGGGGAGGCGATGACGATAATGGCGATCGTCGCGTCATCGTGCACACCGTGCGCCCGGCCCAAGTAGCAACGCTCAAAGCCACGGTCGTGCCCCCCGCCTACACCGGCGTCGAAAGCCTCGAGCAAGTTGGCGGCGCAATTGAAGCCTTGGTCGGCAGCCATGTGGACCTGTTGGTCTTTGCCACCGCACCGGTGAACAAGGCGACCATGGTCTTCCTCGAAGATGGCCGTCGCGTCGACCTCAGTCCAACCAACATCATCGGCGACAGTGGTGCCGCGACCGAGTTCCTAGCGTCGTTCGAAATGGTCGGCTCTGACCGCTACCAGATTGAATTGCTTGCCGACAACGGCCTGCGCAACCCGAACCCGGGCACCTACCCGATCTCGGCGCTGCAGGACTACGCGCCGATCGCTCGCTGGCTACTGCCCGAAGACGACACACTCGCGCTGCTGCCGACGGCGCTGTTGTGCATGCGCATCGAAGCGCGCGATGACTTTGGCCTGACCGATGTGCAACTGACGATCGAACGCAGCGGCGAACAGATTCTGACTCGCTCACTACTGCCGGCCGATCAGAAGCCACCATTGACGTTCTTGCCGACAGAGCTGTTCGAGATTAACGAACTGCTCGGTGGCGATAGCACCGGCGATGGCCTGTTCGTGCAACTCACGCTACTCGACAACAAGGTGCCCGAGGCTGGCTCAGCGACACTGCCGCGGCGCATCGTGCAGATCGTCGACCCGCCAGAACTGGCCGCATTGATCGCCAAGTCGTTCCGCCGCTTGCGCGAAGAAGTTACTTCCGCGGACAGCATCCAGACCGACCGTCGGAACCGCCTCAACGACCTGCTCAATCGCGAAAAAGAGACCGGCGCGGCCACCGACACCGAAGTGGCGCAGATCCTCACCGGCATCGAAGTCGGCCAAGGCCGCATCGCCACGTCAGTCAGCCGCATGCACCGCGGACTGATGCGCGCGTTCGACCTGCACCTATGGAATCGCCTGGAGACCAGCCAACACGCGGCCACGGTCGTCGAACTGTTCCAAGCACACTCGGCACAGCTAACTGAGCCCGTGGCACTCGACCCCACCTTCTATCGCGACCTCACGTTGCGACGTAAGGCAGGAACACTCGGAGCCATGGAAGCCACCCTCGATCCCATTCTGCAGATGATCGACATGACCGATCAACTCGCGCAGAACGACGTGCCACAGGTGCAAGGCCTGCTTGCGAAGGCGCAGGTGGCCCGTGGGGAAGCTGACCGCACCCCGTTGTTGGTGAAGGCACAGGCCCACCAACAACACATCGAAGAAGTCCTCAAGCAGCTGTTGCTGCGCCTCGAGGAATGGAACGACTACCAAGACCTCGTGCAGGAAGTCCGGGCACTCCGTGACCGCCAACGCGACCTGCAGAATCGCACCGAACAGGTGAAGGGCAAGTGATGCAAACCAATCGCACAACCATCATGTCTAAGGCAGTCAAGACGGCACTGTCGTCGGTGCTGCTAACGTTCGCGTTGCCTCTCGATGGTGCCCTGGCACAAGAACCGACAGGTCAAGGACCAGGAACCACCCAGGGTCCGGGCCAACAAACCATCGAGCGCCTGCGTCGTGATCAAGACGAGATCATGCACAAGGCCGAGCGCCTCAAGAAGCTGATGCTGCGGCTGATGAAGCGCTACCAGCGCGAGAAGAAGCAGGAGCAGGTCGATTACTTGAAGGAAGGCCTCGCCCACCTCGAGCGTTCTGGTGTGCTCAATGATGTTGCGACGATCCGCGAAGACCTTGAGTCGACCGCGTTCACCGAAGCCTTGCGCAAGCAACGCGACGTCGTCAGCGACCTCGAACGTTTGCTCAACATCCTGCTCGCCCGCAAGTCGATCGAGAACATCGACGACGAGATGAAGATCGTCACCGAGCAGGCGCAAACGGCCGCCGAACTAGAGCGCCGCCAACGCGAACTGATCGACAAGGCGCAACAAACGATGGAAAGCGAGTTGTCGCCGGCCGAGCAAGAGCTCGCCGACACGCTCGCCGAGATGCGCGATGCTGAGCAGCGCGAGGCCGATCGCAACGCACAACAAGCCGGCACCCGACGCCCATTCTTGGAGAGCGCGCTGTCGCGCATCAAGGAACTGCTCAACGCCCAGAAGCGCCTCGAGTCAGGACTCGAAGACGAAGCTTCCGGCCGTACGCCGGACGCCAAGACGCAAGCGTTTGACCTCGGCGACCTGAGCGAACAAGTCCGACAACTACAACGCGACTTGCGCGACCAGAAGCAGCAACAACAACTAGGTAAGGCCGGCCAGGCGATGCAGGACGCCGCCGTCGCGAAAGATGCACAGGCGCTGCAACAAGCACGCGACCGACTCGACAGTTTGCTCGAGACTGCACCAAAGCTTCCGAACAGCCCCGGTGAGTTCAAGGATCGCGACCCCGAATGGGAGAAGGTGCGCGCCGAGTCGAAGGCCGCCCAAGACGTCAACAGCGAAACCGGCCAGGAAGCCCTCAAGGACGTCGGTAAGCACGCCGAAGCCAACGGCAAGCAACGGGACGGCGAAGCCAACCAGCAAAACGGCAGCAAGAGCGACAAGCTCAGCAACGCCGCAAAGGAGCTGTCCGATCGCTTGAAGAAGACCGCACCACAGCCGACTGGTAACGAAAAGGGCAAGCAATCGGCCGACGCCGTTGCCGATGCCAGCAAGCAACTGGCCGACGCCAAGAAGGCACTAGACGAAGGCGACATCAAGAAGGCCGACGAACTGGTCAACAAGGCGTTGTCGGCACTCGACCAAGCCCGCTCAAAGCACCGTAAGGAGAACCCGGACGCCGCCCGCAACGCCGACAAGATGGCTGCAGACGCGCGCGCTGCCGCCCAGGAACTTGCCAACGCCCCCATCCAACAAGACGCGGAGCAAACGGCACAGACCGAGCTGGACCAAGCGTCCAAGGCACTTCGCGATGTGGCCAAGCAGGTCGAGGACGCCCGCGAAGCTGGTGAGCCAGCCGAGGCCAAGCCAGCGGCCGACAAATCCCGTCAATCACTCGAAGCCGCTAAGGAGGCCATCGAGAAGGCGCTGGATGACGCCGCCGAGAACAACGAAGCCGAACTAGACGCGGCGCAGCAACGCCAGCAGCAACTCGCCCAGCAAGCCCAAGCGGCCAAGCAGCAGATGCAGCAGGCCGGCCAAAAGGGCGACATCAACAAAGAGCAGCAGCAAGCCGCAGAGAAGGCGTTAGACCAAGCCCAAAAGAGCATGCAGAAGGCGCAAAGCCAGCTGCAGAAGGGCCAGCAAGCCAGTGCCGCGCAGCAGCAAGAGCAGGCTGCCGACCAGATGCAGAAGGCGATGGACGCGCTACAAGAGAACCGCGAGATGTCGCCGGAGCAAAAGGACCAGCTAGCCAAGCAAGCCGAGGCTCAAGACGAACTGACGGAAGACATCATCAAGCTCGCCGAAGAGCTGAAGAAGCGTCAGAACAAGGCAGCCGAGCGCGCCGCGCAAGAAGCTGCCGATGCTTCGCGCAAGGCGCAGCGTGCGATGGAAGAGGGCGACACGGAAGAGACCGAACGCCAACAAGAGAAGGCGCGCGAAAAGCTCGAAGAAGCCACTGACGAACTGCAGGAAGAGAAGGACCGCTACCAAGACCTTCGCCAAGAAGAGCTGCTCTTCCGTATGAAGGACGAGCTGACCGTGTTCTTGGAGAAGCAGCGCCCAATCACCGAAGCGACCAAGCAGTTCCAAAAGTCGAGCAAAGGTGGCCGCCTGTCGCGACCCGTTCGCCGCAAGGTCAACGGCCTCGGCGAAGAGGAGCAATCGCTCGCCGGCAAGATCGAGTTCTTGGTCACCGCGCTGACCGAAGAGGGCAACCTCGTCTACCAGTCAGTGCTCAGTGCAAACCTCGAAGACCTTCGCGAAGTGGCGCGCCGCCTTGCTGGCCGCGCGCCGGATGTCGGCTCGTTCACGACACTGCTACAGGACGACGTTGAGCGTCGTTCGGTTCAGCTGCTCGAAGCTCTCGAACGCGAGATGAAGCGTCGCGAAGAAGAGCGCAAGGAAGAGCAAGAAGAGCAGAAGGACAAACAGAAGAGCGAGAACAAGTTCAACCAGCAGCGCAAGATGCTGGTGTCCTTGATCGCTGATCTGGAGATGTTGAAAAGCCTCGGTGGCGACACCCAGGAAGCGATGGAGAACCTCAAGATGTTGGTTGAGGTGCGCGGTGACGAATCGATCAGCGAGGCTGAGATCTCGATGATCCAGCGACTCGCCCACCGCCACAACGAGATCACCAAACTATTCGAGCAGATCAAAGTCGGCGTCGAAGAAGCACTGAATGCCCAAGGCGGCGGCGAAGAAGAGGAGGGCGGCTCAGGCCGCTAAGGATTCACCATGATCAAACCTACTCACATCACATTCTGGTGCCTCGCAGCCCTGATGCCGGCATCGCAACTGTCGGCCCAGATGGGCGGCGGCGATCCAAGCAAAGAGATCAAGGAGATCGCCGCATCCATCGATCGCCAACTCAAGGAGATCGACGACTTGCTGCGCGAGTCCGGCCGCAAGGGCCAGAAGCGCAACAAACCCCGTGAGCTGCTAGAAAAGGCCGCTGAGAGCAGCGACACGGTGCAAGATGGCATCGAAAAGCTGATCGAAAAGCTCAACGACATGAAGAACAAGGGCGGCAAAGGCCAGCCCAGCGACGACCAGAAGAAGGACCAGCAGGGTCAGCAAAACAAGCCACAGGATGGCGAACCTCAGGATGGTCAACCAAAGCCTGGTCAAAGCGGCAACCAGCGCCGCGAGAACCAGAACCCTGACTTCGTGCAGCAACCGCAGGAAGGCGAGGAGCCCGGCGAGGACGGCAAGCCCAAGGGCGAGGAAGGTCAGAAGCCCGGTGAGAAACCCGGCGAGAAACCCGGCGAGAAACCCGGCGACGGCAAGCCCCAGGGCGGCAAGGAGTCCAAGGACGGCGGCGAGAACCGCGTCGGCAACAACCCGCCAAAGTCCCCCACGGGCCCTGGCCAACGCGGCACTGGCGAAGGTGAGTGGGGCGACCTACAGCCCTACTTGAACTTCCTGCGCAACCGCGGCTCGAGCCCGAAGGTGCCAGCGAAGTACAGGAAGTACTACGAGGCCTACCTGAAGAACAAGGCGAAGGGCAAGAAGTAGACCCCGCCCGCGACGAGCCCCGAGTGCACAACCGGTACAGGATGATGCCGGGCAATACTCCCGCCTCATGACATGATGCAGGCTCCTAGCAGGATTCCATCGAAGCATCGGTGCGCCCTGGGCCGCTTCCGAAGGTCTGAGTCATATTGGCCTGACTGACAGATCATATGCCACTCACTGACAGGCTTGCCAAGCAAGCAAGGATGCTCGCAGCACTCACGCGAGCACAGGCCACCTTCATTACCGAGAGCAATCCTCGGGACGCGTTCGAGCAACTGCTCGAACTCCTGCTATCCGTCACCGACAGCGAGTATGGATTCATTGGCGAGGTCCTGCGAGATGCAGATGACGAGCCGTATCTGAAGACATACGCCATTACGGACATCTCCTGGGACGAAGCCACCCGCTCGTTCTATGCAGAGAACGCCCCAGCTGGTCTTGAGTTCGTGAACAGGGACACGTTGTTCGGCCACGTGATGACGACCGGCAAGCCCGTCATCGCGAACACCCCGTCAAGCGACCCACGTGCTGGCGGTATTCCCGCAGGCCATCCACCACTGAACGCGTTCCTGGGGTTGCCCTTCTTCTTGAAGGACGACTTGCTAGGCATGGTCGGGGTCGCCAATCGCACCGGCGGCTATGACGACGAGATTGCCAAGTTCTTGGAGCCATTGCTCAGCACTTGCGCCCACCTGATTCGCGGCCATCACCTCGAGCAAGAACGAGACCAAGGCCGGCTTCGCGAAGCCCAGTTGGTGCAGAGCCTCGAGAATGCACACCGTGCTGAGGCACTTGGCCGCTTGGCCGGTGGTATTGCGCACGACTTCAACAACCTGCTATCGATCATTGGTTGCAGTTCCGAACTCATCTGCACGCAGACGGACAACCCCACGATCGTCAGCGACGCGGAGTCGATCATGCACGCCACCGAGCGCGGCACACTGCTAGCGAACCAACTGCTTTCGTTCGCCAAGACTGGTGAGTTCAATCCAGCCATAACAGGGTTCAACGAGCATGTCGGCGATGGGCTGCGCATGCTGCGGCGATTGCTGGGCAGCGACATCGAATTGGTCGCGACCTTCGATGAAGCGGTCGGCTCGGTTTGGATGGACCCGGTCCGTCTTGAGCACGTCATCGTGAATCTCGGCGTCAATGCACGCGACGCCATGCCTGACGGCGGCAAGCTGCATGTTGAGACGAAGCTTGTTCAATCAGAGGGAAAGGCGTTCGCCCAACTAACGATGGCAGATGGCGGCATGGGCATGGACGCATCCACCCAGGCCAAGATCTTCGATCCGTTCTTCACGACCAAGGCTCCCGGAAAAGGCACCGGCCTAGGCTTGGCCATGTGCCAAGGTGCGGTGCAGAGCGCAAACGGCACCATTCGCGTCAAGAGCACGGCGGGGAAAGGCACGGCCTTCATTATCCAAATTCCGATCTACCACGGAGAGGCTCCAACGCAAACGACGCAAGAGCCAACGCAGCGCAGCGCGCCAGCTCGGATGAATATCCTGCTAGCGGAGGATGAGCCGCGGCTTCGCGATGTTGCCGAACGAATCCTGACTGCCGCTGGGCACAACGTCGTGACCGCAAGCGACGGCTTCGAGGCCGAACGGTTGGCAACGTCACACCCCGGTGGCTTCGAGCTGCTGCTGACCGACATGATCATGCCGGGCGTCGGCGGGTTCGAACTTGCGCAACGGCTGCGAGAATCGATTCCCCTCGTCATCTTCATGTCGGGCTACATGGGTGCGCTGGATTCGTCAAAGATTGCAACCTCATGGCCGGTGCTGAGCAAGCCGTTCACCGCGCAGCAATTGCTGGCGAAGATTGCGGAGTCGGCATCAGCGGAGACAGCAAGTGGCCGCCACGGAAGCGGGGCGTCATAGTAGTTTGCGGCGTGGCTCGAACTCACCCAACCTGTCGGTGATGTCACGGATCTTCAGAACACCGCGTAATGCACGCGGCACCCTGCCGCTGTCTTAGGCATGCAACGCCTACTACTCGCAGCCATCTTCGCTGCACCGTTCTCCTGCGCGCAGGACATGATCGCCGTCAGCTGGAGCGGCGGGGTCGACGCACTTGACTCGTTCACTGGCACGTCCACGTCACTCCACGGGTTCGTTCGGCCAGAATTTGCTGGCTCGGGATGATCTCGGCGGCCTGTGGAGCACGGAGCGAACCGGCACGGGCGTCTACGCGCTTACGAGCATCAACCCCGTCACCGGCGCTGCCACCGTCGTGACACCGAACTTCGCCGATCTGCGCGGCATGGCTTGCGCGGGTGGCACGACGCTCTGGGGGATCGAGGACATCGGCTCCGATCGACTTGTGAGCATCGATGTGACGACGTCCCAGGTAACCGTGATCGGCACGACTGGCTTCTCCGCTGTGCAATGCTTGGCGACGTTGGGTGGCCTGCTCTACGCATGGGACAACAACTCCGGACGACTGACGATCGACCCGATTACCGGCGACGCAACGGATGTGAACGTCGCTGTTGGTGGCAACAGCGACATGCAGTGGCTCGCTCGCCGGCACGATGGCCGATTGGTTGGTGGCAACAATGCGCTCTACGAAATTGACACGGCAACTGACATCGCAACCCTGATCGGCGGCACGTTCTCTGACTTTCGCGGCGCCGAGCCCTACCAAGAAAGCACCACCAACTTCGGCGTCGGCTGTGCGGGCTTGTCCGGCACCGTTGCGTTGTCGGCAACGATTAGCAGTGGGCCGAACGCACAACTGACCACGAGTTCGTCAAACCACGAAGCGAACGTGCCTGGTCTCTTACTGGTCGGGATCAGCAGCATGCAGACCGGCGCGCTACCGCTGCCATTCAACATCGATCGGGTGTTTGGCACGCAAGGTTGCACACTCTACGTCAGCCTCGATGTGAGCATGCTTGCGCCCACTTCGGGACAGTCGCCGGCGACGCTCGACTTCTCCTTCCCGCTCTTGCCGGGATGGCGAGGCTATTCGCTGCTAGTGCAGCACGCCGTGCTCAAGAAAGTGCCCGGCGGCATCTCATTGTCCGAAGCGATTGCGGTGCAATTCGGATTCTGAGCGCCGCATAGTTTCGGCGGGCGGTAGTCGCCGTTGAGGAGCTAGCGTCCCGACTAGCGGAAACCGTCACCCGACAGGATCGGTTCGCGCCGCGCGCCGATGTTGATGCAGATCGCCAACGCCATCAACATCGCCAACGTCGAGCTGCCGCCGTAGCTAAGTAGTGGCAACGGCAACCCGGTGCTCGGGATCAACCAACCACAAACGGCAACATGGAACAGGCTCTGCGAACCAAGCCACGCGGCAACGCCAACGCAGACCAACTTGCCGAAGCGCTCCCGGGTGCGCATCGCGATGCTGATCAAACCGAGAACCAACGCGGCGATCAGGCCGAGGATTAGCAGGCAGCCGAGGAAACCACCTTCCTCGCCGACGACAGCGAACAGGTAATCTTCGCTTCGGTATGGCAGGAAGTCGTAGCGGTTCTGCGGGCCAAGGCCGAGACCGTGGCCGGTCCAACCGCCGGAGCCCATCGCAATCAAAGCCTGCCACGGCTGGAAGCCCTTACCGCGGATCATCTCACGAACTTCGTGCGTGCGCAGATTGGAATCGTCCCAGCTCCAGTGATGGCCCCACGTCTCGACCCGCACGACCTGGTAATCGTGCATGAGGTAGAAGTAGGCGTACACCATCACGCCGGAGGCGATCACCAACAACATCAGGATGCTGCGCAATGACGCGCCGGCGGCGTAGCACATCGCGAGCAATACCGGCCCAAACACCAAGGAGCTACCGAGGTCCGGCTGCTTGAGGATCAGCAGTGCTGGCACGGCCGCGACGAACATCGGCACGATCAGTCCTTCGAACGTCTTGACGCGGCTCTTGAACCGCAGCAAGGCGGCCAACGCGAGCACGACCCCGATCTTGGCGAACTCACTGGGCTGGATCGAGAAGCCGGGGAACGCATACCACCTGCGAGCACCATTGATAGACGGCGCAAAGAACGGCAAGCCCACCAATGCCAACACGGCGACGCCATAGAGGAACCACGACGCGCGCATGATGTGCACGTAGTGCGGCATGATCACGAAGAAGCCGACGCCTAAACCGACGATGACGAACAGCGATTGCCGGCCCTGCTGGGCGCCGAAGTTCGCATCGTCACTGGTAGCGGATCCGATGAACAGCAAGCCAGCGAGACAGAGCGCGGCAATGACCAAGACCAACCATCCGTCGACGTTGCGCAAGACGCGCAAGCGCTTGTTCGCATGCTCCTGAGACAGAGCACTCATCGCGTCAGGTACCGGACGTTGAGTTCTTCGTCGCGTTCCACTTGCTGCAGGAAATCTGCAACCAAACTTCCAGCCGCATCGCCACCGTGCTCACCAGGCGGAACTCGATACACCACAGCGCAGAAGACGAGCTGCATACCACCCTGCCCAGTCCACGGCATGAAGCCGGCAAACCAAGCGTTGTTCTGCCCGGTTTTCGTGTCGATCTCCGCAGTGCCAGTTTTGGCATGCACATCCCAATCTTCTCGCAGAGGCACGTTCCTGCCCGTGCCACTGCGAACACACTCGGCCATGCCTTGCCGCACGACAGCGAGCGACTCTTCGATGACGCCGAGCTGGGTGTAGTTTCGCGATTCTCCAAGACGCAGGCCGACCTCCGGCAGCACACCGGTTGCGATGCCAGCGTAGGCGCGCGCGATGTAGAGCGGAGCGGCCTCAACGCCATAGCCAATGGCTCGTCGTGGCAGCGAGATCGGCTCATCGACGAACGGTACGGCAATCGGCAAACCGCGGACGCGCGGTTGCCAACAGTCAGAGAACGGATCAGGATCCTCCTTCGCTTCATGGAGTCCAAAGCGCCTCAAAGCACGCCAAACACCATCCTCTTGAAGGCCATGACCAGCCTGATAGAAGAACCCGTTGCACGACTTGGCCAAAGCCGGCACGGGACTGCGTCCAGCGTCCCAGTGCTGCCAGTCACACCTAAGTTTGCGCCGACCGATCATGACGAACCCCTGACAAGGCTTCATCGTTTCCAAGTCCTGATAGGGCTTCCCTAAGCGTTCGCTCTCGAGGTGCTCGAGCAAGATGAACGGCTTGACCACCGAGCCAATCGATCCGTTCCCGGACCAACGTAGCCCCGGCACTCTGAGAGTCGCTTCCCCGCGGATAGGTGCTCCAGCCAACGCCAAGATGTCGCCGGTGTGCGCGTCAATAATTGCCAGCGCAGACTCGAGATTGTCCAGGTCCTTGGGCGTGCGGTAGCCGGATCGATACTTAGCATCCGAAGCGCCCACAGCGATTTCTGCGAGGTTCTGCAAGCGCACATCGAGCGTCATCTGCGCATCTTTGCCGGACTCCACGCGCAGGTGGCTCCACAGTCGGTGTTCGCGGCGACGGCTATCGTGCTCGATGAAACGCATACCGAGCTTGCCGGTCAGGTCCTCATCACACAGCGCTTCTAGGCCACTGATACCACTGCGTTCGTTGACCAACGATTCACGTTGGTATCGACGATCCGCCTCCTTGCGCATGTGCTCGACGGCCTCCTCGTTGCCGACCACGTCATACGGCACAAGTTCTTGACGCCACTCAGTGGGCATGGCCGGTTCGTTGTGGGTCTTGGTCTCCCCGGTCTCTTCATCAGTAGACTTCCAAACCAGTCGATCGTTGGAGCGAACCTCGCCAATCATCACGCCCAACGAAGTATCGCGGCCGCCACGGCGCACGCGACGGATCCCCGGGTCGACGCCGATACCGGGATGCGCCCGATGGTCGACGCGCAAGGCAGCCGCCAATTCAAAGTCGACGTCGTGCGCAAAGTAGCGCCGCACATCTTCCATCAGGCTGCCCCACTTCACGGGAACATCCCTGCCGTCCTCGTCCTTCTCGTATTTGACTACGATCTTGCGCTTCTCCAGGCTGAACCGGCGCAACCTGTCAAGCGCCTGAATCAGCGTGCGATCAACTTTGGTCCGCCCCAGTCGCGTGTTGTAGTTCTGCTGCTCAACTTCGAAACGCCGATTGAGTTCGCGCAGACTCTGCAAGTGATTATCGAATGCCGCCAGCAAATCTGAGCGCGGCATGGCGAGCACATCCCCGATGCCGACGTTCAATCCAGCCGCAGCCGCCTCGCGCATCGCGGCGTAGACCTTCTTGCGCGGCATGCTAGAACAAACCGAGAGTACGGTCGTCGCATAGGTCACCAACGGCGTGAAGTCCTCCTTGTGCAGCACACCTGGCTGTAACGCACGCACCGGCACCGACAGCAGATCCTCAACTGCGATGCGTGGACCGAGCACGCCATGCTCGATCGTATAGGTCGTGCCATCTAGATGCTTCTGTAGCGAGGCCCAATGGGTCGCGCCATGCACGGCTGCGCCAATCACGTGGTAGACGCGGAAGCGTCGGTAG
>JBNMND010000015.1:0-33571 GCA_051274975.1 Planctomycetota bacterium | reverse complement strand
GCGCCCGCTCCGGATAAGCACCGTCGCCACGACGCAGCTGGTCGGTTGATCAATGTGCTCGTTCCAGGTGCAATGTAGCGCGCCGACGTACCGACCATCATGACCACGCCGTTGAGTTCGGTCGCGCAGAGCTGCTGAATGTCGAACTCAAGTGCGCCGGTTACGAAGGCGCCGTTCGGCAGGTAGAAGGCGGGGATTCCCCAGTTGGTGCCGCTCAGTGTCACGCGGATGGCTGACAGGTTTGGGCCCCGCGACGACGGCGACATCGTGAGACCGTTTGGCAAGGCGAACAGTGGCGCGGTTGCGGACGAGGAATACAGGCGGTCGCCCTGGGCTGTTGGCACGATCAAGTCAGCAGTGCCTGCGGAGCCGCCACCTCGAAATGGTGATTGCGTCGCATTGCTGTGGAGGAGCATCTGCGCACCAGTCGCTAGGTCGATGCGGCGAACGTTGAGCCCGTTGGTTCCCTGTTCTACAGAGTAGGAAACACCCTGCGTGCGAAGCATGGTCTGGGGATTGATAGTGCCCTCCGGAAAAGGCTGTGTGCCCGATCCGGTCGCAGTGAGGTTCGTTACCGTTCCGCCCGTTGCCGAGAGAGCACCTCGGAACCAATCCATCATGTTGGGGTCACCAATCGCGACCGTGATCTCGTTGGCGAGGAAGCCGGGCAGGATGAATACGCCGATGTATGGCTGGAAGATTGGGTCCGCGGTGATGTGTAGCGTGGGGAGCGTGCCGGAAGTGTCCAGCAGGTAGAGCTCATCGCGGATATCGGAATCGATGAAGAACAGGCGCGTGCCGGCCTCATTGAGCATGAGAGCGGGCGATCCTGATTCTTCGGGCAGGTAGCCGGGGTCTTCATACTTGCTGGGCGTTGGTGGCAGGACGTTGGCACCGCCTGCGAGTCCCACTGTCCACAATCGCTGCTGCTGTTGTGGTCCATACAAGAACACGATGCGCGAACCGTCTCCCGACATTGCCATCATATCCTTCAGGATGGCGTTCGGTTGTGCTGGCGGCGACACGTTGGTTGGCGTTGCGCCATCTCCCAGTCCGCAGCGGAACACTTGGAGCAACTCATCTTGGAACCACACGACTTGGTCGCCTACCATTACCGAAGTTGGTTCGGCAATCGCCAGTGGTGCGACTAGGCGAGATGCTGTTCCCGTACTCGCGTAGTTGTTGCCGTCCAGTCGCACGACGAACAATCCGCCTGCGAGTAGGGGCACAGAAAAGTGGCTACCATTCCTCGCCACGCCGATGCGGTCCTCGAAGGGATCCGCAAAGGCAATGCCAGGCTGTTCAAGAACCACGCTCGCGCTGCCGTTACTGGCGACATGAACGAAGCCCCAATGGGCTCCTCCCGCGCGCTTGAAGCGCAACAGGCGACCTCCATCGGGAAACTCGACGCGCACCATGCTGTTGCGATCGAGCCTTCGGCTTCGGCTGGCGTCTGATTCTTGCCCAAGATAGCGCCCGGTGATCTCGATCGGCAGGAACTCAATGTCCTGGACCACGACCGTGCTAGAAGCGTTCGGATTGCTTTCGGGTAGCGAGACAATCGTCAGCGACGATGTTGTGCCTTCCGCGAGCGTGATGATCTGCGCGGCCAGGGGCACGCACAGAAGCAGAACATTGGTCAGTAGAACGCGAAGCATGGCAGTAGGGAATGGTAGCCGGATGAGCGTTGGCCGTCAGGCCCGTTGTGTTACGGCCTGACGCGGTCTAGTTCTCGACGGTCTTGCTGTCGACGTTGCTGAACTCCCACGTGTTCTGGGTGGCGACCAATGCCTGGCTGGTTACCTCGAGCCCGATGAACGCCGGGTTGTTTGGGGTCGTGTAGGTCGTTTGGAAGAATCCGCCAAACGTCACTCCACCGGCCAGTAAGAATGGTTGGTTGCCCATGAGCCAGGCACCGTTGAAGACTGGGATTGGGGTGAAGCCAGTGTTCGACGTCCAGTCCATGAAGATGAACGCCGTGGAACCAGTTGGCGCGAAGACTTCCCACGTCTTGGTTTGACCGAGACGCAGGTTGCCCATGTCCATCATCTTGACGGTTTGCGTGGCAGCGTCGATACGCAGGATGGGGGATGCCGCGGTGCCAATGTTCGTGACGTCGAGGAACGCGTGCTGGCCTTGCCAGAGATTCAGGTTCAGCACATTGCTGACTACCGGAATGTTGGTTCCGTCGAGGAAGAACTGGTTGGCCGTGCCTTGCACGTCTTCGACTTTGCCACGAATCGTGGTTTGGGCGTTGGCGGCGGCAGACAGGATGCAGGTGGCAACAAAAACAGAAACGAATCGCATAGCTAAGACCTCGTTGGTTGGGGTTTCGATGCCCTTCCCAAAGCAACGGGTGTGCCACTCGCATCTTGGTCGGAATCTGCGTGGATTCCGGGCGCCATTCGCCGCGGGTGTTCGAGAATGCGACGGATCTCGCGGCGCTAGTCGCTGAGGCTGTGCCGCTTCAGCTTGTCGTAGAGAGCTGTGCGGCTGATACCCAGGATCCGTGCTGCCTTGGTCTTGTCGCCGCCGTGCCGGCTCATCGCAGCGGCGATCGCGTGTTTCTCGGCTTCCTTCAGCGAGATCACTTCTGTGTCGGCCGCCGAGGCGGTCGTCAATCCTCTGGAGGGTTCCGAAGGCAATCTTAGGTCGATGATCTCGGAGCCTTCACAGAGCAGTGCCGCTCTTGCGATGACGTGCTCAAGTTCGCGAACGTTTCCTGGCCACGAGTAGGATGTGAGGGCGGCAGTTGCCGTCTTGGAGAGTTTCAGGGACTTGGCCGCGTGTTGTGCGTGGTGAGCGACAAAGTGCTTAGCTAGCAACTCGATGTCGCCGGGACGTCCGCGCAGGGAAGGCACGCGAACTTCGACGGCGGCGATGCGGAAGTAGAGGTCTTCGCGAAACTCCCCCGCCGCGATCATCTCGCGCAGGTTCTTGTGCGTCGCCGAAACCATGCGTAGATCGAGTTCGATGGTGTGATCACCGCCGATGCGGCGGATCGTGCGTTCTTGCAGGGCGCGCAGCAGCTTGACCTGCAGCGAGTGCGGCATGTCACCGACCTCGTCGAGGAACAGCGTGCCACCGTGTGCCAGTTCCAACAGTCCGGGTCGGTCGCGATCTGCACCAGTGAAGGCTCCCTCGACATGTCCGAAGAGCTCACGTTCCATCAATTCAGCCGGGAGCGCTGAGCAGTTCTCGGCGACGAACGGCCCGTTCTTGCGATTGCCGTTTTCGTGGAGGGCGCGTGCGACGAGCTCCTTGCCGGTCCCGGTTTCTCCTTGGATCAACACGGATAGTGGTAAGTCTGCGAGCTTGTTGATTTCCGCTCGCAACTCACACATTGCAGTGCTCTCGCCAAGCAAGCGCGCGCGTTTGCGTTTCGAGGTTCGTGTCGCAACGACCAAGGCTTGCTTGCTTGTGGTCAACTCCGCGCGCATCGCCTCTTCGCGAAGCATGCGGTCTACTGCGATGGCGGCTTGGTCCGCCAGGACTTCAAGCGACTCCTTGTCGTGCTCGGAGAATGCGCCGGCGCGGCCTGGGTGCTCGACGTAGATGGCTCCTTTGGCGCCACCTGCGCTGTGGAACGGTGCACAAATGGCCGATCGAATCCGCAGGTTCTGCACGGATTGCATCGCCTGCAGTTCCTCGTTTGCGAGCACGTCTACACCAGTGAGCGTGCGCTGCTCTTGCACGGATTGGTTGGCTAGCGAGCGGCTGAACGCTTCGGCATTCGAGGCTCCACGACCGCTCTGGAACTCCCTCTGTATGCCGTCGCTACGCATCACCAGCAGGTAGCCGTTGCGGCCTCCTGTCAGCGTGACTGCAGCATCAAGCAACGTGGCCATTGCTTGGTCGAGCTCCTCTGCTTGCGCCAGCTTCCGGTTGACGGCGAGGAAGGTGCGGAACAACTCGCGACTGGGTTGGTGGGCGCTGCCTTCGGGCATGCCGATACTGTCTCCTGAGGACTGCTGTTTCGCCAACTCCTCTTGGAAGCGCGCAAACTCCTCCTTGAGCCGTGCCGTATCAGGCGCGCCGACGAGCGCTAACGCGGCCTCCGCTTCTTGCCTGTCTCCAGCTCGCACATGTGCGCGGGCTAACATCAGTAGCGCCAAGCGTTCTGTGCTGGTGTCCCCCAGTTGGTGTAGGCGCGCGGATGCCTCGGTCAGGGTCTTTTTGGCAGTGTCGAGGTCGTTGCACGAGAGTGCCGTAATGCCGAGGTTCGCGGTGGCGATGGCTGCTTGCCCTTGGTCGCCGAGATGCTCGTAGAGTGCGTGGGCTTCTCGGAAGCGGCTTGCGGCCTCGGAGTGGGATCCGGCATCCCTGGCGACCACGCCAAGGTTGAGTAGGCCGCTTGCTGCATGGCGAAGGTGTCCGATGCACTGTGCTAGTTGCACAGCTTTCTCGAAGTGACCGCGGGCGGCGTCTAGGTTGCCTTGTCGCCGTTCAATGTGCCCGTAGGTCGTGTGCAACGATGCTCCTGCATATGGGTGTAGATTGCAGTCGAGTTTGTTCAGGCATTCGTCGACGAGGGCTTTGCTCTCGATCAACTTGCCAGAGTGATACAGCAGAGCTGCCAATACCAAGTCTTCGGCGAGGGTGTTGTCGTTGTGAGCGAGCAACTCGTAGGCCTTCTTGTGGTCTCCGGTCGCCATGGCGAGTTTGGCGGCAACTCTTCGGTGTCGTCGTTCCGATGGAGGGCCGGCCAGTGAGAGTTCCTGCGCCGCCAGTGCGAACTGCCCGGTGTCGACGAGCGCTTGGGCTTTGAGAACTGGCAAGTCGGTGCAGAGCGGGAGAGCGCGTGCCGCTTCGCCTGCATCCAGCATGCCTTTGATCAATGCGATTCGCGCGTTTGCTTCATCTGCGTCGGTGGCGCCAAGCCAGAGGGAGCGCGCGTGCTCAAGCATGCCTTGCCGGGTGGCCTGTCGAATGCGGGTTTCGAGGGATGTGTGTGGCCCTGTCGGTTGCTTCGTTGGCGCTTGTTCGAGCCGCCGACTTAGCGCCGCAGGCCAAGTCCATCGAGTACCCGCCGGCAACAGCTCTCCTGCGTCGACTAGTTTTCGCAAGGCCTCCGTGATGGCTGCACTGGTTGTGCCCTTGGTCAACAGCCAACTGGTTGCTTGCTCGAGAGCGAGCCCTTCCAACCCAATTGTGGTTGCTAGGTGTTGTGACAGTCGACTGCTGCTAAGCGGTGGTAGGTGAAGTGTGGCGCCGAGGGTGCTGTCGCGTCGGACAAGGGCCTCGTGTTGGTTGTCCTGGATCGCAACGACACCAGTCAGTGTGACAGCGAGCTGTATGGCAATCGCCTGGCGATCGCGTTGGTCGCCGCCCGTGATGCGGATGTCGTGTTGCGCAGTGGCAACGCTTGCGAGCTCTTGCGCGAATAGCTGCACGGGGTCGGGGGCAAGTGCTGCGAACGATGGCCGCCCTGATCCGCTGCCGCATAGAGCGTCCAACGCCCCGTCGGCGTCGGGAAACCTCTTGGCTGGGTGTCGCGCAACGCAACCCTTGATCAGGCCGGCAAGCTGTGGAGGCAAGTCGGCGCGATCAAACCGACAGGCGTGAAAGAAGTCCTCTGCTGGAAAGCGCGAAGCGAATGACGAGACATCGAATTGCTCCGCAGGGATTAGTGCGTGCATGACCATCGCACCAATTGAGAACAAGTCCGAACGCTGGTCTGGGACTGTTCCTAGCAGCACTTCTGGCGCCGCAAAGAAGTGCGTGCCGCCGCGTGGCCGCGAACCTGTTCGCACTGCCAAGCCAAAGTCCAGTAGGTGCAGTTGGCCGCCCTTATCGATGACCAAGTTGCTCGGCTTCAGATCCAGGTGCAGCACGCCGCGAAGATGCACGAACGCGATGATCTCGAGTAACTGCTGGAGCACGGGGCGCAGCGCCTCAAGGTTGCGAGGCAGCGACGTGAGCACGTTGCCTTCGACGTGGTCTCGCAACACGAACACGCGGCCGTCGGCTAGGCGGCCCGTCTTATGCACGGTTGGAATCGCTGGGTGCAGGACCGATGCGCCGACGGATGCCTCGGCCGAGTGCTCGCCCTTGGGCAGGACCTTGAGCACAAAGTGGCCGTCAGCTTGGTCCCTAACATGCAGCGTGCGCCCCTGGCCGCCGCGGTATTCGCGGACCAGTCCCAGCTGTTGTGAGAAACTAGCAAGCAGCGACTCGGCTGACTCCATCAGTCCTCTCGAACCCTCACCCTGGTGGCTTCGATGATCGTGGCACCGACGGCCGTGCCGCGGATCCAAATGCGATCCGTTCCTGGTTGGATCTCAGCCAGCGTAATGGTTGTGCGGCCGCCGCCCTGATTCTGCCGGCGCTCAATCAAGGTTGCGCTGTTGATCAGCACTTCAGCTTGTGGCACTGAGACACCCTGAATCACGATGGGGTCATTATTGCGTGGTACGATCACGATGACTTGGTTGGCCGTGTCTACGGACAATACTCTAGCTTCCCATTCGGGTTGGATGCTGCTGCTGTTGCTGCTCGAGATTTCGACTTCTTGGGCGACATACTCCGCTACGCCGTTGTTCGCGGACTGGCTTAGCCACTTGACCTTGACGATCTGCCCAATAGTGAGGCTGGCAAAGGTCGTCAGTGTGCCGGACGACTCTTCGATCTTGGCGCTTTGCGCACGAATCACCGCCGCCTCTGGAATCGCCAGAGTTGTCTGATTGCCATTCTGGCGTCTAGCAACGACGAGCATCTCGAAGCTGTTCGTAGATGCGTCAATGCTCTGGATGCTGCCGATCAGCCGTGGCTGATTGCTGCGTGACCTGCGGCGAAGGCGGGTTGCCTCAATGCGGCCACTGCGTCGCAGATCGCCGTCCGCGACAAGGTCATCATCAATGGACAGATTGGCGAAGAACTCTGCTTGTGAGGCATAGGCCGTCGCGTTCGAGTCTTCATAGATACAGCTCGAAGAACAGGCTAGCTCAACGCTGGCGTTGTCGACAGTCGTAGCGGTCGCAGCTATTACGCCTCCGTTGACGACGGGGAAGGCCAGTTCGCTGAGCCGCAGGTTGGCTCCATCGAGCCGAGCGGTCATGGTTGGGTTCCAGGATAGTGCCATTGGTTGCCCACCCAGTGGGATCGTATCATGCCCAACGACTAGCCAACTAGGGGCCCCGGCGGTGTGCTGCAGGCCGTCGGTGATAGGGATTCGAACGTCGATAGGGTTAGCCACCGGTTGCGAACTGCCGTCGGGTGCAACTGCGAGTCCGCTATTGGGAACCATCACGAGATGCAGTGCCGTGTAGCTGCCTGAGGGAGCTGGTCCCAGGCGCAGGCCGGATGGTTCGCCGGTCGGATCCCCGACCGTGATGAGTCTGCTTTCTGCTACGAGGTTGCCGGTGAGTCGGCCCGTCGCATCTTCGAGAGTCGCTCCAGCAAGTTGGATCTGGACGAAGTCCTCCGAGCCTGCGCGTGTTTCGATCACGACGATCACCGAGCTCGGCTGATTCGTCGTTGTGTTGTTCGTAGAATTGTTTGAGCCACCGCTACCGCAGGCGGCTAGCAGCAGTGAGAGAAGAGTGGCAAGTGTTGGCAGTGTGCGCATGACAGTTGCACTGAGCAACGCCCGTGCCGTCCGCGCTCGAGGAGTGATCTGTTCGGGTTTCCTACAGGGGTGTCAGGAATTCGTGCAGTGCGGGCAATCATGGCTGAGCCTTACCGAGCCGGTTTGCCGGGCGCCATGTAGCATGGGTCGCACTACATCTATGCGGTCATTCTTCGCTGTGTTCCTGTTGTTGGCCGGTGGTGTCGCGGCCCTCGTTGTTGTCGTGTGGCCTGGCGGTGCGCCGGCGACCGTGCCTGGAATCGATGCGATGCCGCCGCGACTTGGGGGTAAGCCACAGGGTCACGTCTACTCGAGTGCCGTAGAAGAGCCTGCCGATGTGAATCCTCTGACTGCCCGCGGTGCTGTTGCCCAGAGTCTGGTGCTCGGAGTTACGCATGATGCGTTGTTGGATCGCGACCCGAGGACTGGCGAGCTGCGCAACGCTCTGGCAGGCGCGCACGAACTCGCCACCGATGGTCGCAGCTGCACGTTCGTCTTGAGGGAAGGTGTTGTCTTCAGCGATGGCACGCCGTTGACCATGGCCGATGTGATGTTTGGTTGGGAACTCGCGCAAGCGGGTCATCTGCCGATGGGGTTTGTCGGGAACGCATTCTCACGCGTGCAACGAGTTGACGTCATGGGCGAGCGAACCCTGCGAGTCCATTTTCGTGACCGCTACTTCGCGAATGTCGGCTCAGTTGGCGAAGGTTGGTTGGTCGCACAGCGGGGCTTCTTCATGGCCCGAGTGAGGCGAAACCTGGTTGCTGGCGAAGAGATGCCGGGAATCGGTACCCGGCGCTTCGCCGAACTCCTGGGGCAGGTGGACTTGGAGTCGGGTCCGGGCACGGGGCCCTACACACTTCACAATGACGCTCAGGGCGTCAGCTATTGGCAACCGCGAGTGCAGCTGCTGTTGGTGCGCAATGAGTCGAGTTGGAGGCGGCGAGTCAGGCCGGGCACGTGGAACTTCTCAGCGATGAAGTTGTTGTTTCGCGATCCCTCGGGGGCGCGCAATGCGTTGCTGCTGGGGGAAGTCGATTGGTACTCGGGCGCCAACGTGGACGAGCTTCTGGCGCAGCACGAATCGGTGGCGGCGCTCTATCAGAAGCATGTCTATGACTACCCTCAGCTGGGGGTCTACCGAATCGTCTGGAACTGTCAACGAGCGCCGTTTGATGATGTGCGCGTGCGTCGCGCGCTTTCCCTGTTGATCCCGCGCCAAGATGTTGTTGCGGTCTTGGGCGGTGATGGTCACGTGGCGGTGGCGCACGCCAAACCCGGTTCGCCGGTATATCCCGACGACCAAGCGCCGACGTTCGACCCTGCTGCGGCCCGAAGCCTGTTGCGATCTGCTGGCTTTGATCCTGCCGAAGGCAAACCATTGCGGGTGACACTGTTGGCGTTGCAGGGCAGTGAGGCATTGCGTCGCATCACAGAGCTTGTTCAAGATGCCGCCCAGCAGGCGGGGATTGTGATGCAGGTGCGAAGCAGGGAACTCGCGGCGTTTGTGGCTGAACAGAAGCGCGGTGAATGGGACGGTTCGTTGGTGTTGCAGTGGTTTGATGCTTCCGGCGACCCCTACCGGTTTTTGCACAGCAACGGCCGCAGCAATCCTGGGGCATGGAGCAATCCCGAAGCGGACGTGCTGGCAATCGCTGCGCGCTTGGAGATGGATCCAGTGGCACGCAATGGGATCTGGCGGGAGCTGCACTCGTTGGCGCATCGCGACCAGCCGGCCGCGCTGGTGGTTCATCCAGTCGCGAGCGTGCTCTTGAACCGCAACCTGCGTGACTACCGGCCCGGGGCATACGGGCTGCGTCCGGAGTGGGCCTGGATGCCAGAGTCCCTTCAGCGCCAACGCTAGCCGGGTTCTATGGCAGGCCAGGAACGTCGTTCGCGACGTGGTAAGTTGTTTCTGTGCCGTACCTGTCTGGCTGCAGGTTCGCTGGCAAACCGTTCGAGCTGTTAGCCCAACTCGTCATCCGCGACGTGATAGTGCGGGTCTTCGATGACATTGACTTCGACCATGGTGCCGGCCTTGCGCAGCAGCTTGCGACAGTCGGGACTCAGGTGGCGAAGGTGCAGTTCCTTGTCGAGCGCGAGGTAGCGCTCGGCGAGCGTATCGATCGCTTCGATCGCCGAGTGGTCGGACACACGCGCGTGTTGGAAGTCGATGATGACATCCTTCGGGTCCTCGGCTGGATTGAACAGGTCGAGGAAACTCGTCGACGAGCCGAAGAACAGTGGGCCGCGCAGCGAGTAGATGCGGGCACCGTTCTCGTCGGTGTGTTCGATGGCGTGCACGACCTTGGCGTGCTTCCAGGCGAACACCAGCGCCGACACGATCACGCCGACGAACACCGCGATGGCGAGGTCGTATTTCACCGTGACCGCGGACACGAGCACGATCACTAGCGCATCGGTGACCGGCACCTTGTTGAGCACGCGCAGGCTCGACCATTCGAACGTGCCGAGCACGACCATGAACATCACGCCGACCAGTGCCGCTAGCGGCACCATCTCGATCAGTGGCGAGGCGACCAGGACGAACGCGAGCAACACGAGGGAGGCGGTGATGCCGGACGTGCGGCCACGGCCACCCGAGTTGATGTTGATCATGCTCTGACCAATCATCGCGCAGCCGCCCATGCCGCCGAAGACACCGCAGAACATGTTGGAGGCGCCTTGGGCGACGCATTCCTTGTTGCCACGACCGCGGGTCTCCGTCAGTTCGTCGACCAGCGTCAGCGTCAGCAGCGACTCGATCAGGCCGACCGCGGCGAGAATGATCGAGTAGGGCAAGATGATGCGCAGCGTTTCGAAGTTGAGCGGCACCATCGGGAACGCGAACTCTGGCATGCCGCCGGCGAGCGTCGCGTTTGGGTCCTTGGTCATCGTGCGCAGAAAGTCGACGACCGTCGGCGTTTCGATGTTGAACACCAATGCCGAGCCAGTGACGAACACGATCGCGACCAGGGAAGCGGGCACCGCGCGCGTCAGCTTCGGCAGTAGGTGGATGATGCCCATCGTCACGGCAGCCAGGCCGCACATCGTGTACATCGGCATGCCGGTCATCCAGACCGGGTCGCCATCCGGCCCCGGCGTTTTGAATTGCCCGAGTTGCGCCAGGAAGATCACGATCGCCAGTCCGTTGACGAACCCGAGCATCACCGGGTGCGGCACCATGCGGATGAACTTGCCCAGGCGCAGCACGCCGGCGCCGATCTGAATGCAGCCCATCAGCAGCACCGCGGCGAACATGTATTGGATGCCGTGCGCAGAAACCAGGCTGACGAGCACAACGGCCAACGCGCCGGTCGCCCCTGAGATCATCCCCGGGCGGCCGCCGAAGACCGCCGTAATCAAGCCGACCATGAACGCTGCGTGCAGGCCGACCAGGGGGTCAACGCCCGCAACGAAGGCAAAGGCAACGGCTTCTGGAACGAGCGCTAGCGCGACCGTCATCCCGGAGAGGATGTCGGTGCGGAGGTTTTGCGGGCGGGTGCTGAGTAGGTTGAACAAGGCGGCGCGGGGCGGTTTTTGCGTTCTGTCGAGTCGGACGAGCCCCGCAGCCTATCGACGGGTCCAGCGGCGTCCAACAAGCGATTTGCTGGCCGTGCACTGGGTCCGCGCCTGCACGCGTTGCGTTGCCGCTACTTAGGCAAGTCGCCGGGCAGGATGCGGTGCGCGCGCATTTCGCGATATCCAGCCGCTTCGTAGAGACAGATCGCGGTGCCATCGGCGAGAACTTGCAGGCACGAGTAGGCCGACGGACCGGCGTCGAGCAGTGCCGACCACGGCCAGGTCTTGCCTTGGTCGAACGACGCACGCAGCGTCATGCGTTCGCGCCCGGATTGGCTGGCTGGGTTGCTAAACAACAGCACGCCGTCGCGCAGGCGTCGAATGCTCGCCTGGCAGATCGGCTCGATCAGGTCCGGCACGTGCTGTTGGTTGTGCCAGGTTGCGCCGCCGTCGCGACTTGTGGCTTGTTGCCGCGTGCGCTGCAAGCGGTCGTAATTGCGCATGTTGAGCAACAAGTCGGCGTTGTCGAGTTCGACGACTTCGCACTCGTTGACTTGGTGCTTTGGCGAACTGCCGCCGAGTTGCCAGGTCGCGCCGTGGTCGTCGCTGAAGATGACGTGCGAGTAGTAGTGCCGCGTCTTGGCTTCGATGTGATCGCACGGGATGACCAGTCGCCCCTTGTGCGTGCCGCGTGCCAACTCGATGCCCGCGCCGGGACCGGTTGCATACCAAGTCCAGTTCGGCAGCTTGGTTGTCTTGGTGATGTCTTCGGGTTTGGACCATGTCTTGCCATGGTCGGAACTGCGCAACACCTTGACGGTGCGCGTGCTCTTCGATGTGCCAGCGATGATGCGCGACTCGTGATCCCCGCCGAGGTTGTGCGTCGACAGCAATACGATCTCGCCGTTTGATGCGACCACCGGGCAGGGATTGCCACACGTGTTGTTGGCATCGTCCCAGATGACCTGCGACTTGGACCAGGTCACGCCCGCGTCGCGCGACCGCTTCATCACCAAGTCGATGTCGCCGGTGTCGCTGCTGCTACGATGCCGCGCTTCGGCGAACGCGAGTAGGTCGCCGTTTTTGGCGATCACCAGCGCCGGGATGCGGTAGGTGTCGATGTGGTCCTCGCCCGATTGCCAGACTGTCGTGGCCTGGCCGACGGGTTGTGGCGGGCGCGTGCCGCCAGTGACCACGAAACTGTGCACGGTCATCGCGTCGCGATGCGGGCGAAGCGTGACACTGCCCAAGTTGCCGCCGGGATCGGGTAAGGCTGCGAGAGCCGTGCCGTTCCAGTTGATTTGCAGCTTCTGGTTCTCTCGCGTCAACTTGAGGCGGAAGCGTTTGCCAGGCTCGAGCGGTGCGGCGTCGAGTGTGCGCGTGCGGCCGCCAAACAGCGGGCCTTCTAGGAACGGTTTGCCGTTACCGCCGCAGAAACCGATGTGGCTACCGCCAATCACCAGCGATGCCGCGGTCGTCGTTGCGGTTGCGAGTGACAGTTCGACTTCGACGCTGCACGTGGCATTGCCAAGGCACCAGCCGCTATCAAGCATCTGCGCCATCGCCGTGCCGATGAGTACCTCGCCCGACTTGCTCCACCCCTTTGGCAGCGCAGCATCGTGTTGGGCAACGCAAGCGGTGGCGGCGATCAGGGAAGTGAGCAAGGCCGCGGCCCAGGTTCGCGTGTGTGGTTGCGTTTGGGTCATCGTGCTGTGGTGATGTTGGCAATTAGTTCTGGCACAACCTGCGCGGCGCGCCCGGCCGTGAACGCGTCACGTGAATCGGCGTTGTTCGGTAGTTCGAGTGCTTGCACGTAGGTCTTGGCGCCGCGCTCGCGCGCGATCTGCAGCATGCCCGCCGCCGGATACACCTGACCGCTCGTGCCGATCGCGAGAAAGTGGCTGCAGTCGAGCAGCGCGGTTTCGATTTGGTCCAGGTAGAACGGCACCTCGCCAAACCAGACAATGTCGGGGCGCAGGCGATGGTTGCATGACGCGCAGTTGAGAAACGCGTCTGGTTGCACGCGCTCGAGTCCGCGCTCTTTGTTGCCGCATTGTTCGCAGCGCAGTACCGCCAGTTCGCCGTGCATGTGGATGGCGGTGCTGCCGGCGCGTTCGTGCAGGTCGTCGACGTTTTGCGTGACCAGCGTGAGAACGTCACCGCGGGACGAGAGTCGCTCGGCCGCCTCAGTCAACGCGGAGTGCGCGGGGTTGGGCGTCACGGTCGCCAGCTGCGCGCGGCGCTCTTGGTAGAAGCGCCAGACGAGTGCCGGATCGCGCGCCCAGGCTTCGGGCGTTGCGACGTCTTCGGGCCGCTGGCCTTCCCAGAGGCCGTCGGAATCGCGGAAGGTGCGGACGCCGGAGTCAGCGGAGATGCCGGCTCCGGTCATGACGACTAAGTGCATGGTGCGGGGCGTTTGGGTGGGGAACGCCCCGAGCGTACCACTACTTCAGGTCGATGTTCTGTTCGACTTTGGCTTTGCCCTTCTCGATCTTGAACTTGCGTTGGCTGTTCTTCATCTGCAGCGGCAGTTCGAACGGGTTCTCGTTGCCGCTCTTCTCTTCGCGGCATTGGATCTGGTAGTTGGTGGGGATCAGGGGTTCGGCGATCCGGAACTCGCCCTCGTCGTTAGTGCGCGCTGTGTGCTGCTTGCCAATTGGCAAGCCATCTAGGAGGGCGGTGACGTTGACGAGGTAGTCGGCTTGTGGCTCGCCCTTCTTGGTCACGCGGCCATGCACCACCGCACCTCTCAAGATCGGGATGGCAACGGGTTTGGTAGGCGTGATTGTCACGTCGACGTTCTTGAGTTGCACCGGACTGAACTCAATGTGCTCGGCGCGCAGCGAGTAGTTGCCGACCGCCAACTTCTTGATGATGAAGCTGCCGTCGGCGTTGGTCTTGGTCTCGGCTTCTGTGTGCAGCGACGGCTGACGCCCCTTTAGGGGTTCGGGGAACGGCGAATTGGCGATACGGGGGTCGACTGGCGCTGCGGTGCTCACCCCGGCGCCCTTAACGGGTCGCCCTTCCGAGTCGACCACGGTGCCGCTTAGCTCGCCACCGTGGTTCATCCGGACTTCGACGTGAATCATGGACGTCGACCCAATATTCTGCGTCCCTCAAAGGTACGAAGAATCTTGCTGCTAAGGCGAGGCCTTCCAAAACGGCCGGCAATCCGGTCCTCTGCTCGCATGTCTGAAGCGGTGCGCGAAGTGAAGTCAGTGTGTGTTTACTGTGGCTCTCAGGATGGGCGCGATCCGACCCACGCCAAAGCGGCTCGGGCGATGGGCGATGCGCTTGTCGACCGCGGCATGCGCTTGGTTTACGGCGGCGGTGGCATCGGCATGATGGGGCAGATTGCCGATCAGGTCTTGGCGCGCGGTGGCGAGGTCATCGGCGTGATCCCCGAGTCGTTGATGCGGGCCGAAGTCGCGCACGCCGGCGTGACCAAGATGTATGTCACCAAGGGCATGCACGAACGCAAGGCGTTGATGGCAGACCTAAGCGACGCGTTTATCGCGATGCCCGGTGGCCTCGGAACGTTGGAAGAGCTGTTCGAGACGTGGACTTGGGCGCAGCTGCAATACCACGACAAGCCGATGGGGCTGCTCAACGTCAACGGCTATTTCGATGGCCTGATGCAATGGCTCGACCAGGGTATGGCCGATGGCTACGTGCGTCCGCCGCACCGCGGCATGCTGCAGGTCGGCACCGACCCGGTGGCGTTGCTCGCCGAGTTGGCGCCGACGGCCTGAGTCGATCGCCAGCGTTACGAGGATGGCGAGAATGCGAGAGCGAGGTGGTCATGGGGGCGCGGCCGATAGTTGTGAGGTCACGCAAAGCTTGGGGTGGAAGCGTGCCGCAGGGATCTCAGCATGATTGGCGGGGTCCGGCAACCTCGTGCAATGATCAGGCATCCACGTGTAGGTGTCTTGTGAACAAGTAGATACGGCTTTTCGTTAGTCGTCTTGCCGGTCCCCTACGCAGATGACTTCGGCTGCGGTTCGGTGGTAGAGCCTGCCCCCAAAATATGAGGCTGAGTTGGCGCTCCAGGTTTCGCCGATTGTGCCCAAGTCGTTGAGTCCGACAAACGCCGTCGATTGGAAGGCCGGTTGGCTGGCGTCAATGACGTAGACAAGGCCGCTGGCGAGGGTGAAGTAGAGCAGGTCGTTGACGCGGGTCGGGGTGCCGTTGAAAACCCAATCCCAGCCGTCCCACTGACTGCGTTTGTCGCCGGTAACCTCGACTCCGCGGCTGTTGATCGCCTTGGCCGACACCCGGGTCCGGTAGATGAGTCGCTTGCCGCCCTCTTCGTGATCGATGCTGGTGGGGACTTCGAGGTAGCGAACCGCCGGCGTATCTTTCTTGGCGTCTGGGTCGACGCAGGCGAAGCAGAATGGCGCGCCCAGTACTGGCTTGCCCCAGGCGGTCGCGTAGCACTGGAAGTAGAGGCGGCCGTTCGCCGGGATCATCGAATAGCGCATCGGGAACACGCCCTTGTCGATGTCTTGGGTCTTGGGGCTGAGGTACATGTTGCTCAGGTCCTCGGTCTTCGTCATGCGAACGCCCTTGAGCAGCGAGATCTCGCGGACTTGTTTGCCGGTGTTGCGATCGAGCACGACCAGCAGGTTGCGAGGTTCGCGCAGCAGCCAGTAGGCGTAGCGGTCGTCGCACGCCATCGTTTGTAGCGCGCCTTCGTGGTTGCCGCGCGGGTCTTCGTAGCGCCACACCTTGCTGCCGGCGTTGGCGCCCGTTGCACGTGTCAGTGTCAGGCCGACTGGGCGTTCTGGCACTTGGTGGGGGCCGCCGCGTGCGTGCAGCACGCATGGGCCTTCGTCGGTCGCGACCAGTGTGGGGGCGTTGTACTGCGTCAGCGCATCGTCGCTGCGCCACAGTTGTTCACCGGTGAGTGCGTCGAGTCCGACGAGGTGATGCCAGCGCGCGTTCTCGCCGTTCTCGCCTTTGGTGTCGAATGGCTCCATGTGCACGATCGTCTGTGCCTCGCGCGACGGGTCGTCGACGAGGAACGGCTCGAACTGCTTGTTAAACGGCCCGTCAAACGTCGCGGTCCACTGGCGTTGCCAGACCAGCTCGCCAGCGTGCGTGTAGCAGCACAGCGTGCCACCCGCGTTGGTGAACCAAGCGTGCGTATTGTTGGCGACCGGCGACGCGCTGGTCGCGTCCGAGAACGGGTAGCTGTAGATCGACGGCACTTCGCCCTCGATGCGCCGCGTCCACAGGATCTTGCCGGTGGTCTCGTCTAGGCAGTGCGCGTCGATGTGCTTGCCGACTACTTTGCGTTTCTCAATCGCGTGGCTGTACTTCTTCGCGTCGTCGGCACTGAGTCCTTCGCCAGTCCACGGTGCCATCGTTGTGACGAACAACCTACCGTTCGCGATCGCAATGCCACCTTGGCCCGTTTCGGGCATTGGGGTCCGCCAGACGATGTTCTCGCCAGTTGTAATTGAGAACGATGTCGGCGGCTGCGGACCGATTGCGGTCCAGTTGCCGTTGGGACCTGCGCCCATTGGCCAGGCGGTTGGTTGCACGCCAGTGCAAGAGGCTGCGGTGAACAGCAGGACGACGGACGCGAAACGAGGTGCGAACATGGCGGCGCCAGCATACCTCGCGCTGTCAGCATTCGGGGATGCGCCTATCCGCAGCTGCCGCAGCCGCCGTCCGGCTTGCAAAGCCGCGCTTCGATTTCCTTCGATGTCTTCGTGATCGATAAGCCGCCGAGCGCCGTGCAGCGAAGTTCGCGCGCCATGTTCTCGCTGATTTGGCGATGGGCATCGAGAACCTCGTCGAGCGGGATCAAGTGCAGGTAGCCGGCCAGTGCGATGTTGGCGCACGCGATTGCGTTGGCGGCGCCTGCGATGTTGCGGCCGAGGCACGGGGCTTCGACGCGGTTGGCGACCGGGTCGCATACTAGGCCGAGAACGTTTTGAAGCGCGTGGCTCGCCGCGCCGAGTGCTTGTTCGGCATTGCCGCCGGCGAGTTCGACGAGTGCGGCGGCGGCCATCGCAGCTCCGGCACCGGTTTCGGCTTGGCAGCCGCCGACTTCGGCCGCGAAGCTGGAGCGGGTCGAGACGAACACGCCGATCAAACCGGCGGACAGCATGGCGCGAAGGGTCAGCTCTTCGGTGGCATTCTGTGCCTCGGCTGCCGCAACGCAGGTCGCCGGAAACGTCGCGCACGAGCCGGCGGTCGGCGCGGCGACGATGACGCCCATCGAGCTCTTGACCTCCATGAGCGCGCTGACGTAGAGGATCGCTGTGTTGAGGATGCCGCCGTCGTGCAGCTTGCCTGCTTTGAGCATCTCGGCGAAGCGGTGGCTCTGCCGCGGCAAGATACGATCGGCGTATTCCGTGCCCGCAAGGCCGATCTTGATGCCGTTCTTGATGATGCCGTGGATCTTGCGCATCTGCTCGAGCACTTCTGCTTCGTCGATGCCGCCGCGTGCCGTTTCGTATTCGAGGGCGAAGTCGGAAAGCTTGCGCGCCTTGGCGTCACCGCTTGCGATCATCTCGCTAGCGTGCAAGAACGGCACCGCAAGTCCCTTGCTGGATCGCACCGGCAGAACGGCGCCCATACGGCGTACGCGATGCACGGACGGCAGCGTTGCGAGGGTTGCGTCATCGACGAAGGACTGGGCGTTGACGATCACCATCGCCGGGTCGTTGCCGCTGAGATGCACTTCGTCGGCGACGTCGACCAATATCTTCTGCACCGCGGTGCCGTCGCCGTCGACTTCGAGCACGGTCACTTCGTAGTCGCCGAACAGGCGTACTTTGGTGCCATCGATCTCGATGACCTCGATCATACCGCCGCCGGTCGAGAGGGCGACCAGGCGGTGTTCGACGTCGTCCTTCCAAAGCGTCAGTCGGTAGGTGTTTGGGTGCGCATCGTTCAGTTCGGCAATACGGATCTCGAGTTCGATGCCAGCAGCTTTCAGGGCGGCGCCGGACTGTGGCAACCGTTCGTCATCGGCGGGCCAGCCGAGCAAGCCGCCGAACAGCCCCATGTCGGAGCCTTGGCTTTCGTGGGTCGTTGCCAGCGAACCCATGGTGTCGAACTCGACCAGCACCCGGTCGGGGTTGCCGCCGCACAGGTCTCGTGCCATGCCGCCAATGCGCACCGACGCGGCCGAGTGTGAACTCGACGGTCCGCGCATGACGGGGCCAACGACGTCGTTGAAGATGCTCGGCGGCAGAGTGGTCGTAGCCATTGGGATTACTTGTAGTGGTGCGGCGGGTGCGGCACTACGCCGAGCTTTGGGTAGTTGAAGCCGCTCTTCAGCGGTTCGTACGCACCTACGATGTCGACGCAGCTGTCGGCCTTGATCTGGTCCTCGAGCTGTAGGCACCAGTAGATGGCATTGGTATTCAAACGGCGATAACCGGCGCTTTGGTGGTCTCTGGCACTGCCCATCGTCACGTGGAAGACGCGCGCGGTTTTGCCTTCGTTGCCTGTCCACTTTGTGGTCCACGCGATCGGGAGCGCTTCTTTCTTGGTGTTGGGTTCATCGGTGGGCTTGAGCCCAACGAGCGGTTGACCCAGCAGCAGCGAGGTGCAGTTCTTCGGCAGCGATTTGTCCTTGCCGTAGGTGCGGTAGACGTCGGATGGACCGAAGACATCGGTGACGCCGCGCAGGATCGGGTGGTCCTTGTTGGCCTTGACGACGACGCCGCGCGTTGCTTCGCGGTGCCAGCCGCCGTGGTGGCCGCGGAACGAGCCGCCGAGCACGTCTTCACCAAAGCGCACGCGCTTGCCGTCTAGCTGGTAGTGAAAGTCGCCGCGGAAGCCGTGGTTGGCGGTGCGGATGCCGAAGATTGGCTTGCCGGAGTCGAGGTACTTCATGACGTGCGCGGCTTGCTCGTCCGGCAGCGTGATGAAGCGGTGGAACAAGATCATCAGGTCCGCCGACGCGAGGTGCTCGAGTCCGGGGATGTCGTGAAACATCTCCTTGTCGTCCGGCCGCGTTTTCTGGGTTGGATCGACCATGCCGTCCTTCTGCGCGAACAGCACCGTGCAATCGAAGCCGTGATGCTTCGACAGCATGCGGGCCATCATCGGCATCGCCTGTTCGGATCGGTATTCCTGTTCGGCAGAGATCAGCACCACGTGCTTGCCGGAACCGGGTAGGTCCTTGCCGGCAGCGTCACTGGCCCCGGAATAGGTCAGCCACTTAGGGCTATCCGGGACGGGATGCTTCTGAGCAGTACACGCGGAAGCCATCGTGATGACGGCGAGACAGATGGCGGTGCGGGCGTTCACTTTGGGATCCTGTTCAACGTGTAGTGGGCGGTGGTGTGCACTAGTGGGTCGTCACTCGATGAGCGTACGCCAGTGAAGTCGAAGTCGTGCACGTGGCCTTCGACGAGGCCGGAAACGGTGAGCGTGACCGAGCGACCATCCTCAGAGGGTGTCGCTTGCGTAACCTTCGGGAAGGTCTCGTCGACCTCGGGGCTGCCGTAGAACTTCTGGTAAATGTGCGTGAAACTGCGCAGCTTGTAGTTGCCGACGTCGCTCGCCGTCTTGGCGTCGACAGGCTTGGTGAAGGTTACCTCAAAGCCGGTCTTGCGGGCTGAGATCGTGTGCACGTCAAATGGCGTGGAGCCTGTCCATTCTAGTCTTTGCAGGAGATACTTGCGATTGCCCCTGACCGGCCAGCCGCGGTTTGTGCCGCCCGTTACAAGGTAGCCCTTGTCGCTAAACTCGACTGCGAGGATGCCGGTCGCGAGGCCTTCGCGGAACGGATAGCACGCGCCCTGCCAGACGCCGTCGACGAGTTCGGTCGTCGCGCGCATGACAATGCTGAGGCTGTAGTCGCCGACGAACAGTTGGTCTTGGAACGGACCGAACTTGCCGCTCGACCGGTCCGGTCGGAACGCGGTGATCGATTGGCCCATGCGGCGGTAGGGGAATACGACGGCGTAGGGCACGAGTTGCTCGATGCGTTTCGCTTCGTCGTAGAGCCTGGATTGGTTCTTCGGTTCGAGTGGCCTCGGGCCGAGTAGCTTGCCGAGCGGCATGTCGTAGCCGTCGAAGCAAACTGGGTGACCCATGAAGCCGCCGGGCTTCAAGTGCTTGAGCGAGCACGAACCGTTCCACGGACCTTGGCTTTCGATGTAGAACATCGCGCCATGTTCGTTGGCCGCGACGCCGCCGGCCGAGCGAACGCCGGTTGCGATTGGGATCGTCTTGCCGTCCCCGGTGATCTGGAAAGCGAAGCCGCGGTAGGGGGCCTTGTAGTAGTAAGACGCCGATAACCCGAGCGCGACGTAGACGCTGCCATCGGGCTGCACCGGCGAACCCCACGCGAACTCGTGGTAGTGGCCAAAGCCCCACGCGTCGCTCAGGCACGTAAACGAATCGGCGCGGCCGTCGTTGTCCTTGTCGGCGATCGCGGTGACCTCGGTTTGTTGGGTCGCGTAGAAGACGCCATCCTTGTAGCCCAAGCCGAGCACTTCGTCCAAACCGCTCGCAAAGCGGTGGATCGTAGGTTTCGGCAGTGGTTCGAAGCAGCCGCTGACAATCAGGATCTCGCCGCGTCGCGTGCCGACGGCCAGCTTGCCTTCGGGCAGAATGCAGAAGCTGCCGACTTCGAGTTGCGGATCGACCGGTAGCGGCAGGTCGATGACGCGGTAGTGCTTGGCCTCGGCGTTGGCCGTGCCCCACATGTTGCCCAGTTCTTGGGCGTTCGTGGTGACCGCGAAGCAAAGCACCGCGAGTGTTGATGTATGTAGGCGCATCACTTGCCCTCCTTATCCCAGGTGTAGATTAGCTTCACTTCGGTTGGATCGTTCTCGAGCAGCATCGCAAGCCGCACCTCCTTCTCTTCGCCGGCTTGCATGACGAGCGGGTCGTGGTCCCCGGTGTCGATGATCAGTGACTTGCCGATGCGGAGCTTGCGCTTGCCGATTAGGGTGACTTGCTTGTGGCGGGCCAGCAAGAAGTGCATTTGCTTCCAGTCGCCGCGAATGACCAGGGTTCGATGCAGTTGTGTTTGCCCATCGATGATTCGTTGGCGCGGCGTGTCCTCAATGGTGAGATCGCCGGACGTGTAGCGGAACGTTGGTCGTTGCTGCGCATCGAGTTCGTAGCCGAGGAAGCGATTGCCGCGTTCTCGTCTCGTTGTCTTCGGCCAAGGCTCGTCATCTCCGGGCCGGTTGAACGTTGGTCCGTTTGGCAGCGTCACGCGGTCCCTGCTCAATATGTGTGCTTGGCCACTACCTTGCCCTGTCCACACTGGTCTCGCGTCGAGGAATCGACCCCACCAGATCTGGTTGAGGCCCAGGTTTTCGGCGTCGAACGTGATGTTGACGCCGCCGGGATAGCCAACGCTGATGCCGCGCTTGCCAGTGTTCTGCACGCTGCGTCGCAGCATGATCGCTTCATCTGTCACCTTTAGTTCAATCGCCGGATGGCTCATGCCGCGCGGCTTTCGCACGTTGCGACCCTTGGCCAGGTAGTGCCACATCGCGTCAATTTGCTTCTGTGGATCACCACCGGCGATCTCCGGGCGCGTTGATTTGCCGTTTGGATAGAACTTCGGCATGAGCGTCGCCGACTTGAAACGGAACGGGTGGCGCAGGAAGCCCGCGAACCATTCTGGCCGCAAGCGTTTGCCCGTCGAGTGCACAAGGTCGATGGCACTCATCGCGCCGGCTTGTTCGCCGGCGAACACGTGGCATGTGATGCAGTTCATGCCCTTGTCGCCGACAAGTTCGCTGCCGAGTTTGGTGATGACTTCTGCTTCCTTGCGCGGCTTTGGTAGGGGCTCAACCAGGAAGTCCGGCACCTTGTCGACGGCGGTCAGGGCACTGTGCAGTTCGGCTGCGAATCCATCGCCGAAGCCCGGCATGCGAGTGACCAGGTAGGGGCGTTCGAGTTGGCCGTGCGCGATGCTGTTGCGTAGCCAGTCGTCTTGCAGCTTCGAACCGATACCGGTCAACGTCGGCGGCAAACGCCCGTCTTGTCCGATGCTCGCATCGCGAGTCGTGAAGTCGTCCTGTCGCGTTGCCACCGTGTCGACTTCACCGCGAACGTGGCACGCAAAGCAATTGCGTGACGCCATTAGCTGCTGCACGCGAGCTTCGGGTGCGAGAGGTGTCTCGAGTGACGCCAACGCGCCGCGCAAGTCGTCGATCTGCTGCTTGCTCAGGGAGTAGTGTGGCCATTCCCCGACTTGGCCTGATAGACACCCTTGGCTGCTGTCGATTCCTGCTAGAGGCTGTGCTGGCACGACCCTCAGAGTGTCACTGTCCCCGGGACGCGTAATGTTGGGCTGTGCGTGGCAATTGACGCAGCCAAACCGGGCGAAGTGGATGTAGCCGGCGGTCACCTTCTCGTCATCGACGTCAGCGACCTGCGGTAGCTGGCTCCCACCTTGCTCCAGCATGTGGTTCGCGAGATCGAATGCTTCCGCTGGCGATAAGGCCATCGCCGGCATGCGAGCGGCAGGCCGCGCATCGTGCGGGTTGAGCAAGAATGATTGCAGAGAACTGACCGTGTATTTCTGCGCCTGGTGATGGCGCGAGTCGGCCGTGGCGAAGTGGCAGCTCTTGCAGCCGATCGTCTCGTAGAGCTTCGCTCCGCGGGTCGCCGCTTCGGAATCGATCTGCGTCTTACTGGGAGCTGAACTCGCGTTCGAACGGAGATAATGTGCAAGCTCGTCGGCGGTGCGATCCAGTTCCGAACCGTTGAGGTGCCTGAGCACGTCCGGCATCGCGGTGCCCGGCTCCAACGCGTGCGGCGAAGCGAGGAACGACTTCAGATACGATGCCTGGACGCGTTCGCCAACCTTCTGAAGATCGGGCGCGGCGCGGTGTTCGATTGCCGTGCTGCCCGGGTCGTGGCAAGCCGTGCAACCCAGTTCGCCGAGCAGCACACGCCCGCGCAGTTCGGATGGTAGATCCGTGCCGTGCAGGCCCGGAATCACGGGCGCGACATCCGGCCGTTCGATCGTGGGTTGGGAACAAGCAGTCAGAATCGTGACGATTGCCGCGGCTCCACAGCGGGCAAAATTCGATCGTCTCAGTCGCAGCATGGACGTGAGCATACGTTTGTGCGGCGCGAACCGTAGGATCACGATCCTGATGATGTCGCTGAATCTTTCGCGGGTGGTCTTGTTCGCTAGCTTCTTGTTGCTCGGCGCCTGCGCTGGCACCCCCGCGTCGGTGCTGGATGGGCCATTGGTCGTTTCGACGTGGCCGTTCGGGCGCCATGCGAACGACGAGGCGATGGCAGCGCTGGCCGCCGGCAAGTCGCTGATCGATGCCGTTGAGCTGGGCATCCGCGAAACCGAGCGCCGCAGCTCGGATGGTTCGGTGGGGCTCGGTGGTCGTCCAAACGCCGCGGGCTACCCGCAACTGGACGCGTGCATCATGGATGGTCCGAGCCGTGACGCTGGCGCCGTGGGCGGTATCGAAGGCATCGTGCATCCGATCTCGGCGGCGCGCCACGTAATGGAGAAGTCCAAGCACGTGTTTCTGGTCGGCGAAGGCGCGCGTTGGTTTGCCCTGGAGCACGGCGTCGAGTCAATTCCGATCGAAGACCTCAAGGCCATGAAGGCCGCGTGGGTCGATGGCCATCGTCCGAAGGATGTCGATCGCAAGGGTCACGACACGATCGCCCTGCTGATTCGCGATAAGAATGGCCACATCGCCGGCGGTTGCTCGACCAGTGGTGCCGGCGGCAAGCTGCCCGGCCGCGTTGGCGATTCGCCGATCCTCGGTTCAGGGCTCTACGTCGACGAAGAAGTTGGCGCGGCGGGCGCGACCGGTATCGGCGAGAACATCATGCGCTACTGCGGCTCGTTCCTCGTGGTCGAGTTCATGCGCCAAGGCATGCACCCACAGATGGCGTGCGAAGAGACCGTTCATCGCATCGCGAGCCTCGATCCTCGTGGCTACAACCTCGACGTCTGCTTTGTCGCGCTCGACAAGATGGGCCGCTACGGCGCCGCCGCGTCAAACCAGCGCTTCCCATTTGCTGTTGCAAGCAATGGCCGCAGTGTCGTGGTGAATGTCGAGCAAGTGACGCCGCGCTGATTGTGTGCGAACGAGTGACGCGGCGGGCTTTGCACGGCACACTGGTTGCATGCACGCCATTCGCCTTGCGTTCGCCCTCGCGCTACCGCTCGCTGTTGCTCAAGCTCAGGCCGCAGAAGCACAGGACCCAGTCGAAACGTGGCTGGCTCAGCACGGTGCGCCACTCGATGAACTCTACGTTCATCTGCATCAGAATCCGGAGCTGTCGTTCCGTGAGCTGAAGACGGCGGCGCGCATGGCCAAGGAACTGCGCGCGGTCGGCATCGAAGTCACCGAGCATGTCGGTGGCAATGGCGTCGTCGGCGTGCTGCACTGCGGTGATGGGCCAGTCGTCTTGTTGCGCGCCGACATGGATGCGCTGCCGGTCGCTGAAGAGACGGGCTTGTCCTACGCATCGAAGATCAAGGCTGAGAGTGCCGAAGGCCGCAAGATCGGCATCATGCACGCGTGTGGTCACGACATTCACATGACGTGCTTGATAGGCGTCGCGCGCTACCTCGCCGCCAACAGGGATGCCTACCACGGCACGGTCGTGTTCCAGCTGCAACCGGCCGAAGAACGTTCGGGTGGCATGGATCGTATGATCGCCGACGGCTTGCTGACACGCTTCCCACGTCCGGCGCACGCGATTGCGCTGCATACCGCGGCCGACTTGCCAGTTGGCCAGATCGGCATGCGCGCCGGTCCAGCGATGGCCAATGTCGACAGCTGCGACATCACGCTCTATGGCAAGGCCGGCCACGGGGCCTCGCCGCACATGACGATCGATCCGATTGTGCAGGCGGCCAAGCTCGTGCTCGATTTGCAGACGATCGTGTCGCGCGAGATCAACCCGATCGACGCATGCGTGATTACCGTTGGTTCGATCCACGGGGGCCAGAAGCACAACATCATCTCGTCGTCGTGCCAACTGCAGTTGACGATCCGCAGCTACACCGATGCCGTGCGCAAGCAGATGCTGGCGGCGATCATCCGCAAAGCCAACGCGGCGGCCCAGTCGGTGGGGGCTAAGCCGCCGACGGTCGAGTTCAGTGAGGGCACGCCGGCGCTGCAGAACGACAAAGAGCTGACGGCGGCGGTTTGGCGCGGCATCGGGGCCGTGCTCAGCCCCGAGAACGTGGTCGAAATCCAGCCGGCGATGGTGGCGGAGGACTTTGGCCGGCTGCGTGAGCAAGGCGTGCCACTGTGCATGTTCCGGCTCGGCACCATTTTGCCGGATAGGCTGCGCAAGATGCAGGAAAGCGGCAATCTGGCCGTTCTGCACAGCGGTAAGTACTACCCCGACTACCAGCCGGCCATTCGCATTGGCGTTCGGGCGCTGCTGGCGGCGATTAACGGCGCCGCGGCAAAGTAGCCGGGGTGCGGCAGCCCGGCGGGCCGGGGTGCCGCACCTCGGCGGGGCGAAACGAGGGCTGAAAACTTTCGTCAAGCTTCGGGGCAAAAGTCGGCGGGGTGGACGCTAGCCTCTTCGCCCGTGAACCTCGTCCAGCGCAAGCTGTTGATGAGTGGCTTGGTCGCCGCCTTTGCGGTGCAGACAGCCCTCGTCTATCTCGATGACACTGCCTCCACGTTCGATGTACTGAGCGAGGATGCGGTGCAGGGTCGTCGTCTTTGGCATGAATACAACTGCCAGAGCTGCCACCAAATCCATGGCTTCGGGGGCTTCCTTGGCCCGGACCTGACCAATGCTGGCAAGCGTCTGACCGCGGAGCGGTTGGAGGAAGTGCTGACCGTTGGCACTGCCCAGATGCCAGCCTTCCACTTCACCGAAGACCAGCAACTCGACATGGACCAGTTCCTGCTGGAGTTGAGTGAGATGGGCGTCGGTGTGCCGCGCCGCCACAAACCGCTCGATCCGTCGGTGGTGCTGGATGCAGTTGGCAAGCGCGTGCAGGCGGCGGCTCCCGGCGAAGCGGTGACTCGTGGCTTGGCTGCGTTTCAGCAGAATTGCACGTCGTGCCACTTGCCGCTGCAGTCGACGCCGCTTGGATTGCAAACGGCGCCCGACCTGACGACGGTGCTCAGTCGCATTGATGAAGCTGCTGTGCGCACGACGATCGTCGATGGTCGACCCGAGCGCGGCATGCAGTCGTGGCAGGATTTGCCTAAGGAAACGGTCGACGACCTCGTCGCGTTCTTGAAGTGGCTCAATGAAGATCGCGCCGAACTAGTCAAGTCGGTCGGTGGTGTAGGCAGCGTGCAACCGTTGCCTTGGTGGGAGTACAAATGAGCGACACGCAATCATCGCGGCCGCCCGCAGAGATGCTTGAGAAGACCTGTTACGTGCAGGTCCGGATGGCATTGGTTTGCATTCTCGTCGCGGTCGCTGGTGGCGCACTTGGTGCGTTGCACTACGTGCCTTCGTTGTCGACGGCCCTCAACGACATCGGGTTGACGTTTCCGCAGTTGCGCCCTATCCACACCGCGTTTGCGGCGCTGTGGATCTTTGGCGGCAGTGTCGCGATCGTCTACCATTACCTGTGTAGCCACCACGGTGGCTTGACCGGTGGCGACCTGATGCGCTTCCGCGTGCACACGGTCTGTTGGTTGATCGCCGGCACGGGCATCTTCGTCTCGCTGTTCATGGGCATCAGTACCGGCCGCGAATACCTGGGCTTCCACCCGGTGTTCAGCGTGTTCCTGCTGGTTGGCTGGATCGCGTTCGCGTGGAACATGCTGCGGCGTCTGCGTCACGGCTTCTGGAACCAGCCGATCTACGTCTGGTTCTGGACGGTCGGTTCGCTGTTCTTCATGTACACGTTCGTCGAAGGCCACGCCTACATGCTCGACGACATCTTCAATCGTCCGATCAAGGACATGCAGGTGCAGTGGAAGTCGTGCGGCACGCTAGTCGGGTCGTTCAACTTCATGATGTATGGCTCGCTGACCTACGTCGGCGAACGCCTGTCCGGCGACAAGAAGTATGGCCAATCGCCGGTGGCGTTCTGGCTGTTCGGCGTAGGCTGCCTCAACAGCTTCACTAACTACGTGCACCACACATACCACCTGCCGCAGACCGACACGGTCAAGTGGGTGGCGTTCTTGGTGTCGATGGCCGAAGTCATCATCCTGGTCAAGTTGATGATCGACATGGGCAAGATGCTGAAGGGCCGCCAGGGCTCGGCGCCGTTCTGCGGTCGCGGCGGCTGGCTCGTTATGGCCAAATACTGGACGGTCTTCATGTTGATCACGTCGATCATCATTTCGGTGCCGACGTTCAATACGCTGATCCACGGCACGCAGTTGGTCATGGGGCACGCGATGGGCGCGACGGTTGGTATCGATACGCTCGTGTTGCTCGGCACCGCTTCGTGGCTGGTCGTCGAACTTCGCGGTAGCGCGGTCTTGCCGCGTCTTGACGCGCCGATCACCAAGATATCGATTTGGTTGATTAGTGGTTCGTTGTTCGTGATGGTCGTTTGGCTCAGCGTCGCTGGCTTCGTGCACGGCACCAGTCGCTACAACGGTGAGTCGACACCGCACTGGGTTAGCGGCAGCCGTTGGTTGTTGCCGGTTGTTGGTTCGTTGCTTGGCGTTGGCCTGGTGATTGCCACGGTGCGTCTGCTGTCGATGGTGCGGTCGAAGTCGCAGGCGTGAGCGGCACGCCATGAGCGTGTTGTTCGTGCTGCTGCCGCAAGGTCGAGACCTTGACGAACTGTTAGGCGAGGGCCCAGGCGTTCTCGCCGCCGCGAGTGAGGCGACGCTGCGTCGCTACCCGCAGGCGTCCGACAGCAAGCACGCGTTCAGCTTGGTCCGCGACGGTCGCGACCGCTTTGCTACCCGTTGGATCCGAGGTGTTGTGCTGGCGATGGCTGGTGGCGCGGTTCTCGGCGCTGTGGTCAACGCGGTGCTATCGATTGGTTTCGGCATGTTTAGTGGCCTGAGCTCCATTGCAATCCCGCTGGGTTTTGTGCTCGGGGCCTTCCTTGGCGCCTTCACTGCGGCGATGACCGGAACCCATTGCGCGCGCCAGGATCTGCTGCCACTTCTGGGCGAGGTGCAAGCTGGCGACGTGCTGCTGCAATGGCACGCGAGTGACCGATCGGTGCTGCAGGTGATGCGTTCTCACTGCGGCGAAGCCAATATCACCTGCGCGCTACTCGACTAGAGTTAGCATGTGGGCGTGAACGCTCGGGTGCTACTAGCTGTCGTCTTGGTGCTTTTGGTGGGAGCGCTCATCTTCTCGTTTGGTGACGGCCCGGTTGCAGCACGTCCGCCGACGGAACCGCAAGGCGGAGCTGAGCGGCCGATTGAAGCTCCGGGCGATCAAGCAGGTGGCGTGAAGGCAGCTGGTGTGCAGCGCGCGGAGTTGACGGACCTGCCAATACAGAATGGCGTTGGCAGGGCCGTTCGTTTGCAGGTGGTCACTTCGGCGGGAGTGCCAGTTGTCGGTGCCGAGGTCCTTTATTGGCCGGCAGGTGAAGCCGACTTCCAGGAGTTGAGGCGATTGTTCAAGGCGCATGGTCGCGACATGGAGGCGACGTTGCGGGCGCATGGCGGGTCCGCAATTACGGACGACGCCGGTCTCGTTGAGGTTCGCGCCGCGCCGGAGTCGGATGTTTGTGCGCGCTTCGGAAGCGATTACGGCGAGCTCTACTTGTATGGCCGACTGGGCGCCAGTAGCGACGCGTCTCGCATCGTGTTGATGAATGATGTGACGCTCGAAGTGGACGTCGTGGACCATGATGGTCGGCCAGTCGCTGGGCGTTTGGTCTATGTCGCCGGCACATTCTTGTCGCGGATGTCTGACGTGGTGTCTGTTTCGGATGCGTTTGGCCCATCCAATTCAGCCGGCAAGGTCGTGGTGCCGCATTTGCTCTACAAGGTCGACGTGTGGGGCGAACTGTTGAATGGCGAGTTGCAGGTCTACTCGCGCCGTCAATACGACGATGAGGTCCGCCCGGTGACCATTGCGACCCAGAAAGTGCCTTACACCGCGCTGCACGGTGTGGTGAAAGTGCAGCTAGTCGAACCAGTTGGCGGCCTTCTCGAGGTATGTGTTCTGGATGCGGATCGTAAGCCAATCGATGCGCGCGTGTCATTGAGCGAAGAAGGCGGCGCCGTGTGGATGGTGTATCCGCCGACTATGGACAAGGTCTCTCTGTTTGCGGGGGTTCCCCTTGGTCGTCGTTGGCGTGCAGTTGCTCACTGTGCAGGCCAAGACCATGCACTGGATGTCGTTGGGCCACGCGCGTCGGGGCAGCGAGTGTCGGTGGACTTGTCCGTGCCGATTCGGAGTTGGCGCTTTACCGGCCGTGTCGTGCGAGCAGACGGTTCGCCAATCGTGAAGACGCATGTGAACTTGGCGCCCCAGGCTCCGCACCCGTTTCTTGGTTGGCGCGAGGGCAGTCAACACAGCATGAAATCGGACGAGTCGGGTCGCTTGGGCTTCAGCATGTGGCTGCCAGCTTCCGTTCGCAGTTTGCCTGGTTTTACCGTCTCGATGGTTGTCGGTGGTGTGTCATCGCCAGCGTTCCGTATTGAGCGATCGTTGACGGTGGAAGACAGCGACTTGGGTGACCTCGTGAACTCACAATTGGACGAAGATTGCGTGCTTGCCACACTCGAGTTTTCTTGCGAGGGCAAGCCTCTGAATGATGCGTGGGTAGAGGTAAGTCAGGGTACTCGCGTGGTCGAGGTCAAGAAGAAGCGGCGCGGGCACGTCCTAGAATTGTGGGGAGTGGAGCCGCATAGGGGCCCCTTGAACGTGACCTGCAAGCACATCGATTGCCTGGACAAGCAAGTCCAGATGCCGCCCGGCGAGCGCGCCTCGGTTGATCTGCTCCCCAGTGCGTCGCTGGTGATCCGCATGGATTGCGGCGAGTTACCAGTCGAGGACACTTGGGCGTTGCTGGTCCCGATCGAGCGTGCTGATGAGCGCTACACAGCACGCCTCGACACGGAACAGCAAGTATGTGAGTGGGGTTCGTTGCCGCCGGGGCGCTACCGACTGCGCATCTTCACTCATGGAGTTGTGGTGCACGATGAGGCTGAGGTCGCGCTGCAGAAAGGCGGCAACGTCTGGCCTAGCAACGGCAAGCGCCTCGATCTCGGATCTCGTGTGCGCGGCATCTACGTGTTGGCCCGTTCCGCGAAGACACGGCGACGAGTCGAGGTCGAGGCCGTGCTCGTGCCGCGAGCCAGCATGGTGCTCCCGGATGATCCCAAGCTCGTGTCGCTTTGGTTTCCGCAGCCGGACAAGGCTTCAGACCTGTTGGTGCGTGCTTGGGGCTACGTGCCGATGCGGGTTGAATCGCCTCAAGAGAACCTGTTCCTGCAACTTCGGCCTCTCACGTCGTTGCGGTTGGGTCAGCCACAAACCGCGTTCGACGAAGTGCGCGTCCGCATGTTAGTCGACGCTCTCATCGACCCGCTTCTTGTCGCCTTCGACGATCAAGGCGTGCACGACCATGCGTTCGAGTTCGAGAAGTGGGGGGACGGCACGTTTGAGCAGGACTTCATCCCCGGCACGAAGCTGGAGCTCACTCCCATTCGCGGCGGCGTGCCCGGCAAGCCGGTCGAAGTCGTTGTCGGAACGACCTCCCCACAAGTCCTACAGCTGTAGTGCGTCAGTACGGTGCCGGGACAAGAAACAACATCTTCGCGCCGCAGCGGTGACAGGTTTTTGGCGAGCCGCCAATCGTCAGTTCGATCGCACTAGTGCCGCGGCTCTCTCGCCCCGCGCACTACTTGTTGCCCTTAACCCAGTTCTCCTTCGCCAGCCCCAGGTTCTTGTTGTTCGGGTCGATCTTGATCGCTTCGTCCATCAGCGTCAGCGCCTTCTTGCGCTGCTTGTTCACGATCAGCACCGCGGCGTGCAGATACATCGCGCTGCCGAGGAACGCCACGTCCGGTTGCTTCTTGTGGCGTGCTTCGACCGCGGCGAGCGTCTTCTTGCTTATCGCAAGAACGTCCTTCAACGTGCGCTTGTTGACCTTGTCGAGGTCCTTCCAGCGGCGGTAGGCGATGCCGCACATGCGTTGGCCCCAATCGATGACTTGATCCTTGGGGATGTTCTTCCAAGCCTTCATCGCGGCCGAGGATGCCGACTTGATGTCTTCGGCGCGGTAGTGCGCCGTTGCCATCTGGTCATAGCCGAGGAACAGCACGCGCTTGTTGCGCTGCGACTTCAAGAACCGGCGCAACTGCTCCAGGTCGTAGTCCTGTGGCGCGATTCCCTCGCCGAACGTCTCGTCGCTGATCTTCCACAGCATCGCTTCAGCGACTTCCTCCGACTTACCCTTCGGATCGACCTTGATCATCGCATTGATGACCTCGTGCGAACCCTTGATGTCACTCACGAGCCGCAGCTTCTGTACGAGCTTGAGGGCTTGCTTGACGTCCTCTGGATGTTGACTCAGGTACTTACGCAGTCCTGGGATCGTGTCCGTACCGGCGCGAATGCGGTCGATGTCGGCGGCGAATTGTTCGATCGGAACATAGCCAGGCAGCACGTCGACCACTGCTCCATCCGGCGCGATGAAGAATACCGCCGGCACCGAAGCGACCTTGTAGCGCTGCCAGGTGGCGCGCCCGGCGTCGTCGTTCTTGAGGCCCATGCAGATGAAGTCGTCCAACTTCTTGATGACCTTCTTATCGGCCATCGTGCCGTCGAACATCGACTGGCACATGAGGTGGTCGTCCTGCCAACAGTAGAGCAGCACCATCTCGGTGGGCTTGTCTTTGGCGGCGGTGAGGGCGGCGTCGAAGTCCTTTCCCCACCAGGTGATCGCTTGGGCCGGGAGGCTGGCAGCAATCAGCGAGGCGAGTAAGAACGCGGGTGCGTGGCGCGTCATGGGGAGCATTGTGCCCTCATTCGTGCCTAGACGAAAGGTCACTTGTCGCGCAGCTTGTCCAGGAAGCGCAACATTTGATGTTCGGCCAGCCGCCTTCGGGCGCCAGGCTGGGCCGGTGCGGGCTTGCTTGAGATACGTAGGGCGCTGAATCCGGCGATCGCCTCGTCTGGCGTGTTGCTGCGGCGATGGCACAGGGTGCATTGCGCCGCATAGGTGGTGTGCTTGCGCGAGCCGTAGTCGCGGAACAGCTCTTGGCTCTCCATGTCGATGCTGCGAAACGATGCGAACGGCACGCTGGCCACCGAGCCATCGGTGTCGCGCACGGTTTCGCGCGCCAGCGACCACATGGCGAAGTCGACGCCGTCGCGGGTCGTCGTCGGGTTGTCGAACGCAAGGGGGTCGCGGTTGCTGAGTCGTTGCGTGCGCGCTTCGATCACGAGGTCGGTTGCGCATGGTTTGCCTTGGTCATCGACCGCGACGATGCCTTGCATCAGTAGTGCGACCGAGTGTATTGGCAGTGGCGTGCGGCGTTCGCCCGCTGTCAACCATGCGGCAGCCGCTTCTCCTAAGCGGTCGGGCATCACCAAGTGCACCGTCGACCAAAGCTGCACGTATTCGGCGTTGAACAGGCGGCTGGAGTTGCGGGCCACTTCGATGCATCGACGTGGATCGAAGCCAGGGGTGTTCTTGGCGACGCTTGCGAACGTGACGGTGCGCAGCGACGAACTCAGCAATGTTGCGCGTGGTAGGGCGACGCGTTGCGCGCAAGCAAGCAGTGGCTGCAGGAGTTCGGGGTTCTGTTTGACGTCGAGCAACCGTCGTGCGAACCGCAGCAAGTCGTGTTGGAACCACACGGCCGCGCGCGGCCGGTTGCGTAGTTCGCGGGTCACGTCACCGTCAACTTGCTGTAGCCAGGTCTTCAGTTGTGCGGCGGCGGGTTGCGCTAAGCCTTCGACAGGTAGTTGCCGTCCGTCGCCGCCAAACCAACGCCGGTCACGATCTTCGCCCTTGCGCTTCTTGAAGTACCAACCCTTCACGAAGAACTGCTCCGCGTCGGCATGTTCACGCGGCAGGGCGGCGCCGACGACGGTGGGGATACACTCCGTCAGATAGAGCTGCCGAAAGATGCGGTTGCACACATGGTCTTCTGATGCGGCATATGGCAGCCACGTTGCGTTGTGTTGCGGCAGGCCAACATCGTCGTGGTCGCTGGGGAGGCGATGCTCGGGAGTCTGTGCGCAAATGGCGGTGGCGAGCGTCAGCAGCAAGGTGGCGCGGATCAGCGGATCGGGCATGCAGTGATTGTGCCCTGAGCGTCACGTTTTGGCAGTAGGCTCGATTCCGCATTCGCCTAGTCGTTCCTGCGGATATGCGTCTACGCATGCGTTGCCAAGCTCTCGCGTGTTTCTCTGCCGTTGTGCTGCTTGCCCAAGCGGCTCCGTCGCAATCGGATGCCCCAAAGTCGGATGCCGAACAGTCGGATGCCGAAAAGTCGATCCAGGCGTTTACCAAGGACATGCAGCATCTGCCTGGCTTCGTCGCCATGCACGTGGATCGCAAGACGGATCGCATCTACTTCGAGCTGTCGGCGTTTGAGCAAGAGTTACTTTACGCGACGGCACAAGCGTCTGGGC
>JBNMND010000014.1:0-33665 GCA_051274975.1 Planctomycetota bacterium | reverse complement strand
TCTCCGCACTCATCGCCGCGAAGCCGCTCGGGTTTGAAGTCGACACCGAAATCGCGACGTTCGCTTCGTGGTGCTTGATGGTCGGCGGCTTCCTGCAGCTGTTGATCGTGTTGATACCACTGGTGCGTCGCAAAGAAATGGGCAGGCCGCGACTGGGTCTGCCCAAGCGCGGCACCGCAGCGTTCGCCGTGTTCGTCGCGATGGGCCCAACGGTGTTGGGCATGTCGCTCAATCAGATCAGCAGCCTGCTCGACCAACTGCTGGCCTACTACCTGATCGCACCGGGCGCCGTCACCTACGTCTACCTCGCCAACCGACTGCTGCTGTTCCCGCATGCGTTGACCGCGATGTCGGTTGCGGTCGCCGTGTTCCCCAAGCTCGCTAGCGAAGCGGATGGGGAGGGGCGAACCAAGATGCGGCGGACGCTCGACATGTCCGCCGCTGCGACCATTCTGGTGACGCTGCCGGCAGCCGCGGGCCTGATCCTCCTGGCGAACGAAGTAGTCAACGTACTGTTTGTCGGCGGCAAGTTTGGCGGTGACGACATCGCCCCAACCGTGCTGACGACGGCATGCCTGGTTGCCGGACTACCGTTCCTCGGACTGGCGCAATTGTATGCCCGCGCGTTCTACGCGGTCGGCGATACGTCGACGCCGGCGCGCACGGCGGCCAAATTGGTGATCGCCAATTTAGTCATCAGCGTCACCTTGCTGATGACCACAAGCATGGGGACGGCGGCGCTGACGCTGTCGAGTTCGATCACGTCGTTGGGCAACGCGGTCATGCTGTCCCGCAAGTTCCGTCGCCATTCGCCACCGCAGAACAACAACCTCGCCAAGGCTTGGGTTCGCTCGCTGATTGCGACCGGTGCCATGTGCGCGGTTGTGCCGTTTGCTCGCATCGCACCGGATGACGCATCACTGCTCGCTCGTGCCACGGGCAATCTCATGCTGCCGATCGGCGCCGGCATGTTGGTCTATGTGCTGGCGCACATGGCGATGCGATCGCCCGAACTGCGCGCGTTGCGTCGCAAGCCGAAGTAGCGCTTACTCGACGCGCTCGAACTCGAGCCACGAGTGCGGTCCCTGTATCACCCGCACGCCGCCGAGCACGATCTCGATGCGGCGCATTTCCTGTTTGCCTTCGGGTGTCTGATGGATCACGCCGGCGCCGTCCGTGTAGTAGTCGAGCTTCGCAGTGGTACGCACGTCGGCGCCGACCTTGATCCACTCGCGCACGCCGGAATGCAGTAGCGGCGCCGTTTCGTCGAGCCCTTTGGATGCCAGGCTCAAAAACATGTGGCGGCCGGTGATCGCCAAGTATCCCTTGCTTGGCTTGGCATCGGGCACGCCGGCTGTGACACGCTTGCGCAGCCGGTAGACACCTTCGAGAGGGCTTCGATCCGGCCTGCCCACAACCTTGCCGGCCGGTTTCTTGGTCGGATTTGCTGCGTCCTGCTTTGCTGGGTCCTGTTTGGCTGGGCCCTGTTTCGAAGCAACCTTCTTCGCGGCACCCTGCGTGACTAAACCTTGCTGCACGGACGACGCACCCGCAACCGGATCTTGGGTGGCCGGCTTCGGATCCTGCCAGCGGCAGAAGACAGCTGCTCCCAGCAGCAACAGGGACATCGCAGTTCTCATTGAGTGCTTCTAGCGTTTCAGGGTGATGTCGATATCGGTGTGATGGCGGCGTGGCTCAAGCTTTACTGATCGTATGCCTAGTGTCGTTCGCGCACGTGATCCTCGGCCGGTCTGCAACTGCGCGGTGACGGTCACGTCGCCGGGTAGCACCTGCACCAAGCGATACTTGCCGCGCGAATCGGCCCAAACGGGTGACCCGTCGCCAACCCATACAAGGGCGCCAGGCACTGGCTGCTGTTGACGGTCGAAAACGCGGCCTTCGAGCGTCGCGCCAACGACGACCGATACCGTGGTGACCTTGCCGCGCTTGGTTCGCGCCGGCGTTTGCGCCCAGTTGTCGCGCATGCCATGCACAACGATGCGGGCTTCGAGGTCGTTAGGGATGTGGTCCAGCGTGAACGAACCATCGACCGCAGCGACGGTGTCCGCGCCGGGCAACCCGCGCGCGAGCAACCGCAAGTTCGACACATCGATGCCGTCCGCGACTTCGAGTTTGCCGCGACGCGGGTCGGCCGGCGTCAACGCAATGATCGCGCGTTCGCCAGTGTGCTGATCCAAGTTGTCGACGTGCTCGTGTACGATGACGAAGCCCGGCGCGCGCACACGCAAGCCGAGCGCGTCTAGTTCGCCGTCAAAGCCAGTAAGCGTGAAGCGACCTTCGACATCGGTGCGCGTTGTCGCAAGGTCCACACCGTGCTCGCCGCCTCCCATGATGACGACTTCGGCGTTGGCAACCGGGCGGATCCCGGCGCATCGCCAACCCATAAACCAGTAGCCAATCGGTTCGCCGATGCGACCGCGCAGACTCTGCGGCGCGCGCAGCTGAATAGTCGACGGCTTCTGGCCGAGCTTGACGTACGCAAACCCGGTCCCGACACCCTCGCCGCGGTAGCGCACAACACCACGGCCCGGCACGAAGTCGTCGCCGACCACGATGCTCACCTCGTTCTCGATGCGCTGTGCGCCGATCGCAGGCGGCGGCGATGGCGACGTGAACGCGAGCTGCTCTGGATAGAACGTCAATTCAAGCGACGGCACCGGTTGCTTGCCGTTCGCGAACATCAACGTGACGTGACTGTCCCGGTAGTAGTCGTAGGCTAGCCACGACGCCGCACCTGCCGCTGCGACGAACATCGTGATCATAAAGTGTCGGCCAGAGGACGGCTTAGGGCGCCGTTTTCGCGCTGCGGACACCTTGGCGTTCTGAGGGGTTGCCACGCGCTGTAGGATACCGTTCGCTGCCGCCATGTGGATCTACCTGCTTCGTCACGGGATTGCTGAGGACCCAAGTCTAGGTTCTGCCGACGAGGATCGTCGCCTAACGGACGAAGGGGTGGAGCGGCTCACTCGCGCTGGCAAAACCTGGCAGAAACTCATGGTCGCGCCAGAGTTGGTGCTCACGAGTCCGTACCGGCGTGCCCGAGAAACCGCCGCCATGTTTGCGAAGGCAGTTGGCTATGGCGGCGAATTGCGCGACGAAGCCAAGCTGGTGCCACATGGACGCACCGATGAAACGCTCGTCCTGCTCGAAGGGCTGTTGCTAGCACAAACCGCCAGCGTCGCGCTGATCGGTCATGAGCCGAACCTTGGCTACCTGCTCGGCTCGCTGCTGACCGGCCACTCCCACCTGTCGATGCCACTGAAGCGCGGCATGTTGGTCGGGCTCGAAACCGAATCCACGACCAACGTCATCTGTGGCCTTCGCTTCTCGATGACCCAGCGTATCGCGGCCCAGCTCGGGTGAGCGGCCGCGCAACTTAGCGAATCTGCGGTACGAGGCTGACGTCGGTTAAGCCAGTCGCCGGCACGTTCAAAACACCGCATTCGTAATTCGCGCTCTCCTTGCCTTGGGTGTGCAGAACAACACGCCAGCGACCGACCGTCAGGTCGTCGGCGACGAACTTCCCTTGGCGGCAACTGGTGAAGGATTGGTTGTCGCCACGCGCCGTTGGTGGATCGTTGGGCTTTAGGCGATGGAACATCAAGTAGACCCAGCGCGGCTCTTCGGCCAGCGCGGCTAGCGAGACGCTGCCCTTCACTACCATCGCCGCAGTCATGTCGATGCGCAGCGAATCGGTCACCGCACCGGGACCAACCTCCAGATTCTCAAGCTTGCCGCGGTAGCGTTCATCGCCATCGTTCTTCTGCAGGTCGACCGACCACGTGCCCTCCGGCACTTGCTTGAACTTGAAGGAGCCATCGGCCTTGGTCACCATGCGCTGGCGTGAACTGCCGCTCTGCTTGCCATCAACCTTCAGCTGGCCTCGCGCCGTCACAGAGATGCCGGCGCCTGGGCTGCCATCAGGCAAGTAAACGCTGCCCGCAATGATCGATGTCGTGATGTCGATCGTCAGGTCGCGTTGCTCGCCTTCTTTCAACTCGATATTGTTCGACCAGATGCTGCCGCCACCGCCCATGAACATGCCACCTTCACTGCCAGTGACACTGATCGAAACGCTGCCAGCAGAGATGATGCCGAGATCAAACCTGCCACGCTCGTCGACCTCGCCGGCGAAGCGGCCGCTCCCGCCTCGCATTGGCCCGCCACCGTTGCGAGTGCCAGAACTCATGCCGCCGCTGGATCGGGCCACGACCGTGTAACCGCTGGCCGTGCGACCGTCGACCATGACCGATCCAGTCAGCTGCGCGGTTGGCCCTTCGAGCGGCTTCTTGCCAACTTCGAGGCGCACTTCGGCGACTTGGCCGGAGAGCACTTCGACCCGCTCGCTCGACATGTTGGAGTTGATAAACATCGACTGCGCGATCTCGAAGATGGCGCCGGGCGACCGCAGGGTGTCGAGCGAGTTCAAGGCCGTAACGCCGTAGTTGCCGGGCTGCAGCGAACCCACCTTGAACGTGCCATCGAGGCCAGCGGTGATCAACTGCGGCGTGTTTTGGAGTGGTCCGCGCGGACCACCGCCGCGACGCCACATGACGGCGACGGTCCACTTGCCCGGCAGCGGCGGCTTGCCGTTCTCACTGAGCACACCGTGCAGCGAACCCGGCGCGACCAGGCGCAGCACCAACTCTTCATCGGGCTTGGTCTCGCCGTGCACGACGCCCCAACGGGGATGATCGGCACTGACGCGCAACGTCGTGGCTTGGATCTTGTTGATCGTCAGGCGGCCGGTTTTGTCCGTGCGACCACAATTGATCGGCATGCCCGTCATGCGCTCGCCGCGCGCCTCCGCGAAGATCGCGACGTTGCGAATCGGTTGCTCGTCTTCATTGACCACCAACACCGAGAACAGGTTCGGCGCCGCAAGCTTGATCGTGCACTGGCCGTCTTCTTCTTCGAGATGCACGCCTTCGGCACCGGACGCCAAACCTTCGACATCGGCGAGCATCGTGTAGTAGCCCTTGTTGAGACCGGTCACCTGCCAGATGCCGTCTTCAACCTTCTTCATGCAGTTCTTGAGGTTGATCGGTTTCGAGAACCCCATCATGAACATCTCGGCAGCTCCCTCGCCCTTCTTGCCAGGCAGCAAGCGGAAGCGCGCGTCCTTGACCGGGGTGCCGTCCGCCAGCAGCACGTTGACCGTGATCGAATACTGCGCCGGCAACGTGATGATCACGTCGGAGATGATCGACTGAGGTTCGGCCAGCACCCAGGCGTGGTTCTTCGAGCGACGCGCGGCAATCGTGACCTTGCCAGGCGAGAAGCCCATGCCGTCGATCTCGCCTTCCTCGTTGGTTTCGCCGAGGTAGCTCGCCAAGTCGACTGGCACGATTGACAACGTGGAGCCGGCGATGACTTCGGCACCAGCAACCGGCTTGCCCTTCTCGTCGAGCACCTTCGCGTAGAGCTCTTCGCCTTCGCGCAGACGAATGCGGCCGACGTCCTTCACTTGGCCCGAACGAACTTTCACACTCGCCTTGACGTCTGATAGGAAGTTTCGTGTCGTGGTCGCCAGCATGTTGCTGCCGGGCATGACACCGACGAGTCGGAACTTGCCTTCTAGATCGGTTTTGGTGGTGGGAATCGGCAGGTGTTCAAACGCCTCTTTGACCCACGGCGGCATCTTCAGCACGCGCACTGGCGCACGCGGTTCGCGGATCAGCAACGCGCCTTCAGGATCGAAACGTTCGGCCGGGAAGAAAGCGGCCAACGCGCCGGGGATGTCGGCGGCGCGTACCAACGCGCCAGCCAAGGCGTTGCCATCTGAGTCGCAGACTTCGCCGACGATGACGCCGGCTTCGTTGAGCACAACATCGCCGAGGTCGACGATCTCGCCGGGTGACGGTGCCTTCGTGATGACTTGGTGGGTCGGTGCGTCGGTGCCCAAGCCAGCGAACATCAGGTAGAAGCCGCGCGGCCACACACCCGTCATCTCAAACCTGCCTTCGTCGTCGGTCTGCACTTCTCCGGCGATGTATTGCGGATCGAAGTCCGGCACGTCGGAGAACAGGTCCGTGGTCTGGGACAGAATCGAATCCATCGCGCCGCGATAAATGCGCACGCCACAGTCGACCACCGGTGTCTTTAGATGGTTGACGACGCGGCCCTTGAAGCCGCAGAGGCCCGCGCGGATGTCTGGGTCGGAGAGCAGCTCGCTGCTACCGCCGAGCACCGCCTCGCGCACATTCGTGTTGCTGGTGTCTGCGTCGACGTTGCCTTCGGCGGGCACCACTTCCGGGCTACCACCGTCTTGAATCACGAGGTTGCCGCGGGGTGTCGGCAGCGGCGCAACCGGGTCGCTGTAAAGCCACCAAATGCCACCAATTACGGCGGCGACTAAAAGAATGACGGCTGGGATTATTTGGCGCTGCATGAAACCTCTGTCAACCGGTCGTGGTAGCCGAAGGCGCTGAGATAATGCCGTAATTCAGGTGCTATTCGGCCGATCCAGCGGCGTGCGCCCGCCAAAGTGCGATCGTCGCCAGCACGATTGCATGGTCGATCCCACCTTTGCGAATCAGACCATCGAGATCTTGCTCGGGGACCTTGACCACTTCGATGTCTTCGCCGAGGTCCTGCTGCAGCTCCCCAGCCAGGCGGCAACCGGTCGCTAGGTAGACGTAACAGCGATTGCTCATGATCGCCGGGTTGGGGTTGTTGTCACCGAGCGGCACCCACTGCGTCGCGGTGTGACCGGTCTCCTCGCGCAATTCCCGCATGGCACCTTGCATGGGATCATCTTCGCCGGGATCGATTAAGCCGCCGGGCAGTTCGAGCGAGATGCGTTCGCTGCCATGTCGCCATTGACGCACGAAGAGGATCTCACCCTCGTCGGTGATCGGCAGGATGTTGACCCAGTTGGCCGTGTCGATCAGGAAGAACGGAATCTCGACGCCCGTGCGCGGCGAACGTTGACGCGAACGACGCACGTGGAACACGAGATGGCGAGCGAGAGTTTCGTCGCCGAGTTTCTGCCAAGGTTGAGGTGTCATTGGTTGAGCTTCAGGCCCTTCTTGCTTTTGCCAGCAATCGCGGTGGCCTCGATGTTGTTGTTCGGAGCTGACACCAGCGAGACGACGCCGCGGCCAAACTGATTGGTCTCGATAACGAACGCGCCACTCGAATCCGTCGTCGCGACTCCCGGCAACTGCAAGACCGCGCCTTCGAGAACGCGGCGACCTGGCATTCCAGACACTCCGGTCGGGTGGTCGGAACGCCAGCGAACGGACGCGTTGGCGAGCGGCCAACCGTTCGCGCCGATCACCACACCTTCGAGTGATGCGGTGGTACCGTTAGCAACACGCGTTGCCCAATCGCCCGGCCAAAGGTCGTAGTCCGCGAACGCTGCGTTGGGATCGACGAGTTCTGAATAGCGAACATGACCGGGCGCTTGCACGATCAGTTTGCTCGCAATATCGCCAGCGGCCTGCAGCTCGAAAGTGCCGTCTGCGGCAGTCTTGGCACTGATTGCAGCCCCTCCGGCAACTTGCCAGATGATCGTCGCATTGGCCACCGACGCAAGTCCTGGACGCGTGCGCACGCGACCGCGCAACGGCGTTCGAGTAAGCGGCGTGAGTTTGATCCGCACGTCCTTGCTCGGTGCCGCGACCGGCCCATGTGCAACCGGAGCGTGGGTTCCATGGCGCACTAATAGTGTTGTCCGAGCGATCGGCAGCGGACCAATCATGAACGTGCCGTTCGCCGCGGTGGTCGCTCGCAAGCCGAGTGGATCGCCGCCCTGAATGGTGATCTCAACACCGGCAAGTGCACTGCTGGCCAAGTTGGTAACGCGCCCGCGAATCGAAGCACCAGCGGTCATGTTGACGACTTGCGCCGACGGTTCCGAGCCAGGAATCACCGCGACCTCAACGCGCGCCACTAGGCCATTCGTTGTCGATGCTTCAAGCACGAAGTCGCCGGGCACCGCGAACCGAATCATCGGTGTTCGACCAGTCAGTTGGTGCACACGGTCCGCGCTGTAGCGTCCGATTTGCACCGCAACATCACGGCTGACTTCGCGCGTCGACAACATCGAATGCTCCGACCAAGCACGCTGCAGCACCGCGTCGCCAGCGGGCACGGGGATGCGCGCACTCGACAACTGACCAGCAGGCTTCAGGCGCACGAACACTTCATTCACTGCCTTGCCGTCTGGATCAACGAAGGCAAAGCGACGGCGCAACGACCAGCGATCAGGCACTAAGCGAACGATCTGGGGTTCGGCCTCGGTCGAACCCAATTGCACCGGCGCCAACCGCAACAGGTAGCCGTCAAACACGACCGCCATCTGGGCCGGACTGGCCAACGGCAGGCCCGCGAGACCATGTTCATCGGTGAAAGCGATATCCGCACCGTTGTGCATGCTGCGTATGAACGCGCCGGAGATGGCCTTCTCGGTGATGTGGTCGATAACGCGCAAACACGCAGTAGCCTGGTCCGCAAGGCCTTCGGGGTCGATGGTCTCCTGTTCGGTGCGCGTCGCGACCACGCCTTCAGGCAATTTCGTGATGCGCGGAACCTTGATGACTGGCCCGAGGTCGCCAATTCCGGCGAACTCGTCGGGCACCGCGGTGCCACCGGGCGGCATGGGCACATCACCCCCCGCACCCAGGGAAAGAGTCACAACGGTGCCGACTGCGAGCAGCAGCACTATGACGAGCAAAGCACGCATCACAGGCGCGCAAGCATAACGCGGTCTATGCTTCTGTCGCATGCCCTCGTCCGCCGCCACCTCGTCACCGCACAGAACCTCCCCGCTGTGGTGGGCATTGTTGCTGCTCGCGGCCGTCGCAACGATCGCGTTCTTGTTCGCGATCAGCCAGCGACTGTTCTATCCGCACGAACTGGAATGGATGGAAGGCGCGCTCGCCGACCATGCCTCGCGCGTCGCCGACGGACTGCCGCTGTATTGCGAACCTCAGGCCGAACACGTGCCGTTTCTCTATGCGCCGCTGCTGTTCTGGCTCGGCGGGCTCGGCATGAAGTTCGGCTTAGATGGCATCCTGGCGCTGCGATTGATCGCGGTCGCGTTCTCTATTGGTTGCGCGCTGCTGATCGGCCACTGGGTGCGCAAGGAGACCGGCAAGGCTGTGCCGGGCTTGGTCGCAACGGGACTGTTCTTCGCCGGCTACGGGTGGCTCGCGTGGTGGTATGACCTCGCGCGCAACGACTCGCTGTTCGTGTTCTTGTGCATTGCGACGAGCTACCAGCTTCGCCACGGCGGCAAGAGGAACTGGCTCTGGGCGGGTCTATTGGCTGCTTTGGCGCTTCTAGCCAAGCAGTCGACGCTAATGTGGTTGCCAGTTGTTGGCGTTGGCGCACTGCTGTGGGATTGGCGTGTTGCGATTCGCTTCGGCCTCGTTTCCGTCGCGGCGATGAGTGCTTCGATTGGCCTGCTGCATCTCACCACTGATGGCTGGTCGACGCTGTATCTCTTCCAGATGCCGCAACACCACGGCTGGGTCGGCGCCAACAAACTCGGCTTCTGGACTAAGGACATGGTGCCGGTGCTACCACTGCTAGTGCTTGCCCTCACAGGCTTCGTCACCGGCCGGCGCGACGGCAACGGCAAGTGGCCATACCTCGCCGCGTTCTGCAGTGGCGGCATCGCGTGTTCGTGGATGTCGCGCATGCACGTTGGCGGCTTCGACAACGTGATGATGTATGGCTTCGCCAGCGCCTGCGTGCTCGGCCCGATTGCCGCATGCCACTCATCAAAGGTGATGCGCATCGCGGGACCAGTCGCGTTGATCCTGCAGTTCGCATGGCTTGGCTACGCCGCCTGGAAACGTAACCCAAGCGTGACGCTGTTCCCGCCCGCCGCCCACCGACAGGCTCATGATGAACTGCGTGCAGTCGTCGAAGCACAAGACGGCCCCGTCTGGATCCCCGGGCATGGTCACATCGCCTATCGCGCCGGTAAAGGCACCGGCGCCCACGGCCAAGCGATCTTCGACGTCATGCAAATGCTTCCGAAGCTGCCGAATGGCATGTTCGACTTGCTCGCTCTCGCGGATCCGGCCAAGCTCGCGCACTTGCCAGAACGTGGCCGCGATGCGCTCGCAGCGTTGATAGCCAACCCGGTCAAGGCACTCGCCGATAAGCGCTTCGCGGCGCTGATTATCGATGAAATTGGCGCGGGCCAATTCCCATTACTGTTTGGTGCCGGCATGGTTGGCGCCGATGGCATGCTCGGGACGCCCGACGACCCCTATGTGCGGCTACCCGGCCATGCGATCAGCGTACCGACGGCAATCAAGCCACTGCTCGGCTTCGTAGTGCATTCACCATACCTGTTCGCACGTCGCGATTGACGCCTAGGCCGAAGCTGGCGGCCTCTGATCGAGTCCTTGGCGCATGACTGCGGCTGGAACTACCCTCACTGCATGACGAAGTTGATGAGAAGGGTTACATCGCTGTTCGTGCTCGCACTGCTGCCAGCGTGCGCGTCGTATGAAATCGTTCGGGGCACCCCATTCGATGACCTCGCCGGCGCTGAGAAGAACGTGGTCGTCCGAGTCGTTGAGCCCCCGGATGGCAGCTACGACGGCAAGACCGCGTCAGGATCAGGTTCGCTCGTCGCACGCCGCATCGAGCAGGCTGTGAGCAAGAGGTTTCCAAACGTCGCCGCCACCAAGGCATCCGCCGCGGCAGCTCCAGGGCGGACCTTGGAGATTGCTGCGCGCCTACTGCACTGGGAAGACCGCGCAACGAACTGGTCGGGCAAGTCAGACAAGGTCCAAATCCAACTCGAGCTGCGCGATTTGCCTTCGGGAAAGGGTCGCGTCCTGACTTACGACGCGGCGAGCTCATGGTTCACGTTCGTGAATAACCCGCCGCAGGACCTGCTAAACAGAGAATTCGACGCCGCAGTCAACGAGCTGCTGCCTGTAGCCCCTGGCGGCGACCGCTAGCAGTCACCGCCACCAAGGGTGTGCCTGTCTAGCTGAGTCCCCGAAGGCTAGCCCAAGCCGCGAAGCCTAGCCCAGCCCGCGAAGGGCTGCCTGCACCAACTTGCCGTCGGCGAGCCCCTTGTACTTGGACATCCACTCCTTCATGAAGCGGCCCATGTCCTTGCCACCTTGGAAGTCGATCGCCGCGGCGACCTCCTTGACCTTTGCGTCGACCTCTTCGGCCGTCATTTGCTGCGGTAGGTAGGCCTTGACCCATTCGATCTCGACCTGCTCCTTGGCGACGATTTCGTCGCGGCCGGCATCCTTGGCCTGCTGGATGGTGTCGGAACGCATCTTGACCGACCGATGCAGGATCGCAGCCTCCGACTCATCGGAGAGGTCCGCGCCGTCGACATCGATCTGCTTCTTGATGTCGCTGATCAACATGCGCACGACGGTGAGCTTTTCTTTCTCACCGGCGCGCATCGCGGCCTTCATGTCGTCGGTCAACTTAGTCAGGTAGGCACCCATTATTCTTCGCCCTCGGGCGTCGAATCGGGTGCCTGATCCGGCCCATCGTCCGGAGACACGTCAGGGGACGCATCCGGCGTCGCGTCCGGAGTCACATCTGGAGTCGTCGGGGCATCGCCGTCACCGGAACTTTCCGGCGCCACAGCACCCTCAACGACCTCAGGCTCTTCCTGCGGAATGCGCGCGACACTGACGAGCTTGTCGTTCTTGCGCAGCGAGATGCAGCGCACGCCTTGCGTATTGCGGCCGATGACGCTGACGCCACTCACCTCGGTGCGAACAATCTGTCCGTCCTTGGTGATCATCATGACTTCGTCTTCGTCGGTAACCGACAACAGGTTGACGACCTTGCCGTTTCGCTCCGTGGTGCGGATGTCGATGATGCCCTTGCCGCCACGTGTCTGCGAACGGTACTCCTCGACGCTGGTGCGTTTGCCGTATCCGTTTTCACAGATCGTCATCAGCGTGCCGGTGCCATCGGTGATGACCATGTCGCAAACTTGGTCGTCTGCATCGAGGCGGATGCCACGAACACCAACCGCGCTGCGACCCATCGCACGCGCACCCGACTGATCAAAGCGAATCGACATGCCGTTCTTGGTGCCAAGAACGATGCTGTCGTCGGCCTTACAGATGTTGACGCCAACGAGCGAGTCCCCTTCGTCGAGACCGAGCGCGATGATGCCGCCAGCACGCGGACGGCTGTAGGCATTCAACGGCGTCTTCTTGACGAGACCCTTGATGGTCGCGCTGATCAGGAAGCGGTCTTCGTCGAACTGGTCGACGCGCAAGATCATCGTGATCTTCTCGTCTTCCTGAGTCTCGACGACGTTGATGAGCGCACGTCCCTTGGCAGTTCGGCCGTAGCTCGGGAGCTCGTAGACCTTCTTCCAATAAACGCGTCCGCGATCGGTGAAGAACAACAGGTAATCGTGCGTCGATGCGACGAACAGATTGATCAGGAAGTCACCTTCCTTGAAGTCTGCGCCACTGACACCCTTACCGCCGCGGCCTTGCGTTCGGTACTGATCGAGCGCGGTGCGCTTGATGTAGCCCTGGTGCGTAACGGTCACGACCATCATCTCTTCCGGGATGAGGTCTTCGGCGATGAAGTTACCGACCTCTTCGTCGCTGATGATCGTGCGGCGATCGTCGCCGTACGCTTCAACCATCTCACGCAGGTCTTGACGCATCAGGCCGTAGAGCACTTCTTCGTCACCAAGGATGGTCTTGTAGTAGGCGATCTTGTCGGACACTTCCTTGTACTCGGCATCCAGCTTCTCGATTTCGAGGCCAGTCAGCGCCGACAAGCGCATGCTCAGGATCGCACGCGATTGGATGTCTGAGAGCTCGAATCGGACAGTTAGGCGCTGTCGCGCTTCATCGGAGTTGGCCGACGAACGGATGATCTTGATGACTTCATCGATGTTCCCCACCGCGAGGCGCAGACCATCGAGAATGTGCAGGCGATCTTCTGCCTTACGCAGCAAGTAGCGCGTGCGGCGCGTGATCACGTCGACGCGGTGATCGCGGTGGCACTCAAGCATCGTCTTGAACGGCAGCGTGCGCGGCCGGCCATCAACGATTGCCAGGTTGATGATCGAGAACGTGCTCTGCAACGGCGACAGCTTGAACAGCTGGTTGACCGTGACGATCTCGTCTTCGACTGCCTTCTTCAGTTCGACAACAAGGCGCAAGCCAACACGGTTGTTGGTCTCATCGTTAGCGTCCGAGATCGTATCGATCTGGCCGTTCTTGACGAGGTACTTGATGCGGTCGAGGATCGTCGTCGTCTTGACCTGGAACGGCACCTCGGTGAAGACGAGTTGCTTCCTGCCCTTCTTCTCTTCGACGTGGTACTTGGCGCGACAGGTGACTTGCCCGCGACCGGTCGCATACGAGTTGCGGATGCCCGTGCGACCCATGACCGTGCCGCCCGTTGGGAAGTCCGGTCCTTGCACGATCGTCAGCAACTCATCGAGCGTGACGTCCGGTTTGTCGTAGAGCAACTCGAGTGCGCGCGCGACTTCCCTGAGGTTGTGCGGCGCGAGGCTCGCGGCCATGCCAACGGCGATACCCGTCGAACCATTACAGATCAGCGCCGGGAAACGCGCCGGCAACACAACCGGCTGCATGCGCGTGCCGTCGTAGTTTTCGACGAGGTCGACGGTTTCCTTGTCGAGGTCTTCGAGCAAGTGCGTCGCCGGATGCCCCATGCGCGCTTCCGTGTATCGCATGGCAGCCGGCGGGCTGCCATCGATCGCACCGAAGTTGCCTTGACTATCGACCAGCGGATAACGAGTCGAGAACGGTTGCGCCATGCCGACCAACGTCGGATAGACAACAGACTCGCCGTGGGGGTGGTAGTTACCCGACGTGTCACCACAGATCTTCGCACACTTACGATGCTTGCTGCGCGGCCCCAGGTTGAGGTCGTTCATCGCCACGAGCACGCGTCGTTGACTCGGCTTGAGGCCGTCGCGCGCATCGGGGAGCGCGCGACTCAAGATCACGCTCATCGAGTAGTTGAGGTAACTCTCACGCATCTCCCGCTCTAGCAGGAGATCAGTGATGCGGCCGCCATCGGGCGGGATCGTGTCAGTCATGTGCGGGCGGGATTCGGACTTGGAACGGACTCAGGAAGGACCATTCTTGCCCTCTTGGCCAGCCGCTTCAACATTGCTGACAAACCTATACACTAGTCCGCGAAGCTAGACGGGATTCGCACGCCCAGCTCACCCACCTGCACCCCCCGGAGTCCAACTTTTGTTCGATAAGAGCGTCATCATTCTGGTCGTTTCCCGCGAGATCCTTGAGGGCTCTGTCGTGGACCGCAACGCGGCCTTCATCGCCAACCGCATTGACGACATCGGCTACCGGGTCCGGACGATCCAGGTCGTCGACCGGGTAGAGGCCGAAATGGTTGCCACACTCAAGTGGGCAATCGAGCAGAAGCCCACGTTCGTGCTGGTCACGGGCGGAATGGGGCCGAACTGGGACGACAATACGCGCGCCTGCCTCGCCAACGCCGCCGGGCTCAAGCTCGAGGAGAACGACAAGGCGATGGAATACGTCGAGAACGCCTACCGCCGATTGTTCGCCAAACAGGTCGTTTCGAACCCAGATATGACGGATTCGCGCCGGGGAATGGGACAACTGCCGACCGGCGCCACGTGCTACGAAAACACGGTCGGCACGGCGCCAGCGGTGCAGTTGGACCACGGCCCAACCACGGTCTTCCTGCTACCGGGTGTGCCAGCCGAGATGCAGCGTTTCTTCACGTCGCACGTCCTGCCGGTCATGGCAGCCGCCGGGCCCGATACGGTGCGCGGCGAACGGGCGGTCGACTACCACGGCCACGATGAGTCTTCGATCAGCAGGGTGCTGGCCGACATCTCGGCCAAGCATCCGAATATCAGCCTGCGGACCCGCGTGCAGGGCACACTGATGGCCCGGACGATCCGCATTGTGCTGGTTGCCGAGATGGACGACGCCGTGGCACTCAACGAACTGCTCGAGCAAGCCGAGCAGGATCTGCGCGATCGCCTCGGCCTCGAGTTCGACACGCCGCCAACCGACGCTGCGCGCCTCGGAGACTGATCGATTGGTTACCGGGTCCTTGGGTACCGGGTCCTTGGGCGGAACGGCCACCCGCCTGCTGGCCTGGTTTGACCAAGTGCAGCGCGACCTGCCATGGCGCCGCAATAGCGACCCATGGGCGATCTGGGTCAGCGAAATCATGCTGCAGCAGACGCGCGTCGAGGCCGTTCGTGAGCCGTATGAGCGGTTCATGGGCAAATACCCGACGCCGCGCGAGTTCGCGAAAGCGAGCGATGACGAGGTGATGGTTGCGTGGCGCGGGCTCGGCTACTACCGGCGCGCACGCTTGCTCCGCGACGGCGCACTTCGGGTTGCCAACGAACACCGCGGCACGGTGCCAAGCGACCTCGAGCAGTTGGCGGCGCTGCCCGGCGTCGGCCCCTACACGCTCGGAGCCATCGCTTCGATCGCGTTCGGCCACTGCGAACCGGCCGTAGACGGCAACGTCGAACGGGTCGTTTCGCGACATCGCGGCTTCGACGCACCAATCGGCACTGGCCCGGCTCGCCGCGCCATTCGGGAAGTCGTGCTGGCGTGGATGTCCCAAGATCGGCCAGGCGACTTCAACCAAGCGCTGATGGAACTCGGGGCGATGGTGTGCAAGCCGACGTCTCCCAACTGCTGTGAGTGCCCGATTGCCAAGGACTGCGTCGCCAAGCGGAAAGGGCTCACCGACCAGCTGCCGGCCAAAAAGGCACCGCGCAAGGCCATCGAGGTCTCCTCGCGGACCATCGTCGTCGAGAAGGCCGGCAAGGCGCTCGGCTACCGGATCCCGGCAGATCAGCCAAATGCCGGCCAAATTGAGCTGCCTGGGCCCGGAGTGCTGCGCGATTGCGACCCCGATGACCTGAAGGCGGCGATCCTAAAGCACTTCGGGGCCTCGGTGACGGTCGGAGAACCGGTCGCAAGCATTCGCCACGCGATCACCCACCACCGCATCACGATGACGGCGCATGCAGCCACGGTCAGGAGAATCGGACGCCTTCTGTGGTTCTCCCTGGACCAGGACACGCCCTGGACGACCCCTTCCCGCAAGGTCTTCCGTCAGTCACGCACGCTCGACGCGTGACCCAGACACGTGGCGCGCTATCGTGGCCGCCCTACTTTTTGCACCCGCCGCTGAGACGAGGAACAGAACTATGGGCCTGATGACTGGAAAGAATGTCGTGATCTTCGGCGTCGCTAACAAGCGCTCGATTGCTTGGGGCATCGCCCAAGCGCTGCATCGAGAAGGCGCAAAGCTCGCCTTCGCTTACCAAAACGACCGCATGGGCGAGTCGGTCAAGAAGCTCGCCGGCGAGTTCGAAGAGCCACCGTTCATGGCACCGTGCGACGTCGCCGTCGATGGTGACATCGATCGCTTCTTCGCAGCGCTCGGCAAGGAATGGGATGCCATCGACGGCCTCGTGCACTCGATCGCATTCGCCAAGCGCGAAGAGCTCGGTGGCAACTTCGTCGACACCTCGTGGGAAGGCTATGCATTGGCGCAGCAGGTCAGTGCTTGGTCGCTGATCGGTTTGGTCAAGGGCGCCCTGCCGCTGATGGAAGGCCGTGACGCGAGCGTCATCTGCCTCAGCTACTACGGCGCCGAAAAGGTCGTAACGAACTACAACGTCATGGGTGTTGCGAAGGCCGCGCTCGAGTCGAGCACGCGCTACCTCGCCAACGACGTCGGCCCGAAGGGTGTGCGCGTCAACGCGATCTCGGCTGGTCCGATCAAGACGGTGTCCGCGATGGGCGTCGGCGACTTCGGCACGCTGCTCGATGCGATGGCCCAAAAGGCGCCGCTGCGCCGCAACGTCAACCAAGCAGATGTAGGCAACACCGCCGCATTCTTGATGTCGCCGCTGTCCAGTGGCATCACAGGTCAAGTGATCTACGTGGACGCTGGCTACAGCATCCTCGGAATCTAAGAGCCCCGAATCAGGGAGCTCCGGAGGATCGGGAGAAAGTGTGCGCGGCCGCAAGCGATGCGGCCCCCCACTTCTGGTTGCGACCGAACTCCGATCCCGAGCTAACCGCCGGACGCAGTGTTCTCGGCAGCAGCAGGCTTGGTTGCGGCAGCACCTGACTCGCGCAACCAACGCACGATCCGTTCGCGTTCCTTGCCGGTCAAGCCATCCGAAATGCCTTCCGCGGCGATCACGCGCAGTAGCAACGACTTCGCGGGTTCGACTTCCCCGTCAGCGATCATCAGACTCGCGAGGTTCAGCAAGCTGCCGAGGTGGTTGCGATCGCGATCGAGAGCCGCCAGGTAGGCGACGTGCGCGGCCTCCGGTTGCTTCTGCATCGAGGCGAGCACGCCAATACGGAAGTAGACCTCGGCATTCGCCGGGAACTGGACCGCAAGTTCCTTTAGGTAGGTCACCGCCTGATCGTAGAGCGCGTCGCGCTCGACCTGTTTCGCCTGCTTGCTCTGAAGGTCCGCCAGCTCCGCCGCACGAATCCAGGCAGTCGCAACGGCGAGCGCTGCATCCTCGTCACCGGGCGCCAACTGAAAGCAGCGTGAGAACGCCACCGCAGCAGCTTCGGCCTCGGCCTGCGCTACCGAGTAGGGAGGCGGGCTGCCTTGCGGTGTCTTCGCGATGCTCAGCAAGCAAGAACCCAACCGGAAGTGCGCCGCGGAATCGTCGGGTCGCAACGAGATGTAAGCTTCGAGGTGCGGGCGAGCTGCGCGCTCTTCGCCCAACTCATAACGGTAGGTGCCCGCCGTTCCGAGCAAGGCCGCGCGCTCGCTTATTGGCGCATCGGCCGAACGAACGAGGGCGGCCTCGGCGGCGGCAGCAGCGGCGCTCATGTGGCCGGACTCCGCCAGGAAGACCGCGTGCATCCAGCCGACGAACGCGCTCTTAGGGCTCAGTTGCTGGGCGAGTTCCATTTCGACCTCGGCAGCGCGCACGGCAAACCAATCGCTCGGTCGCTGGCGGGAGGCCATCTGCAATTTGACCATGGCCAACACCGCGCGGGCGCGGGCCGACCTCGGGTTGATGGCAAGCGCACGGCTGGCAAACGCTTCGGCCTCCTCGTAGCGGCGCCGCACGACAGCATCGACGGCAGAACCTTCTAACCCGGTGCAGACGGCAACTTGCCCATCATCGAGAGCGACGACCGGCAAGTCATCAATCGTGGCCTTCGACGGATCCGGAGACACCGCGGAGCACGCCACCAAACAGGGGATCACCAACCAGCAAGAGATTCTGCGCGCAAACGCCATCCGCACATCATCGTCTGGCCTGCCCCCCACTCCAAGCTACGCTTCATTCATGGTACGCATTGCTGCCGACATGACCTGGTTGGTCGGACGAACTCCCCTGGTCGATCTCGCCCGACTATCGCCACCGGGAAGCCGGATCATCGGCAAACTCGACTCGTGGAACCCGTCCGGCAGCAACAAGGATCGTGCGGCCCTCGGCATGATCCGGCACGCGGCCGACAGTGGTTTCCTGAAGCCGGCAGGCACTATCGTCGAGTGCAGTAGCGGCGATCTTGGACTCGCAACCGCCATCATCGGTCGTCGGCTCGGTTACCGGGTGGTGCTAACGATGCCGGCGAACGTCGATCCCGACCGGCGCAATTTGCTGATGGCGGTTGGTGCCGAGGTCGTCGCGACTGACGCGGCGGATGGCATGCGCGGTGCTATGGCTCGCGCTGAAGAACTGACCAAATCGACCGAAGGCGCAGTATGCCTGCAAGCGTTCACGAACCGCTCGAACGCGCGCACCCACGCCGAAACGACGGCGCGAGAAATCTGGGACGACACCGATGGCCAGGTCGATGCCGTGGTCGTGCCGATTGGCACAGGCGGAACCGCTGCTGGTTGCGCGAGCTTCTTTGCGCCGCGCGGTGTTCGCGTCATTGGGGTCGAACCGGCCGCGAGCGCCGTGCTGAGCGGCGGCAAGGCTGGCGTGCACCACATCGCAGGGCTGGGGGCAGGGTTCATTCCCGACATTCTATCGCCTGCCGACCTGAGTGAAGTCCTGACCGTCACCGACGAACAAGCGCGGCAAACGACGCAAAGATTGATGCGCGAAGAGTCGTTGTTGCTCGGACCCGCCAGCGGTGCCGTAACGTGCGCAGCCATCACCTTGGCAGAACGGGACAACCACGCTGGCAAGATGATCGTTGCGGTGCTGCCGGATGCAGCCGAACGCAACCTCGACCACTGGATGCAGGAGACGCCGTGATGAGTAACACCAACAACCCAACGGACATCCAGCAGCGGGCCCAAGCGCTGCTCGGGAAAGTCGAAGCACTTCGCAGCCAGATCCACGAACAGATCATCGGCCAGGACCAGCTCGTCGATGATTTGCTGGTTGCCCTGCTAGCCGGCGGCCACGTGTTGCTGGAAGGCCTTCCGGGGCTTGGCAAGACGATGCTCGTCAAGGCACTCGCCAGCGGCTTGGGGCTCGACTACTCCCGCGTGCAGTTTACGCCGGACTTGATGCCGAGCGATGTCACCGGCACGCAAGTCATCGACGACGACGGCGGCAAACGACAGTTCCGCTTCCAGCAGGGACCGATCTTCGCTGGGCTCGTGTTGGCCGACGAGATCAACCGCGCCACTCCGAAGACGCAGTCGGCGATGCTCGAAGCGATGCAGGAGCGCTCCGTAACCATCGCCGGCACGACGCACGTGCTACCGCAACCGTTTCATGTCATCGCGACGCAGAACCCAATCGAACTCGAAGGAACGTTCCCGCTACCCGAGGCGCAGCTGGACCGGTTCCTGTTCAGGCTGGATGTAAGCTCTCCGTCAGCAACAGACCTGGCCCGTATTCTGACGAGCACAACAGGCACTACGGAGACGACGACGACCGCGCGAGTATCCGCGGAAGAACTCCATCAACTTCAGATGCTCGTGCGGGAAGTGCTCTGTGGCAGCCACCTGACCCGGTTTGTCGCCGAACTCGTCGTGGCGACGCATCCGACAAATGCGAGCAACGACGAACCGACCAAACGCTTCGTTCGCTATGGCGCGAGTGCCCGTGCGGGCCAGGCCATCCTGCTTGGTGCGAAAGCGCGCGCGCTACTCGCTGGACGTCCAGCGGTCGTGCAAGAAGACATCGACACGTGTCTGTTACCTTCTCTGAGACACCGCGTGCTGCTCGGCTTCGAGGCCGACGCGGAGCAAGTCGGCGTCCAGGATCTGCTACCGGAGTGGCAATCCCGTGCGCAACGTATGGCGCGCTGAAGCGTTTCATCGGATCCGGATCTTTCCGGAGTCCTGACACCCTTCAGACATCTGCGGCCAAAACTGAACCAGCGCCATAAAAAACTGAAGGCAATTGGAAAGTTCTGGCCGCTCGTTCGTCTACTACACCTGCATGGGACGAGTGGTCCCGACTGCCCGGCACTGTTAGCGCAGTGCTGAATCGAGAGGGCAAACTTGAGCAGTCGGGACCCTTCGTGGCCGGCGATCCTGGGAGAGGATCGTCGGCCACTCTTTTTTTCAAGGCTCCCCGCACTTGTTCGGGCCTAGCGATTCGCCCGGAACAGCAAACACTGACACGCGACGCAGCAAGCCAAGCCCTTGGCGCGCGACGCGACAGGCCCCATCATCCGGCCATGAGCAGTGACACCGATCAAGAGTTCCTTCAACGGGCCGAAGCACTGATGCAGGCGTTGCTGGCCAAGCTCGACACGTTCGATCCGGACGAAGTCGAAGCGGACTCTGCCGCAGGCGTGGTCAAGATGGCCTTTGCGCAGGGGAGCAACTGTGTGCTGAACCGCCAAACGGCCGCCCATCAGATGTGGCTCGCCGAAGGTGCCACCGCCTGGCACTTCGAACGGGATGCCGCAACCGACACCTGGATGGACACCAAGGGGCGAGGCGCCCTAACCACGGTTCTCAGCGAGATCCTCAGCAAGCGACTGGGCCGCACGGTCGAGATCTAGACGCCGAGATCCGGCCGGCAAGATCTGGCCAGCAATCAAGCGGACCGAACGCCGGTCGCCCGAGGGAATCGCATTCGGAACGTCGTGCCGCGACCACGTTCGCTTTCGACCTGGATCAGACCGTTGCTGCCACGAACAAAGCGAGCGACCGCCGTCAGGCCGAGACCAGTGCCCTGGCCTATCGGCTTGGTCGTGAAGTAAGGATCAAAGATCCGCTCCTGCACTTCGGTCGGCATGCCGGCGCCAGTGTCCGCCACTTCGATCCAAACCTGGTGCCGGTCGCTGCCACAACGAAGGGTGATGGCACCGTCCCCATCGATCGCCTGCTTGGCGTTGATGATCATGTTCCACAGCGCGTGCACAATGCCGTGCGGATTGAGCAACACCGCTGGCACTTCGGATGGCGCCTCAACGGTGATCTGCACACCACCAGGCAATACCAATGCAGCCTGCTGATGGAATTGGCGCAGGATCTCGGAAAGGTCGCACGGCATCGACGTTCCTTCATCCGGATGCGCCATGCGCATCAACTGATCGAGCAACGGCTGCGATTGCAGCAACGTCTCTTCGATCAACATCAGACGACGTTGGCGCTCGTCATCATCGGACATCGAACCCATCGTCACGTGCCCAAGCAATACCTGGAAGGTGTTGCGCAATTGGTGGCACACCATGCCGGCAAGGTCGCCGACCGTCTCGACGCGCATCGCGTGGCGTAGCAACTTTTCGCGATGCCGCAGCGCGCGGCTCGCATCGAAGTTCTTTCGACGTTGCCGTTCGGCCGTCATCAACGTCATGAAGACGAGCCGGTTGACGATCGAGCCAGCCAACGCCGACGCCAGCGTCACGGCGCTGAGGCTGATTGCATGCACCCAGACATCGGGCGCAACCATCGGCCCAATGTCTTGACCGGGATTCGACCACGTGCCCAACAACAATGCGGTCACAGCCAGCATCGTCATCGTCAAGCCGGCGATCACGCCGAGACACGTTGTTGCCAGCAACGCTAGAACGGGATGCACATACCATGCGGGACTAAACGCGCCGCGCGGCCAGTTGGCGAGGATGGTTAGCGTGAACAACGCAATGAACAGCAGCACCGCCGCACGTTGCAATCGCTGGCTACGCCAACCGAACCATGCCGCCAAGAACACTGGTGCGGATGCGAGCGCCGGGAACGCGCCGCACCACGGCAAGTTCACGGTCCAGAATCCGTCATCGACTAACGCGAGACATGCGATCCCGTAGGCGGTCGAAGCAATAGCCAACGCCAGCGACGCCCATCGAATCAGCAGCGAAAGGCTGGAGACGACAGGGAGCCGCGTGCTTGTGAGGAAGCCGAAGATCGACTCCTGTGACAACTGAACCGGGACGCGCAAGGCGTGCGCATTGTACTTACGAACACGCCTTCGTGGCTACCCTTCCTCATAGCTTGGTTGGCACAGCACCAACCAATTACAAAGCCGCGTGAAGGCGAACGAACCTCTATGGCCTTAGGTCAGCTTCGTCCGCTTCACACGAAACGCACACTTTTCGGTCATAGATCGGGTGCGCCAACTCGAGTGTCCACGAGTGCAACATGACGCGGGGAAAACTTTCACCGCCTCGGGCGCGATAACCGTATTTGCGGTCACCTGCGACTGGGCAACCAAGCGCAGCCAAGTGCACACGGATCTGATTGCGCCTACCGGTCTCCAAGCGACAACGCACCAAGCTGCCACGACCGCGGCGTGCGAGGGTTTCGTAGTGCGTAACGCCGCGGCGTCCACCACGACGAACGACGCGCACGATGCCGTCTCGCCCTTCTTCCAGATTGCTCTCGATGCAGCCAGACTCCGGTGAGGGAACGGCTGTCGTCAACGCCAGATAGTCGCGCTGGGCGGAGTGGTCACGGAAGGTCGCGTCCAAGGCGGTGCGGGCCTTGTCGGTGAAGGCAAACGCCAGGCACCCAGTCGTCATCTCATCGAGGCGATGCACGGCCGTTACAGAGCAGTCGAGTTGCTTGGTGAGAACGTCCACCAGGGTTGGTCCCGAACGACCAGCGGCCGGAACCACGAGGATTCCAGCCGGCTTGTTGACGATGAGCAAGTGCTCGTCGCTGTGGAGAACGGTCACGGGTGGCATGGCCGAAACCTTACCAGCCCACCCCGCTGTCACTACCTCCGCGAGCTAGTGAAGGCGCAGCTGATACTGCTGGATCTTGCGATACAGCGTCGCGCGGCCAATACCGAGCAGTTGCGCGGCTCGGCGCACGTTGCCCTTGGTGGCTTGCAGGGCGCGGCCCAGCAAGAACTTCTCTTCTTCCTCGAACGGGCGGATCGAGTCTTCGGTCAGCTCAGCCTCGTCGGTGCTGCGATTATCAGTCACCGAGGCTGGTACCATGTTCTGGGCGCCATTGCTCGCTGGAGCCATCAGGTGCTCGCGATCAATCGGGCCACCACCGGCGAGCATCTGGCCGCGACGGATCGTCGACTCCAACTGCGCGACGTTGCCCGGCCATTGCATGCTCTCGAGAAGCAGGCGAGCCGCGGGCGTGAAGCCTTGGTGGTTGCGACCGGATGCCGGCAGACCAGCATCAAGGATCGAATCGGCCAAGGCCGGAATATCATCCACGCGTTCGTGCAAACCCGGAACCATGACCGGGAACGCATTCAGGCGGTAGTAGAGGTCTTCGCGGAACGCACCGCGGGCAACTAGCTCTGGAATGTGCGCCGAGGTCGTAGCGATCAGCCGAGCCAACTTCGGGGCGCGCGATGTCGTGCGCTCCTTCATGTGCTTGACCAACACCGCCTGTGCGGCACTCGACAGCTTGTCGACGGACTCGAGCACGATGGTCGTCTTCGTGCCATTGGCAATCGCCTGGCTGAGACCATCCGCAGTCATGGCGCCACAATCCGCAACCACAAGTTGTTCCGCACAACGGCGGCTCTTGAGGTGCACCGCTCGCGCGGCGAGCGACTTGCCGCAGCCAACGGGCCCCTCAATCAATGCGGTTGCGTCACAATCCGCAGCGCGCGAAACCGCTGCCTGAAGACGTCGCATGGTTGGCGTGTTACCAACCAGCGCCGACCCGGAGCGAATGCCGCCAACCAGATTCTCAAGCTCCGCAAGACGTGCGGTCTTGCCAGCGAGCTCTACGGCGAGGGCGAGCATGGGCGCCAAGGCCTGCTCATCGATCGTGCCGTCATCCTGCATCCGCAAGACGGGCGCATTACATTCGCTAGGCATCGCGTCGAGGTTCGACTCGTGACAAAACACGATGTCTAACGCCCCTTCACTTGCCCGCTTCATCAGCTCAGACCAGCTCGAACACGCAACGACCTCATGGCCTACGTGCTCAATCGTTGCTGCAAGCAGCTCGCTGCCTTCCGGCGAAACTAACCCGACCCGCGCTGTCGCGCGGACCGAATCCTCTGTCACAATGAGTGCAATCGTCATGCTTTATCCCGCTTAGAGATCGGCATTCCGAGCACCGGCAGTGAAGACCGGCTTCAGTGAACGTGGGGGAAACCCGCGACGTCAAGCTGCGGTGAGGCCCGCAAGCCCCGGCGCCATCGACGTCTTAAGCGTCGTTGAGGCGGCGCGAGAGCTCGTCAAAATCGATCGTTTCAACTTCGGTCTTGGTAATCGGCGCCATGCTGCGGAACTTGCGATACTCCTCAATGCTCGTGAGTTCGACATAATCGCGGGCAGTCATGAGCTTGCCTTCTGGGTCGCGGCGAGCAGTTTGCCTGTTCGCCTGAGTACGATCCAAGGTCTGCTTGGCCCGGTGACAGATAGAGAGCGTGTTCTCAAGGTTGCCGCGGATCTTCGTCAAGCGATCCTCATTAGCCCCGGGAGTGTCCATGTTCTTGGTGATCTTGGCGATGGCGACCTCCAGCACTGCGATGAGGCAGTTGAGCTTGGTCGTCAAGCGCGTCCGGTATTCGGTCGAGCCAAGGGCGTCGGGGAGCTTGGGAGTTTCGTTGTGTTCAGCGTCCATGTTTACCTCTCTATGTCTGTGTTGAGATAAGCACGGGTGGTGCCAACCGCTGTGGCAAACGCAGACACCCATGACATGGGGAACCGTGCATTCACGCACGCATGGACAAGTCGATTCGACGCACAAACACGACGGCTACCGTCGCTAGAAATAGACCCCCGGCGCAAAATCGCGACGGTGTAACGCATCGCCAGGCAGCGATCTGTGCAGTGTCCGCACACCGCCGACATTGCAACACTCAGAGGAGGCCGTGCAAAGGGGGTGTGCGATCACGCTGGGCTGCGAAGTAGCCGCGCCCAAGCAGCGATGAACAAGAGGGAAGACGACGACCAGCGGCGGGCGACGGGCGACGCCTAGTTGCTCAGCGCTTGCAAGTAGATCGTGCTCGCAACGTCGTCGAGGCGCCGGAGCGAACCGCGACCGGCAACATGATACGTCACTTGGTCATCCCAGAAGACCAAGGCGCTCAGTGCTGGATCACGGAATCGGCCGATCGAGTGTGCACCACCGACGGCACTCGGCAAGCCTGCGAACGGATCGACGCTGTTCAGCGTCTGCACGACCATGTACTGATCGATGCCGTCCGAGTAGCTCATGACGAGCTTCTGAAGACCGTTGATTGGATCGGCGTGCACTTCGATCGACTCGAGCGAGTAGTCCGGCGTAACCATCACGTTCGGGTTGACCAATCCTGCAGGCGAGCCAAGGAAGGTATCGGCGCTGGCGTAGCTGGTCAGCGGCGTCACGTTGGCAGCCGTTTGCGTCGGCACGATGCCCTGCGCGGAAGTCGTTAACGTCAAGGCCTCGATGTTGGCCCGCAACTGCAGGTGGTTATCAAACTCCGCAATGAACAGCGGCACGCTGGTGAGGCTATCGATGTCGACAACCCAGATGGCCTTATCGATCGACGCGGGGAACACGACCATGCGGCGCGCAACGCGACCAGCGCGGACAACTTGCCCGTAATCGTGCAGCGTGTAGTTCGTGGAAGCCCTGGCCAAATCCCGAACCTGGAACGAGCCGTGGCGGAAGAACAAGTTGCCGAAGCGGCTGTAGGCCTGCTGCCACTCATTGCTCACAGTCGAACCCGTCGGATGACCTTCGACACCCAAGAAGGTTATCTCGAAGTCTGGGCGGGTCGTGCCGTTGGCATCAACCTTCAGTTGTTCACGCACCGTGACCACGCTGCCCGACTCATCCCGGAAGCGGCGGAACTGTTCCACCGTGTAGTCCTGGTTGAGAAGCGCCTGTCCGATCGAAGCCAAGGACGGCAGTAGCGGCGCCGCCGCGGTCTTGGTCGTAGGCGTGGTCTGGGTGATACCCTGACCTGCCACGGGCACCATCAGACCAAGACACACAGCAACCACAGTCACCCATTTGGCGACAGGCGAAGCAGATGAAATTGGTAGAAGGTTGAGCACGGAGGCACGAGGAGGCTAAGTGAGAACGGGGACGGTGTCCGGGGTTAAAGGCCCGGAGTTAAGAACAGTCTGGGTCAAATGGCATCAATTGCGCGATGGATAGCGGGCATTGGCAAACGCAACGTCGGGCGGGGAGTCAAGGGTGGTAAATACGATCGTTGGTTGCACCGGAGCGTCTTCTTGGATCGACAGCAGCCCAACAACGGCAACCGCCGCTGCACCAGCCAACAAGACACGCCAGCCAGTTTGACGGCGCATAACGCGCTCGGCGGCGACGCCTTCGAGAATCGAGCGGCAAACACCACTCCACACCTGTGAATCGGGCGGCACCGGACTACGAACGAAATCGCTCAGCAACTCATTGTGCGAAGCGGTCTCATCCATGCAGTCCTCCAAGAAGGTGGGGGCTGCGTCACTGCCAGCGGCAACTTCGGTTGTCGCGACGGAGGCCTGTTCAAGCCATGCGCCGATCGGGCCTTGCTCAACGGCTTCCGCAGCTCGCTCGTAGATACCTTCAAGAAGGGATGGCGATGCGAGTGCTGCGGGTACCGCCGGTCGCGCTGAGGCCCACTTGGCCAGACCTGCACGTGCTTGCACACGCGCCGAGCAGAAGCCACATGCTTCAATATGCTCAACAGTCGCGTTCGCAGCAGTCGCGTTCGCAGCAGTCGCGTTCGCAGCAGTTTCTGCGCTGGTTTCGGCGATCGGCTTGCCCGCATCGGACATCACCTCACGCAATGCCGCACGGCACGAAGCCGAAACAGCCGGGCGCAAACCCACTTGCTTGGAGCTCGCCTTCTCTGCGTCGCCGTTGCTTGAGTTACGGGAGCTCATCCGACACCTCCAAATGAATCCCCTTCAGGCGAGCTGCCGTCGGGTGAGCTTGCATCAAATGAACTACTGGCCGCGCCACTCGCGTCATCTTCGGCATCGAGCTTCCTACTGATGTCGAGATGCGGGAACCGAGAGCGAACAACATTTTCGAGAGCGAGGTGAGCACGCGCCAGGCGTGATTTGACAGTCCCCATCGACAACTCAAGTGTCACGGCCAGCACTTCGTATGACATTTCTTCCAGGTATCGCAGCGCTAGGATGACGCGGAGCTTCGGGCTCAACTGCGATATCGCAGCCTGCACCTGATCGCCAACTTCGTGCACCGCCGCGCTATCGCGTGGTCCCGGTGCAATATCTGCAACCTCAATCGACTCATCTTGATCTCCGATCAAGACAGGAACGCGCTGCGACTTGTTGCGACGACGGTGGTCGATGCTGCAGTTGACGACAATGCGAAACAGCCACGTGCTGAAGAGCGAGTTGCCCTTGAAGCTCGCGAGCTTGCGGAAGAGCAAGGCGAAGCTCTCCTGAACAATGTCCATCGCATCCGACTGATTGCCGGCAACCCGGAACGCAATGGCATAGACGCGTTCGCGGTAGCGCTGGAACAGGACCTCAAACGCCGCTTCAAAGCCATCACTGCCGGGGTCCCGGCAAGCAGCTATGAGCTCGGTATCTGGGTCGCGCAAGAGTTCCACGGTATGTTGACGATCCTAACGCCATTCAGGTTCCCTTGAGACTTGGCCCTTTTTCCGTAAGCAGCAGGGAATCGAGACAGTTGCGTCAATCAAGGCCTCAAATCTGCAAATGCCTACACCGCGGCCCACAAAGATGACTGCCATGCGCAATGCAATCTGGTGTGACCGTCGGTCGCCTATGCGGAGCCCACACAACGGATAAGAGGAGATGCGCCCCATAACGCGGGCCCTTCGGCAGGGAATCCCTAGTCAGAATGGGCCGCGTCCATCACGAGTGCCGGAGCAGCTACTACCTGACCGGGTTATTCACCCGAGCGCCGATTGCGCGAGCCTCCCGAACCGACTGCTGCTGGACTGGGCCGATGCTAGGCCGGTCCGAGTGCGGTAACCGACTACCCGCCGAGCCTTACTACCCGCCGAGCCTTACTGCCCGCCGATCAATTCTGTGCCGCCGGGAATCGTGATCGTCCAACCAATGGACGCCTGGCACGATTCGCTGCACTCGAGTTCGTTGGCATCTTCACAGTCCGCGCCCATCACTTCGTAGGTTGTCCCTGCAGGACCACTGGTCTGCTCTTCGAGTTCTAGAACGCAAACGCGATTCGACTCGGTGACCAGTGACGATGGCGGCGTCGGGCTCAACGTTTGGAAGACGTAGCGCCCAGGCATGTAAGGCACGAGCGTTGCGATACTGCCACCTGCGTTGATCAGGTTTTGTCCGCTCTTCAATTGCTGGCCTGCGATCGACGTTTCCGCCCAAATCGTGCACGGCAGAACCGCTTGCAGGACCGATTGCGAAACGAGCGGGATCGACACCTGCACCCAGATGCCATCGTTCGCAGTGATGCGCTCGCGGTAGACCACCTCGCCCGAGGCGAACGAGTTGAGCGGGAATTGAACTCCCGGCCAAAGTGGCCCTTCTAGCCACGTGTTGAAGGATTCGATGGCGATGATGCCAGCGCCCGGGCCCGTCTGCGCCGTCATCACGCGATGGAAGATGTGCATCCAAGTGCGCGGATCGGCTGACGCCGGCGTTGGCCCGGTAATGATCAACCGCATCTGCTGATCGGCAGGCAGCGGCGAACTCGCATGACGAGGGCTACCGGCTTCGACGACCTCGACAAAGTCTGGGGTCAGGTCCCCATCTGTATCGGCTACTAGTGCGTTCGTAAGCACCACCCACTCGACCGCGTCTGGCAAGAAGTCGCCATCGGTATCCAGCGTCGCGGCGGAGTCGTCGCCCGTCGCTGCAATCGACTTTGTAGACGTGCTCGTCGCGACAATCACTGTCGCAAGGGCTGCAGCCACCAGGGTTACGATATGCTTTGGGTGCATCAAGAAAGGACGCTCGGTAGGCCTGTATTAGCACCGGGGGGTTACGCGGTTTCAGGCAGCCGTACTAGATATTGAACCACCAACCGGGCTTACAGGCAAGCAGCCAAGACCCTTCAGCAGGGTGGAATCACTACCCAAACGTCGAGTTTTAGGCCTGCCACGGCCCGTTTTGAGGCGTTGTGTTTCTTCCGTTGGCCCGATATGACCGGGCCGAACGCGCGCCCGTAGCTCAGCTGGATAGAGCGACGGTCTCCGAAGCCGTAGGTCAGAGGTTCGACTCCTCTCGGGCGCGCCATTTTCGCGGCATATCCGCCCGAACGAACAACGCCTAGCGAGAGCCCATTGCCAACGCTCGAGTTCCGCATCGACGCCACCCGCCCATCGAACAGAAGGCTATGGGTCGTAGCGACTTACTCCGGGTTCGACCAAGCAGAGGTCGAGTTCTTCATGCCGACCTGGACGCCGGGCAGCTACTTGCTGCGAGAATACTCGCGGCATCTGTCGAGGGTTGAGGCGTTCGCCAGCGACGACCAACGAGCTCTCAGCTGCCGCAAGGCCAGCAAGAATCGCTTTGTCATCGCGACGGATGGCGCCGAAACGCTCGAACTTCGCTACCGCGTTTATGCGCACGAGTTGAGCGTTCGAACTGCGGACGTCGACTCGGGTCACGCCTACTGGAACCACGCATGTGTGTTGCTCTGGCCCGTCAACCAGAGATCGCTGCCGGCGCGTATCACGGTGGATTACCCAGCCGAGTGGTCGCTGACCTGCAGCCTTGAGGCCGAAGCAGCGACTGCGAAGTCACTTGATGCCGCCGCAATCACGTTGCGGGCTACCGACCTCGACCATGCACTCGATGCGCCAGTGTTGGTTGGCACTGCGCAGCAACTCGATTGGGAAGTGCATGGCGTACCGCATTCCATCTTGCTCGATGGACTCGATTCAATCGCACCACCCGCAACCCTCGTGTCGGACTTGGCGCGCATCGTTGAGCAAGCCTCGGCCGTGTTTGGCGACACCCTGCCATACGAGCGCTATCTGTTCCTCGCGCTGTTCACGGGAGAAGGCTACGGCGGTCTCGAGCATCGCGATTCGACAACCCTGTTGATGCCGCGCACGTCGCTGACGACTGAATCGGGCTACCAGGACTTCCTCGCACTTGCGGCGCACGAACTGTTCCACGCCTGGAACGTCAAGCGCATGCGCCCGGTGGAGTTTTGGGAGTACGACTACGAGCAAGAGAACTACACGAAGCTGCTCTGGCTCATGGAAGGGTGGACGGCGTACTACGACGACTTGCTGCTGGTCCGTGCCGGCTTGACAACGAAGGTCGAGTATCTGGCGTCGATGGCCAAGAACGTGCAGAACATGCGCGCGGCACCGGGTCGCTTCGAACTAAGCCTCGAGGAATCGAGCTTCGATGCGTGGATTCGCTTGTATCGACCAGACGAGAACACCCGCAACTCTTCGCAGAACTACTACGGGAACGGCGCGGTTGCTGCGATGTGTTTGGACTTGTTGATCCGGCGTACGACCGACGGCACACACTCGCTCGACAAGGTGCTGGAGTCGCTCTACCGAACCACCTTCACGCAGGGTCGCGGCTACGAAGTTGCCGATGTGTACCGCGTCATCGAAGAGATCGCGGGCAGCGATGTCGTTGAACGACTACGTGAACTGGTCACTGGTCCACTCAATCCCAAACTCGACGACCTGCTCAGCGATGTCGGCGTCAAGCTCAAGGATCGAGAGGCTGGCAAACCGTTCCTGGGCGTTGGCTTCCGTGCCGGAACAACTGTGATCGCGTCGGTCACGGATGGTAGTCCCGCCGATGCTTGCCGACTTGCGCCCGAAGATGAGTTGCTAGCCGTTGCCAACCTGCGGGTGAAGCCGGGTAGCTGGCAAACAACATTCGCCGCGGTTGCCCAAGTCGACAAGCCGGTGGAGCTGCTGATTGCACGCAGAGGTGTTGTGCGAAGCGTGCAGGCGACGCCATCAGCGGGACCGGGCAAAGTGAAGTTAGTCGTCAATGACGCTGCGTCTGATGCACAACGCTCTGCCGGCACCGCCTGGATGGGCGAAGGCCGGAGCACCTAGACGCGCGACCATAGTGATGCCATTAACGAATGCCCGCAGGACGTTGGACATGGCGGCGGTGAAGACGGCATCACAAGGAAGAGTGGGTGCCGTCGCAATACGGCGCATTCTTGCTCTGACCGCAACTGCACCAAACAACGGTGCGTGGCTCGTCGAAGATGACTTTGATCGGGGTCACGTCCGAACCACGGTGCGTGCCGTCGCAGTACGGATACTGGGCGCTCTTCTGGCACCGACACCACGCGTGCTTGCCAGCGTCGCATTGATCTACGAACGGCCCCTTAATGACGCGTCCGGGAGGTTGAGAACGAGAGTTGGTCACCACCTCGTTCTACAACCTCCCGGCGGTCTGAGTAACAACGAGCCCCGGCCTAATGGGACTCTTCCAGACTGATGTCAGTCGCTCGCAACACGCCCAGCCTGACGCGCATCGCGTTTGCCCCTTTGCCCCACTTGCGACAACGTCGCAAAACAGGCATCCTGCGCGACAACGTCGCAAAACAGGCATCCTGCGCGGCAACGCCGCAAAGCAGGCATCAGAAGCCGCAACCCATCTTGAGTGAAGCTGCCCCCACGGCAGTCCATCCAAGATTGATTGCTTATGTTTGATCGCCACTACGTGGCTGCTGACACTTCGGTCGCAACGTGTGACTGATGCAGCCTGGTGCTAGCGGAACTTGCGAATCACGCCGCGCACTACGCCACGCAACTGCACTCGATTTGTGAACAGCGGTTCCATCTCGGAGTTCGCCGGCTGCAGACGAATCATCCCGTTGGACTCGCGGTAAAAGCGCTTCAACGTCGCCTCCTCGTCTTCGAGGATCGCGACGACGATGTCGCCGTCATTAGCAGTCTCGCGACGCTCAACCACGACCAAGTCGCCGTCATCAATGTGATCTTCAATCATCGACTTGCCGCGCACTCGCAGCAGGTAGATGCGATCGCCGGTCGGAACGAGATCGGTCAAACTGATCTCCTCACGGTCCTCGAGAGCCTCGATCGGGCGCCCCGCCGCGATCGTGCCGACCAACGGCAACTTCGGGATCGCGTCCTCGGAGCTGCTCGACTCATCGGCATCTGGGTCGTAGAGGATCGCCACCGCACGTGCCTTGGCCCGGTCGCGATGAACCGCGCCCTTCTTGGCGAGCTGATTCAGGTGCTCGTGAATCGTGATCTTGCTGACCCCCAACGCCTGCGCCGCTTCCTCCAAAGTCGGCGCGATGCTGTGCTCCTGCCGGTAATCACGGAAGAAGCGCAGCACGCGGATCTGCTTCTCAGTCAGCATCATCGTCATCATCAACTCCAGTCGGTCAGCTTCCGGGCAATGCAGCCAGCCAAACAGGCAGTCAGCTGGCTAAGCCAGCAAACCTGTCGAACGGCTAACGTCAGGCAAACATTGCCATGGCCAAAAAGGTAACAATCATCATACAGGCACCGAACAACTCGAACGCATGCCTAATCCGGTTTCGAGTAAACGTGCTGACCTCTGCCGCCTCAGGTGAGGTGGTGGCACCGCCCGGGCCGCCAACGACTTCCTGAGGGCGAACGGATGGCTGCGCGCTCTGCAGACGAACTGCAGCGCGACGCTCGCGACGCCCACGACCAGTACCCTCTGTCCAAGAAGCGTTTAGGCTCCGGCGCGCGGGCTCGACGACAGCCGCTCCCCAGCGGACAGGCCGGCCCGCGCGAGCTTGACTGGCGGTCAGGCGACCGCTGGCGAGACGAGAGGATGAGGAAGGTGAGAGTGTGTGTTGACGGCGGGTTGCCATGATCGGGTCCTTGTGTTTGGTTGTTGTTCGGTCCGAGGTTAGCCAAATGTTTAGACCTGTCAACATGCACGTTCGGGTTTTATTCGGGTGGCGCTAGGGACACCTGGGACGGGCAAAGGGGCGCAACACGAAATACCGCCGCCTACAAGAGGTTGCATCGCCCATCATGCAGCGCCGAGCTGTCCGCAAAACCAATCGAATGCAGCGCCCCACTGACAACCTGAGGGCTGATCACGTGCTCACGACGCGAGGGATCGGCGTCTTGAGTGCCATCGCGGACTGTGTTCAGGCAGGCGGCGAGTTCCCCGCGGCGGACTGCGCGGCGATGCTGCGGTTCCTGCGGGAGTGGGTGCTGGCGGTGCACATGCGCAAGGAGGACGAGATCCTGGCCCCGGCGGTCGCGATGCGCGCCGATGAGGAGGCCGCGGCAGTCGTCGGCGAGTTAATGCGTCTGCATGAAGAGATCACCGAGCTGGCACATTCCCTGGTGTTGTTCTGGGAGCCTGTCGACGATCTCACCGAAGCCGAGCGCGCTGGCTTTGCCGAAACCGTCCAGGCGCTCGTCGCACGCC
>JBNMND010000013.1:0-33982 GCA_051274975.1 Planctomycetota bacterium | reverse complement strand
AGTGTTTTCGTCGAACAGTCCGATGTCACGGCGAGTATTGGCGTCGTCAGGCCACGCGAACGCAGTTCTGCGGCGGTGTCGAGGCCCGTTTCGCGGTCGCTCTGGATGTCGATCAACACTAGGTCGTAGGAAGTCGTGTCGAGCACGTGCACGGCCATGTCGCGATTCTCTGCGGCCGTCACCACGGCGCCGGACTGGCTTAGAACCCGGACCAATAGGTGTTGATGGTCGTGATTTTCGGTGATGAGGAGCACGTTGCCGCGCACCTGGTAGTCCGCCAACGAAGTCGGCTTGGCGCTCTTCTGGGCGTCGACTTCGAGTAGTTCGATTTCCCAGTCCGCGGCGAGTTGGACCGGCAGTTCGATGTGGAACTCCGAGCCGCCGTCGTCGCGGGCGCGCAAGTGCAGGGCGCCGCCGAGCGCTTGGGCGAGCTCGCGCGCGAACATGAGACCAAGCCCATCGGGGTCTTCGAGCCCAGCGTGCTGGTTGAGTAGCGCGAGGTGGATCTTGCCGTCGTTCGACGCCGCGCTGATGTTGACGGGGCCGATCGTGCATCGCACCGTCGCTAGCTGCAGCACGCGTGCGAAGAGTTGGCTTATCCGTGTCGCATCGCCCTGCACCCATTGCGGCAGACTCGGCGAAGCGTCATAGCGCAGCGTGACTTCCCGCTCGAGTGCGACGGGGGTGATGTCGTGGATGCAGTGCGAGAGTATCTCGTGCAGGTCAAACGCCGTTTCGGTGACCTCTAGTTCGCCGCGAAGCAGATTGCCGAGGTCGTCGATGTCTGACATGGCGCCAGCGAGCTGGCGACCGTAGCTGCGCAGTTGCACCAGCGTGGCAGCGGATGACTCCTGATCACTGCAGCCCTCTGCAAGTTGCGCGGCAGCGAGCACGCTAGTCAGTGGTGTGCGCAGACCGCGCATGATGTCAGTCGACGACAGGTGATTGGCTTCTGCATCCAGTGCGTCTGCAGTAGTGATGACGTTGCTGGCAGTCATGGCCGCCTGTGGCTCCAGAACGACTTGCTTCTTCGCCAAGGCCGATGCCGTGGCGACCGCAACAATCATTGCGCCAACCGGTGTTCCGAGCTGGGTATTGGTGAGCAGATCGATCGTCGCCAAGACAGCGCCGAGGCGCATCGTAATGGACAACCATTGGTGGGGTGAGCCCGGCTTGCGCAACGCCAGGCCCATGACCGCCCAAGTTATGGCGGCAGTGCCGAGCAGGATCTGTGGCGCGTCGAGGTTCCCCATGGATTCGACATATCGGGCCTCAATGATACCTGCTGAATCAGGAGTCTCCCTCAATGTCCGGCGTTGCGCGTGGCGTTAGCCAAGAAGGCCGCGCCAAGGGACACTCGTGGCGTCTTAATTCGGTCGATTGTCGGGTTTGCGGTCGAGTTCATTGCGAACTGCGTCGTAATCCGCAGGGCTGTTCAGGTTGCGCAAGAAGCGCAAGTCTGGGTCGAACTCGCGCAACTCATCTTCGGTAACGATGCGGCTGTTGGTATGTGCGGCGATCTCGCGCGGGCGGCGACCGCCGCTGTTGAGCAGCTTGATGGCGGGCTCGAGCGCTGCGATGCGATAGATGGCTGTCAACGGTTGCAGCTTCTCGCGGGCCTGCGGCATCAAGACATCGGCATCGCCGATGCGCTCGCGCAGCCACCGCACCGTTGCCGCAGTCAAGAACGGTTGGTCACAACCAACCGTCATCGCGGCGTCGCGTTCGCCGAAGCCGTGGTGGTCGCGCAAGTGCTTCAGTCCGGCCACAATCGCAGCGAGGGGGCCCTCGCCAGGCAATTCGTCGACCGTCACATCGACTTCGACCGGAATCTTTGGGAGAGCCTGGCTGGGGTCGCGACCGACGGTAACGACCGGTTCCGTGCACGATAGGAGGGTTTGGCACTGCCAGTTGAGCATCGTGGTGCCGCCAATCGGCAACGACTCTTTTGGTCGACCCATGCGTCGACTGCGTCCGCCTGCCAGAATGAGTCCACCCAACCGCATGCGTAAACTTGTCCGGGATCCTCCGGTCAATCGCAAGCCGAAGCTTTGCAAGCAATGGACAATCCCGTTCCGAAAAAGGCCGATCTCGTCACCCCGTTCCACTTCCGCATCGAGTGGAAGGACGGCGCCGTCTCCGACTACAAGGCTCGCGATCTGCGGCTTTCGTGTCCGTGCGCCAGTTGCGTGGAGGAGGGGTCCGGCAAGGCGCTGCTCGATCCTAAGACGATTCGCGAGGACATCATCCTGCTTGGCCAAGAGTTGGTCGGCCGCTACGCGCTCTCGTTTGTGTGGAGCGACGGTCACAAGACCGGCATCTTCGCGTGGCCGCGATTGAGGGCGATCGGTGAACTGTGGAGTGGCGCTTGAGTCCCACTCCGAATGATTGGCTTGACGTCGAGAAGGTCGTCAAGAAGGTGTTCGCCGCTGCCGACTGGGGCAAGCTCGGCGAGCTCTACTTCCACGAGGATGGCGAACAGCTTTGGCAAGACCGGCGCAAGTTGGTGGTCGAGCTCGGTGGTCAATTAGCGCGTCGGCTTGAACGCTTCGTGAAGCCCGAAGGCACGTCCCTTTGGGTTGGCGCCGGCGTGGCTGAGCTGCCGATCATGATCGCGGAGGTGCTGTTGCTGCAGCGCTCCGCTGTCGCTGCCAATTTGCGCGAAGAAGAGTGCGACCTGCTCAATGAGGCGCTCGCCAAGGGGGCGCCGCAAGTGACGCTGCACTATGAGGCGGGCGACGCGCGCGAGGTCGCCGGCGACCAGGCGTTCGATCACCTTGGGTGCATCAGTGTGTTTACCGACCCGGACATCTGGCCGGCGTTGAGTGGTGTCGCCTATGGGCGCTTGCCGCCGGTGCAGCTGGACCTCGAGCAGTTCGCTGCCGAACGCGAGGATGCGCGCGAGTTGGCGCGCGGTCTGTATCAACTGCTCGACCGCGATGCGTGCATCACGACGTCCGCCGAAGAGGTGTCCTGGTTCTTGGATCTTGCTGCGGCAGAAGGGCGCGAGATCGATGCCTCGGACGAACTGATAGAGACCGCCGTGGTCGGCGATCCGGTCGGGTTCTTGCAGCTCCGCTAGCTACTTGCCGGGCTTCGCCTTCGGCGTCGCGGCCGGCTTGATCTGTTGCCGTGTGGCTATTTCGAAAACGGTGAGACGCCTGGCGTCTTGCTTGAACGAGAAGCGCACCATGTGCTTCTGGCCAGGCTTTATGGGGCTGGGCTTGGTCGCGCCTTGGCCGATGGCTGCGCCTGCGAGCAGCAAGGTGAGGGGCCTAGTTGCGAGGCGCCGGGCGGATCGATGCGTAGCCTTCTTCCGTGGTGGCAGCTTGCCTACATGAGTGTAGGCAAGCTGCCGTAGGTTCGGACTATTCTCGCATGAATCCTGCGCCCAGGCCGGCGCTCGCTACGGCAGGATCGTCAATGCGATCGCGTTGCTCACCGCAGTGAACAGCTGCGTCGAACCTAGCAACACCGTCGCGAAGTGCGTCGTGCCGGTTGGGATCGCGGTCGACGGCGGCAGCGTGAACTGCGCCTGGCCAACGCCTTGTGCGTCGAGGACGCCCAAGAAGCCGCCGAAGATCGGGCCGTTCAAGCCATCGAGGCTCGCTTGCGTCAGCCCATCAAAGTTGAGTGGCAACGTCAGTCCCGGACCGAGTGGGGTGCCGGGGTTCGTGCCAGAACCAGTCCAGGCGATCAGGTAGAGCGTCGGGGTTGGGGCCGTGCATGGTGCGACGACCGTGGGATGCACCGTGCCGCCTGCGGCAAGCGACATCGAGCCGGCGAACGGCGTGACCAACGAGTCCTGGAACTCGAGGCCCGTTTCACAGGGGCCCTGTTGGCCAAACAGCGAACGCAACGAGATGTTGTCACCTTCGTTGCTTTCGATGACCGCGTTTTGTCGGTCGACTACGGCATGCACGAACATCACGTTCAGCGGCATACTCCACGGCAGTTTCGCGTTGAGCTGCAGGCCGCTGGTTTGCTGGCCGTTGCTGAGGCTGCCAATGTCGATTTTGCCGAGTAGGGTGTCTTGCGTCGTGTAGGTCGCATAGTTCGGCGACAGGAAGAACTCGACGGTGCAAGGCGCGGACGCAGCGGGGCCATCGTTAATGATGGTCGGCGACAGGGTCACCGTTGACCCCGGGTTGACGAGGACCATGCTGACGGTGAACGCCGGAATGCGTAGCTGCGCCAGCGTCGGATCGCTGATCTGCACTTGCCACGTGTGCTCCTCTTCCATCAGCATCGACGGGTCGCTGCGCACTCGGTCGGAATGGTCGGTGATGCGCGCCACTACCGTGTGGCTGCCGAGCGTCAGTTGGGTGGAATCGAGGGTGAAGTTGGTCGTGGTGGCGCCGGCTTGTACGACACCGTCAACCTCCCATTCGACCACTGGGTTGTTGCTCGCAGGCACGTAGTGCGTGAACGAGAACGCCTGCACGTTTGGCGTGGTGACGGTTATCGACGAGCTTGCCGGTGACGTCGACGTCATCACGTTCGCGATCGCGTTCGTGATCTTTACGATGTTCTCTTGGCAGACGCGGCACAGCACCACACCGAGGTCACGCATCAGGCAGGTGCTGCGCGGGCGGTAGAGACCATACTGGTTGTAGCCGCCGCCTTGGAACGCTCCGATGCCCTGCGTGCCATGCCAGATCGACCACTTCTGGCCGGTGGGCGATGTCGTCAGGTTGACCGATCCTGGCTCGGGGCCGGTGTAGGTGTTGCCGTTGTATTGGTATTCGTCAGCCAGTTGGCCAAGGCTGTGGCCGAGTTCGTGCGCTTGCACTTCGCTCATGCTGCTGCCGTTGTAGCTGACGGCAAACGTCGCCGCGCAGCCGCCGTAGCGGCTGTCGTTGACCATCACCATGACGCGACCTTCAGTGGCCGGTGCCAGTGCCGCGTCCGCCAAAGCCTGCGACGTGTTCTGGATGTAGAGGCAGCGGGGCGTGCCACCGAAGTTGTAGGTCGCTTCGTAAGCCGTGTTGACGAAGATCGGCGGCGATGCATCTGGGTGATCGGCGCCGCTGTCGATGCTGGAGCGGAACACCGTGTGCACGTTGTAGTAGTCCGCGAACAGGTTGTAAGGCTCGCGTTGGAACAGCGACGTCAGGAACGCGGTGACGTCGTTGTCAAACTGTGTCTGCTCACTCGCCTGGTAGCCATCGCCGAGAATGACGATGTCGTAGCGAGTGTCGGTGGTGCCGTTGCTGATGATCGTGTTCACCGTTTGCGCCTGGAGGGACGCGGTCAGCAGGCCGAGACTCAGTGGTGCAAGAACTAGTGGTAGTGCTAGTAGCTTCGCGAAGTTCATCGTCCACCTCCGGATAGTTCACGAACGGCATTGCCGGTCATTGCACCCAATACCACCTTGACGCCATCTGCTTCGGTGCGTGAGAACTCGTAGTTCTGCGCCGCCGCGAACGCTGGCACGTTGAGCAACAAGCCAATCTTCGACTCGATGACGAAGCAGCCGTTTACCCGCGGGCCTTTGCCGACCGATTTCGCATCGGTTGCGAATGGGCTGACATCGAGCGGCACGTCCGCTAACTCCTTGCCTGATTCGTCGCGAATCGAAACCCGCCAGTTGCTGTCAAAGCCCTTCGGCACGCCAGCCCATCGCGCGGCCTTCTTGCGCGCGAATGACACCGCTAGTGCGTTGCGGTCGCCTTCTACGACCAGTACAAAGTGACCGTTTGCCACCGCAGATGCAGGCGGTATGGGGAGAGGCGCTGGGGATATGGCTTGCGCCGCCGACGAGCTCGTCGTCGGTTGCACGGGGTCAATCACAAGTCGGATTTCGTTGTCCGCGTTACCGCGAACCGAGAATCCGACTGCTGCGATCAACACTCCTGCGCCGAGCAGATGGGAGAGTTGCATGGTAGTTTGGTGGGCAATGAGGGGCAGAAGCAGGATAGCGGCGATGGAAAGCTAGCGTACAAACGGACAGAGTGGCGTGGATGGACTTTAGTAATCGCGTCTTCCTTGCTCCTCTGACGAAGGGCGGCAATTTGCCGTTCCGTCGATTGTGTTTGGAACACGGTTGCACCGTCACCATGGGTGAGATGGCCTACGCCTACCAGGTCGTCAAGGGCAGCCGCAGCGAGCTGGCGCTGCTGCGCAAACACGAAGACGAGACGTGCTTTGGTGCCCAAATTGCCGCAATGCGCATCGATGACGCAGTCAAGGCGGCCGCTGTGGCCGTCGAACGCGGGGCTAGCTGGATCGATCTCAATTGCGGCTGTCCGATTCACGACATCGTCAAGCGGCGCATGGGCGCGACCCTGCTGCGCAAGCCCAAGAAGCTAGCACGACTGGTTGAAGGCATGGTTGAAGGCATTTCGGTGCCCGTCACCGTTAAGATTCGGCTCGGTTGGTCCGAGGAAGAACAAAACGCCAGCGAGGTCGCTCGGGTTTGTGAAGAATCCGGCGCCAAAGCGATCTGCATTCACGGCCGCACCAAGGATCAGCGTTACTCACGCGCCGCCGACTGGGACACGATTGGCGAGATCGCGGCGGAGCGCAGCATCCCGGTGATTGGCAATGGCGACTTGCTGACGTGGTACGAAGTGCGCGACCGCTGGAAGCAAAGTGGCGTCGCGTCGGTGATGATCGGTCGCGGTGCGTTGATCAAGCCGTGGATCTTCCGCGAGATCACCGAGCAGAAGGCGTGGGAGCCGACTGCCAAGGAGCGCCTCGGCGTCTACCTCAACTTCGCCGGCAAGCTCAAGGAGCACTTCCGCGACGACGAGAAGGGCCGCGAACGCACGATGCGGTTCTTGCCGTGGCACTTGGACTTCTTCTGTCGCTACCGCCCGTTCTCCGATGAGAAGTGGGTCGAGTCGGCGAAGGAACATCCGTTGATTCAGACGCGCATGCCGGCAGAAGTTGGGCTGTCTGTGCTCGAGCAGCTGTTGCGCGATCCACGCAAGGAAGTACATGCGCTAATCGCTGACTTGCTATGGGACGCCGGCGATCTCGAAGAGGCGGAAGCGAACGCGCTGAAGCTCGCGGAAGAGATGCCACCGGAAGCCGGCGATGCTGGCGAGGTGGCGACGGCGCACGGCTAGCAGGGCTCTTGCGTCCAGTCGAGGAGCTGGTAGGGATCGATCTCCCACGGGTAGCTGCCCCAGTAGTCGAAGAACATGGCGTTGTACTGCTGGCCCGTCATCGGGGTGACGGTGACGGTGCAGTCGCGCAGGTGAACTGCGTCACCAGCCTCGACCAACAGCAGGTCGTCCCAGTCGGCTTTGATCAGCTCCCAGCGGTTGTTGACGGCATACACGTAGTCGTCGCCCACGCAGTCCGCGGTATCGCACGAGCCGCCAAAGACTGGTCCGCCAAGGAGAACGACTGCGTCTGAGCCCGCTTTGAGGTAGGCGGTCGCGTCGCCGTCTTCGTGAACGAAGAAGAGTTCGTTGCCAGAGGTGCCGGAGTTGGTCATGCCCACTCCGACATGCACCACGTTTTGGGCGGTGAGTGCTGTTGCGAGCAGGGAAGTGGCAAGTGCGCCAAGGGTCTTGTTGAGGGCCATGTCCGTTACGTTTCGATTGGTGTTGAGGGATCGCAGCAGGCGTCGTTGCCTGGTGTTGGGGCGCATCTCTGAGCCCACTCATGAGGTGCCAATCGCTCGCCACGAGCTGCGTAATCGTTGCCGATTGCGATACTCGTGCAGCAAGCAGCGAGCTGCAGCGAGCGAAGTCTTGGCGTCTAGTGCGCCGTGCCCTGGCGAGCCTCACCGAGACTAGCTCGCCTTTTCTAGGCGTTTCTATTCAGTCGCTATCGCTTCCAGGTCGAAGTCTGGGTTGCACCCGCAACCCCGGGCGCAAGGGAGAATCATGACGAATAACGACCCCCAGTTCGAACGAATCAGCACTCCGACCGCCGCGTCCAAGGCAGCCTATGCAGACACGCTTGCGCGCTATAAGCGGGCGTCCCTCCGTGACCAGGCGCTTCGTGCTGTTTGGCGGCTGGAAGCACTCCTGCGGCGCGTCAAGCGTGAGGCTCCCGAGGTTCACCGTCGCCTGCGCGTAGCCGCCGAGGCGCTGCAGCTGCTCAGCGCCAAGCTGACGATTGGGTCTGCCGGAGAGCTTCCGTTGCCGACCATGGCAGGCCCAAGGAGTGTGGCTCGACGAACGGACGGCTCACGGGCCCTCCCGAATAGAGAGAACGAGTTTTTCTAGTATGAGGCCTCATGTTTCTAGTCGCGCGAGCCGATGAAGGCGGGAGTCATGACTAGCGAGATCGAAATTCGAATTGGCACCGTCGAGCTGACTTGCCGTGGCGAGGTCGACCAGGACCAGCTTGATGGCGTGCTGCAAGCGCTGCGTCGTCAGCTCCCCGAATTGATGGCTCAGGACGTGAGGTCGGAAGTGCCCACCCCGCGCGAGTTGCTAGCTCGTTCGTCGGCTAAGACCCACGGCGACAAGGCTGGCGTGGTCGCCTATTGGCTTGAGACCCACTGTGGCCGCACGGAGTGGCGCAGTAGTGACATTGTCGACGCCCTTGGTGAAGCGGGCGAAGAGATACCGAAGAACATCACCGACACACTCAACCAGAAGCGCGACAAGAACCTGCTAGACGTGCACGACCGCCGCTGGAAGCTGACGGACGAAGGTCGCGGTTGGGTCAAGTATGCGTTGCTCGACAAGGGCGACGTCGAGTAGCCCGCGTGCAACGTAGAGCTGCGAGTTAGTTGACCAGCGACGCGGTGTAGGCCGCTGGCTCGTTGCTGCGAATCGCTTGCTGCAGGGCCAGTGATCGATCAATGGCGCAGACGTCAAAGCCGAACGGCAAGGTTGGGCCATCAATGCCGGACCAGTCCGGGGTGTTGGCTAGGCGACGGTCGCGTTCTGCTTCGACCTGCGTCACGAGGGCTTGGTTGCCGCTGGCGTGCGCGAGGGCGGTCAAGTTGATGATGGCCGGCAGGTAGGAGGGCGACACTTCGAGAGCGCGGCGCAATAGATCGAACGCTGCTTGACCACCTTCATTGCCACGCCAGCGCAGCGTTGCCAGTGCCATCAGATTGAGGGCGCGTGGATCGTCGGGTGCGAGCTTGTGGGCGGCAATGGCCGCTTTGGCGATCGTCTCACCGGGAGCCCACGTCGGCAGCATCGCCATCGCTCGGCCGAGCACGCGGTCCGCTTCGGTACTTTGAGGGCGACGCAGGCCGCCCTTCGCGAGGTCTTGCAGTTCGTGCAGGCGGTTGCCGAGCCGGTGCTCTTGCACGCGTCGGTGGCCGGCTTCGGCAATGCGGTTGGTGCGATCGGGGTCGCGCAGCAGTTGTTCGACGGTTGCTTCGAAGTTGTTGTCGTCGTAGAGCACGCACTCTTCGTCGGGCACGAAGAAGTCGCGCACTTCGAGGTTGTCACTCTCCATCATCAACAGCGCACCGCACGCCGGCACTTCGAACGCACGAAGGTTCATCTCGCCCCGGATACTACGATTCCAGCCGATGCGGCATCGATTGAGGAAACGACCGTAGTCTTCGCCTGAGATGCCTTGGCGCACATCGCTGTGCATGCCGCGCGAAGACAGTTGCTGCACGCGTTCGATCCAATCAGCGCGTTCGCGCTGCACGATCGGGTTTAGGTTGCCGGCGAAGCCGATGTCGATGTCGCGAGTGCTGACGTCTGCATAGACGCGGTGGAATGGGCGCTTCTGCGCGAACTGGCACCAGTAGCGCACGTCCGCGAATGACAATCGTGTGAACAACTCTTGGCCGTGGCGGTCGCATAGCAGTGAGTCGAACATCGGCCACAGACCGACGAGGTAAGGCAGCGTCAGGTTGTAGTCGGAGACGACGCCGACCACGGGAACCGGACAGTGCTCCATGCCGTTGGGCAACGGCTCTTGGTCGGGCCAGTAGATCAGTACGAGATCCGGCTCAAACCCGTCCGGAAGTGCGGCTGCGAGTTCGTGCCAGCTTTGGCGCGAGGGGTCGAACGCGACGTCGAACGGGTAGTGCACGCCATCGACCATCATGCGATCCGGCGGCCCGAACGTGCACAGTTCGACGTCGCGCATCGCTGCGCGGTCGTCAAAGCACTCCAGTGGCAGGTTGCACAGGATGCGCATGGCGCGTGCGCTTAGGCCGCAGGCAACGCGCTCAGATTGGCGCGTGCGTCGATGTGGTTGGGGTTGAGCATCAGGGCGCGCTCGAAGCTCTGGCGCGCGGCGATCAGGTCGCCGGCTTGGTAGAGCACAACACCGAGACGGTTGTAGTTGTCGGGCGTGCGCGCGCCGACAGCGAGCGCGGCACGGAATGCCTGCGCCGCTTCGTGGATGCGACCGAGTGCATGCAGCGCGTTGCCGCGGCCGGTATGCAGCTCTTCGTCGTCATCACCGGATTCAAGCCGTTCGTCGTAGAGTTGTAGCGCCTGTTCGGCGTTGCCACTCGCCAGCCGCGACGTTGCTTTCGACAGCACGTCTGCCTTGTCGTCGTTGCTCAAGCAGCGGGCTGCCTCAAGCAAGCGTGCGACGTTGCGGAAGTTGCCTTTGGCCTTCTCTTGATGCGCGGCGTCGTGCAGTTCGCCTAGCAATCGCGCCAGTGGGTTGTCGTTGTCGGCCTTCTTGCCGAACACCTTGTCGGCAAGCGATGAGATACTGTCGGCGAAGCTGCTGTTTTGCGGGACCTGCTGAATTGGCACCTCGGTGTTCGACGTCGCGTCGCCTGAGAGCAATGACCGTTCTGGCATCGGCAGGCTGACCGGCAACGGTGGCGTGGGGATCTCCTTGGTCAGCAGGCGCAGTTCGCCTTGCGGACGTTGCTCGTTTGGACGTTTTGTCGGCTGCGCGATTTCCGCAGTCGTCGCAGCTAGCTGTTGAAGAACCTGTTCGAGTTGTTCTCCGTGGCGATCCGGATGGTAGTGGCTGGCCACCTCAATGCCGCCGGCGCGCAGTGCAGTGCGAACGTCCGGCAGGGCGCCAGCGAGCACGATCGCTTCGGCCATCGCTGTTGGATCTTGGGCATCGACGAACAGCGCATAGCGATCGTGGTTGACCAGGTTCGTGTGGTTGCGGAAGCATGGGATGTCGGTCAGCACACTCGGCACGCCGCACGCCATCGCTTCGATCGCCGGCAAGAAGAAGCCTTCTTCCACGCCGCTGCTGGTGCCGAGGAACACGTCGAGCGAACGGTAGTAGTCGCCCATTTGATCGGGGCGCAGTTGTTGGTGCCATTCAACCGGGAACGGCAGATCTTGTTCTTCTGGGCTCGGCGGCGTGTTCGACGCGCGCACGAGGATCAGGTTTTGGCCGGCCTTGTGCGCGAGCTGGCATGCTTGGTAGCCGGTCGGCAGATCCTTCCACGGAATCGCGTAGGGGCCGACGAGGCCGACGCGCAACGGGGATTGCGGCGGGCGCTTCTGTGCCGGCTTGTGTACATCGTGATCGACAACGTAGGTGACTTCGTGCGCACGAATGCCAAAGCGATCGCGCATCAACGCGGTCAGGTGCGGTGAGATCGTTATGTGGTGCAACCCGGGCAGGCGATAGGTCGCCTCGATGCGATCTCGCATCGATTCGTTCTCAGGGTTGTCGCCTTCGTAGCCTTGGCAAAGGTGTACGGGCACGCCCTTCTGCGGGCCGGCACTCGCGGTCCAAGGCACCGTGCTCCAGAACGTGCCGATCAGAACATCGCCGTCGGGCAGGTGTTCGGGCCGGAAGTCCTCAACCTGTTGGAATCCACACTCCAACTTCATCCAGGCTGGAGGGCCAGAGCGGCTGACGACGGTGACCTGATGACCACGCCGACTGAGCCAGTTGGCGTCCTCAAGGGCAACCTTGACGCCGCCCCAGATCTGGTCCGCGACTTCGAGCAATAACGTTATGCGCATGACTTCGCCTCGGCCGCTACCAGGCGGCACTTCGATTCCTGGTCTTGCATCGACCCGATGGCATGGGCGACATGAGGCAACTCCCAGGCCTGAATGGTTTCTGGGGCCTCGGGTTGGCATGATCTGCGGCGAACGTGAACCCCCTGATTCGGATCATCCCGGCCTTCATGGTCCGGTTCTTTGCGAAGCCCTACGTCGCTGGCGATTCGCTGGCGATGGCTATGAAGGTCGTCACCAAGCTCCGCAAGGACCGCGGGCTATTGTCTACGCTGGACCTACTGGCTGAGGACATCAAGCAGCCCGAGCAGGCCGAACGCAATCTGCAGGCTTATCTCGACATGGTCGATGCGGCCCAGGCGCTCGCTCCGGCGGACCGCCCGACGCTGTCGTTAAAGCCTTCTTCCTACACGACCTCGCCGCTCCACGAGGGTGGTGATGCGGCCGGCTCGCGCGAGGCGCTACTGAAGATCAGTAGGAAGGCAGCCGCTGCGAACATCGATGTGTCGGTCGACATGGAAGGCCGGCACTGGACCGACTTCACGCTCGAGACGCTGCGGGTGATGCACCAAGAGGGGCTGCGCAACATCGGCTGCGTGCTGCAGACGCGCTTGAACCGGACCGAGAAGGACATCGATGAGCTGCCGAAGGGCATGCGCGTCCGTCTCGTGATTGGCATCTACAAGGAACCGTCTGATATCGCGCTAGCTGAGAAGCCGGCAATGAAGGATCGCATGTTGGTGTTCGCCGAGCGATTGCTTGAGCGCGGCCACTACGTCGAGTTCGCGTCGCATGACGTCGCCTACGTGCGGCGTTTCCTCGAAGAGGTTGTGCCGCGCGTTGGCGCAAAGCCGGATCAGTTTGAGATCCAGATGCTCTACGGCGTGCCGCGCGACCGCTTCCTGACGGACATGATGCGGCAAGGCATCACGGCGCGGCTCTACGTGCCGTTCGCATTGGGTTGGGATTTGGCGATCGAGTACCTGCGGCGCCGGCTGGATGAGTATCCGGCGATGATGTGGCTCGTGACCAAGAACATGTTCTGGCGGAGTTAGGCGCGCCCGAGGCACGCTAGGGCCTGGGGATCACACCGTTTCGGTCCCGGATGGCACCTGGTCGGGCTCGTTTTCGCTACCAAGTCAGCCGTCTGCAGTCGGTTTGCGCGCGATTCTGCAGCCCGTTTTGGTCTCCGCGAGCTCTCCACTCACATTGGATGGCGGCCCGGCGTGGTGGTTGTCGCTTGGCTTCTGAGTGACGTAGTCGCTGCGCGGTGACCGGGTTCCGCCAATTGCGAGTTGGTTCGCCAAGCCTCATTTTAGCCGTTCTGCCCGGGGATCGCCCGTCACGCTGGCAGAGAAGGGGGTCTCTCGGTATACTGCTCCCCCAAATGGATCCACTAGCCACTATTGTCGAGCGACTCTGCGCCTGGAAGGATGTGACCCGCGAGAAGAAAGACGAGAAGGATTGCTTCCTCGTTCGCGGTCAGGTTTTTTCCTACCTCGGTAAGAAGGGTGTAGTCGTCAAGCTCGCACCTCCGCAAGTAACCGAAGCACTTAAGATCATCGGCGCGAAGCGCATGCCGGATGATGGTGACCCGCACTCCCGCGAGTTCGTTGAGATCCCGGTGACGGGCCCTCGCGAAGTCGAGCGCGCCATGATGTGGCTGCGCCGCGCTTGCCGCCTCGGCCGTACGGCCGCTGGTCCGGTATAAGCTAGTTCGCTAGCCCCCTACTCATAGGGGGTTGTGTCGAATCAAGGGGCTGTTGATCAGCCCCGATCTTGTTCGTGGGCGCCGACTATTCCGCGCTGCCCCGAGCCACCGCTCAGCTTACCTGCAGCTCAGCTTACCTGCAGCTCAGTGTAGCTGCAGCTCAGCGTGTCCATGGCACGTCGTCGATCCCAGCTGCCTGGTTGGCCAGTCGTGCCCACGAGAAGCACAGGTCTGACAGGCGGTTAAGGTAGATTCCGATGACTCCTGGCACCGGGTGCGTGGCGGCTACTTCACGGCGCAGCGTCCAATAGCAGCGTTCGGCGCGACGGGTGACTGTTCGCGCGACGTGCAGCTGGCACGCGATCTTGCCACCACCCGGCAGCACGAACGTCTTGAGCTGCGGTAGCTGCTCTTCGGACGCGTCAATCCACGCCTCGAGCTCCGCGACCGCCTTCTCCACTCGGGGTACCGACGCCTTGCCATCTTCGGTGGCGAGGTCCGCGCCGACTTCGAACAGGGCGTCCTGGATAGATTTCACCTGCGAACGGGACGGCGCGCTGACAGTCTCGACAGTTTTATTGGCTGCATCGAGTTCGGCTCCGAGCACACCGAGAACGGAGTTGAGCTCGTCGATCGTGCCGTAGGCAGTGATGCGAACGTCGTCCTTGGGGACCCGGCGGTTGCCGAATAGCCCGGTCTGGCCTTCGTCGCCTGTGCCTGTGTAGATTGGCATATGCGCGTGATCCTGGCGCAAATGGGGCTGCGTGCAAGCCTCAAGCTGGGCAGTCTCTGGTTCTCCGTCGTTCCGTTGATACCGGCGCTAGGCACCGGGCCATGGCTATCTGCGAGTCGCAGCTCTGACTTGCAGATGCTGGGCACAATAAGATCCGGCCAGCTGGGCGAACCCAGCCGGCTAGAAACTCTGTTCTACATTTTGATGGGTGCCCGTGAGGGCGGATGGAAAGGTCTCCATCTGGAGCCGTTGGCTCTCCGATCCTGGCGAGAGGAAAGGCAGCCGCCCAGGTCTCGACTCCGATGTAGCCAGCGAGCTGTGTCAGTTGTGCCCGTCAGGGCACATATGCAGTACTTTGTGGCGCGTAGGGCGTGTCAAGTTGCAACTGCGCGCCCCAGTACAAGATCGGACTCTTGCCCGCCCCTGGCTTTAGTCAGTGTTAGGGGGCTTCCCTAAGTTCCTGATCCCGCATAATCCGGTTACCTCGGAGATATTCATGATTGCCCTAAGAGACCTTCTCTCGCCTCTCTTGTTCGGTTCGCTGCTCGCCACAGTTTCCGCCCAGTCACTGCAGTTGGATGTGATCGGCGGCTCGCTGCCTGGTGACATAACGATGACGGTAGCCCCGGCCCTCAACCCGTTTGAGTTGATGATGATCGTGCCGTCGACGACGGCGGGCCCGACGCCGATTGGTCTATTCGATCCGAATGATCCTCGTTCGCTGTCGATCGGCCTCGACTTGCTTGGCTTTGCCTGGCCAGTGGCTGCGGATCTCAACTTGGTTGCGACGCAGCAGGTCAGTTTGACAGCTTCGCCGGTGCTGATCGGTCAGGCGTTGTTCTTCCAAGCTGTGACGTTCCAGTGGCAGCCGACGATCCTCGATCGTATCAGCAATGGCAGCGTGGTTCGCTTCGGCAGCGAAGGCGAGTTCGAGGACCGCAACGTGTTCATGTTTGAGCAGCGTGCGTTTGCGACGGCGCTGCAGCGTCCGGATGGCAGCGCGCTGGTCGTTGGCGGTGCCCGTGGTCAGTTGTTGGCGCAGCTTGCGACCGACACGACTGAGGTCTACGACCCGATCACGGACAGCTTCAGCTACGGCCCGCTGATGACAACGCCGCGTTCGATGCACACGATGACCGAATTGCAGAACGGCACGTTCCTGCTTACCGGTGGTGTCGATGGCGCGAACAACCCGCAATCGACCTGCGAGGTCTACGACCCAGTTGCGAACACCTTCACGCTCGTCGCCTCGATGAACTCGCCGCGCATGGGACAGACCGCGACGTTGCTGGCCGATGGACGCGTGTTCATCACTGGTGGCCTAGATGCGTTGACTGTGACGCCGACGCAGCTATCGGCGATTCACGATGCCGTCGACACGACGGAGATCTACGACCCGGTTCTGAACACGTGGACGAACGGTCCGGCGATGAGTGACCCGCGCGCTGCGCACATGGCGCTGCACCGCCCCGACGGCAAGATCTTGCTGTGTGGTGGCATCAGTTGGGACACGAACTTCTTGTTCGGTTGGGTGCCCACCGTGCGTTCGTCGTGCGACCTCTACGATCCGGCCAACAACACGATGAACTCGGGTCCGTCGATGTCGACATCGCGTGCGTTGACCGACGCCGTTGAGATGGCGCCGGGCCAGTGGCTCGTCGCTGGTGGCATGAACGGCCTGTCGATCATCCCGTACAACCCCGGCAATCCGACCGCCACCGCGGAGATCTACAACTCGTCGACAAACACTTGGACCACAGTCGGTTCGCTCGCCTCACCGCGCGCCAATCTGTTGGGCTGGGCGATCGGAAACGGCCAATTCCTGCTCGCGGGTGGCGGTGCCGGCAGCATCCTGTCACCGACGCCATTGTCCGCCACCGAGATCTTCGACACGGCGACGAATACGTTCTCGCCCGGTCCGACGATGAACAGTGGCCGCGCTGGCGCGGGCATGATGCGCACGCCTCAGGGGCAGGTTTTCTTGTTTGGGGGTGCGGCTACGAGTTCGATGATCACGACCACGACCGAGTGGTATTTCTTCTAGGTCATCAGTTCTGAGTCATCAGCACCCATTACTAGATGTGTTGGCCGCCAACGTGCGGTCCCTTCGCAAGGCGCGCGGTTGGTCGCGCCGCGATCTGGCGGAGCGCGCCGATATCAGCGAGCGATTCCTTGCCGATGTCGAAGCCGCGCAGGCCAATCCTTCGTTGCTGCGCGTGCATGCCCTGGCGACGACGCTCGACGTCGAGCTGTCTTCGCTGCTCGGCGCTGCAGCCTCGCGCGAACACATCGCGCTGTTGGGCTTGCGGGGTGCAGGCAAGAGCACGGTTGGGCCGCTGCTTGCCGAGCGCATGGCGGTGCCGTTCGTCGAACTTGACCACTGCATCGAATCGGCCAGTGGCTTAAGCCTCGGCGAGATCTTCCAGATGCATGGTGAGTCGTACTACCGAGCGACCGAACGCACGGAGTTGGCGCGGCTGTTTGCTGGCGAACCCTGCATCGTGGCTGTCGGTGGTGGCATCGTCAGCGATGAGAACAACTACGAATCGCTGCAGCGGCACGCGCGCACGGTGTGGTTGCGCGCTGCTCCCGAAGATCATTGGCAGCGCGTGATCGCCCAAGGCGATACGCGACCGATGGCGGACAACGAGCAAGCGTTCTTGGATCTGCGTCGCATCCTGGCCGAACGCGAACCGCTGTATCGCCAAGCCGACGTGGTAATCGACACGTCGAAGAATGCGTTGCAGGACGTTGTCGACGAGGCCGCGCTGGCGCTGCAGAAGACCGTTTGAGACGCGCGTTCCGTCGCCGCATGCCGCTGCTGCAGTCTAGATGTCGTCGGGCAGCTGGTCTGGCACCGAGCCGTCCTTGCCATTGCGAACGACGACGAGGATCGCGCCGTGTGGCACGACTAGGTAGCGCTCATCTTCGAACGTGATCTCGATCGCCGCCTTGCGGAAGAACAGCGCGTGGTCGCCGACGCCGACTTCCATCTGCAAAAAGCGCGGGTTGCGGTAGCCCTCTTTCCACGGCTCCTGCTCATCGTTCGGTGGCGGTAGCGGTTGGCCGGGGCCGACGGCGATGACTCGGCCGCCTTGCACCTCTTCTTTCTCGGCGACGTTGGCCGGCAAGTAGAGGCCGACCTTGGTCATGCGTTCGCCTTGCTCGGCCTTGACCAGGACGCGATCGCCGACGACTAGCAGTTCTTTATTGCCGCGTTTCATGTGGTGATACACGTTACGAATCCCGGCTGAGAACTGCATCTATCAGCTGCGGTTCGTCGAAGCGTTTCACAGTGTCACCAGTTCCTCAGTCTCGCGTGCGCTCCGCCAACCAGTCGGCCGTTAACAGCGGTGGCGACTACGTGCTCTACTGGATGATTAGCGCCAGGCGGCGGCAGTCCAACTTTGGTCTACAGCGGGCCGTGGAACGCGCCCGGGAGCTGGGGCGGCCAGTGTTGGTCATGGAGGCGCTGCGTTGCGGTTACCAGTGGGCCAGTGATCGGCTGCACACGTTCGTGTTGCAGGGCATGCAGGACAATGCGGCAGCGTTCTCCAGCGCTGGGGTTACCTACTATCCATACGTTGAGCCGGCAGCGGGGGCCGGCAGCGGGTTGTTGGAAGCACTAGCCAAGAACGCGTGCTGCGTCGTGACCGATGAGTTCCCGTGCTTCTTCTTGCCGCGCATGGTGGCCGCAGCTGCGGCCCGCCTCGAGGTTCAACTCGAAGTTGTCGACGGCAATGGCCTGTTGCCCATGCGAGCAGCGGACAAGCTCTTCCTGCGCGCAGTCGACTTCCGTCGATCGTTGCAGAAGACCTTGTTGCCGCATCTCGACGACGTTCCGGTGAGAGATCCGCTGCGCAGCTACGACCTTGGCACTGCTCGTGTGCCGAAGACGGTTGCGCAGGCTTGGCCGCAGGCCACCGAGTCCATGCTTGGCGCAGAACCAGAGGCTTTGCAGGCTTTGCCAATCGATCACGAAGTGAGACCTGTTGGGCTGCGTGGTGGTGCCAAGGCGGCTACGCAATGTTTGCGCGACTTTCTGAAGGGGCGTCTCGTTCGCTATGGCGATCGCAGCCAGCCGGATGCGGACAGTGCCAGCCGCTTGTCGCCCTACCTACACTTTGGACACATCTCGCCGCATGAGGTGTTCGCAGAAGTTGTGAAGCAGCAAGAGTGGTCGGTGGAGCAGGTTTCCGAGGAGCGACGTGGGCAGCGGGGATGGCTTGGTATGGAGGAGGCTGCCGAAGGGTTCCTGGACCAGCTCGTGACGTGGCGTGAGTTGGGGTTCAATTTCACTTCACGGCGTGATGACTACGCGGAGTTCGACTCGCTGCCGGACTGGGCGCGTCAATCGCTTGAGCAGCACGAACCGGACGAGCGCCCTTTCGTGTATTCGCTCGATGAGTTTGAGGAATCACGGACGCACGACGAACTGTGGAACGCGGCGCAGCGTGAGTTGCGCGAGACCGGCAGCATGCACAACTACCTTCGCATGCTGTGGGGCAAGAAGGTGCTGCACTGGACTCGCTCGCCGCGCGAGGCGATTGCGATCCTCATCGAGTTGAACAACCGGTATGCCCTCGATGGGCGGAATCCGAACTCCTACAGCGGGATTTTCTGGGTGTTTGGCCGCTACGATCGCCCGTGGGGCCCTCGCCGGGAGATCTTCGGATCGATACGTTACATGACTTCTGACAGTGCGTTGCGGAAGCTTCGCCTGAAGGGATACCTGTCCAGGTGGGGGCCTGACCCGGGCATCTTCGTCACTTGACGCTCTACGCGTAGAGTTGTGAGCGAACAACAGAAGGCACCGACCGACAAAGAATTGGAGATCCTGAAGGTGCTCTGGGATGTCGGCGAAGGAATCGTCCGTCAGCTACATGCGCAGCTCGGAGCCGACCGCGGCATCGTGCAAAGCACGGTGCAGGAGTTCTTGCGCACGATGGCGGGCAAGGGCTTGGTCGCCCATCGAACCGTTGGACGCATGGATCGCATGGATCGCGCGGATCGCGGGTTGGCGCGTGGGGCCGATGCGAGCGCGAAGAAGCAGATGGAGGACAGCTTGAAGGGGCAGCTGCAGGAAGGTGTGGCGCCCGGTTGGGTGGCTGCCCACAAGAATAGCGGCAAGTAGTCGCGCTACTCGCCAGCTCCGAACAAGCCGGTGAGGAACTTTACGTCGTTGAAGCGCGTGCGCGCGCCGGTCTGACCGAGCCGCACCACGAGCAGATTCTTCGACGGGATGATGTAGAGCTTCTGATTAAACATCCCAGCCGCTGTCACCGTGTCGGCGGGGATCGCCTCGTTGCGGCGGTTGGCGGCCTTGCCGATCAACCAGAAGTTCAGGCCGTAGGACGGCATGGCCTTGGTGCCGACAAAGCACTCATCGAAGTGCTCGATGGGCACCAGTTGCTTGTCGCCGTGCTTGCCGCGGTTGACTATCAGCAAGCCGAACTTGGCCCACTCGCGCGCCGTCATGTAGGCGCCATAGGGCAACGCAGGGTTGCCTTTGGCGTCGCGCAACCACGCACCGAACTTGCAGTCGATGGGCTTAAGGATGCGGTCCTTCAAGTAGCCGACGAAGTCTTTTGGTAGTGGGTGCTCCTTCGTCGAAGCCGCCTTCATCTTCCGCTTGAACAGCTCACCGAACACCATCAAGTGGCTGGAGCCGTATTGGAATCGCTTGCCGGGTGCGCGTGTGCACTCACACGCGACCGACGCCGCATACTTGTCGCGCGCCTTCAGGGAATGCAGGTCGTTATCGATGTTCTTGAGACCACTAGTGAAGTTGAGCAGGTGGCGAATCGTGATCTGCTCGCGCTCTTCGTCGCCCTGCCATTCGGTGATCGTGTCGCAGACCTTTTCATCGAGCTTGAGCAGTCCTTCCTTTTGGGCGATCAGCGCGACCATCGGCACGAACGACTTTGTGCCGCTGAAGATGTGCTGCGTGCGGCTTTGCTTGTGCCCGTTCTGGTATTGCTCAAAGACCAGTTCGCCGTCGTCGTAAACCAGAACCGCGAGCCCGGCATTCTCCTTTGAGAAGTCTGCGGCGGCGGCGAAGTCGAGTTCTTGTGCCGCTGGCTTCGCGCCTCCTTGCTGGGCCGGCAGCAGTACAGCGGTGATCGCGAAGGCGATGGCGAACGGGAGGGTGCGCATGCGTGGTAGCATAGCAATTGCGGTAGGGATCAGCATGTTCCCGTCGCGATCCGGGCTACGCTGCGCGCATGCGGATGTCTTCGTCGCGTGCCCAAACCCCGGGCAAGGTCCACTCCATGTTCGGGATGTTCTTCCTGCTCTCAGACGCGATGACTGCGAGGGGCGCTGCCATGTTGCTCGCTTGCATGTTCGGTGTGTCGTCGCTGCCCGCGCAAGAGCAACCACCACACATCGTCTTCTTGCTCGCCGACGATCTTGGCTGGACGGACTTGTCGACGGGTCGCACCAATGGCGGCAACGGTTCGCCCTATTACAAGACGCCAAATCTCGACGCGCTTGCGGCGGCTGGCGCATGCTTCCCGAACGCCTACAGTAATGGGCCAAACTGTGCGCCGACCCGTGCGGCTCTGTGGAGCGGGCAATGGGCTTCGCGCACGGGCATCTACACCGTGAGTGGCGGCAACCGCGGCAAGGCGCAGTATCGCAAACTTGATGCGGCTGCGAATCAAACAACGCTGGCTCCGTCCGTAGTCACACTGCCAGAAACATTGCAGGCTGCCGGCTACACGACGGCGCATTTTGGCAAGTGGCACCTCGGTGATGCCAAGGATGGCAGGTCGCCGACGGATCAGGGCTTCGACCATCAAGCGGGTGGCGATCATCGCGGTGGTGTTGGTCGGGTTCGCAACTTCGCGGACCAGCAAGGCGCGTTCGAGTTCCCAGGTTTGCGGGCGAATGGCAAGCCGCGTCAGTTCATGGCGGACCGCTTGACCGACGAAGCGTTGCATTGGATGGCGCGCGCCAAGCAGCCGCTGTTCTGCTGCATCAGCCACTACTCGGTGCATACGCCGATCGAAGCGCCTGCTGCCGATATCGAAGCGACCCCCAAAGCAAAGCCGGGCCTTCGTCACCAGAACCGCCGCTACGCCGCGATGCTGAAGAACCTCGACGACAATTGTGGTCGCGTTCTCAAGTACTTGGCGGAGACCGAAGACCCGCTTCGCCCAGGCCAGAAGTTGCTCGCGAACACGCTGGTTGTGTTCACGTCGGACAACGGCGGGCTTGGCGGCTACCGGCAAGCTGGCATTGATGGGGGCGCGGAGGTCACCAACCAGCTGCCACTGCGTGCGGGCAAGGGTTCTCTGTTTGAAGGCGGCACACGAGTGCCGTTCATTGCGCGTTGGGACGGCAGGGTGTTGCCCGGCACGCTCGATGCGACGCCGTTGCAGTCGTTCGACCTGTATCCGACGTTTGCGGCCATCGCCCATGCTGCGCTCGATGATCAGCACGCCCTCGACGGCATCGACTTGTCCGGGCGCCTGTGCATGGAACCCAAGCCTGTCGCGGCCCGTTCGCTGTTTTGGCACTTTCCCGGCTATCTCCAGGCCAACACCAAGATGGGTACGTGGCGCACGACGCCGGCCGCGAGCATGCGCCGCGGCGACCTCAAGATCGTGTTCTGGTTTGAGACCCGCAAGTGGTCGTTGTTCGACCTCGCGGCGGACATCAACGAGGCGCACGATCTTGCGTCATCGCGGCCAGGTGAACTGCGAGAGCTCGCTACAGAACTGCGCGCTTGGTTGCTTCGCACCAAGGCGCCGTTGCCGCACGCAATCGGCGGCGGTCCGGTGGCGCTGCCTAGCGTTCCTGAGTAGCCGCGCGCGTGGTCATTCGCGCGAGGTTGTCGACGCGGCGTCGTTGCGCATGCCTTCGAGTACCTGCCAGCAGACGAACTGCATACGCGGCAGGTGGAACGGGCCCTTCCAAAGGTTGCCCTTCAACGGCACCGAGATGCGGCCGTCGCGATGTAGGTAGCCATACCATTCGCCGTGCTCAGGGTCGGCGAAGTGCTTGTGCGACCAGTCGTGGACCATGCGGTGCCACTTGGCGTACTTCGCGTCGCCGGTTGCGCGGTAGGCAAGCAACGTCGCGAGGATGGCCTCGTTGTGCGGCCACCAGAACTTCATGTCGTGCCAGTATTCCTGCACCGGTCCGCCGTTGAGGTCGCGGAAGTACAGGATGCCACCGTGCTCTTGGTCCCAGCCGCGTTGCCACATGTAATCGACGATGTCGGTGCCGAGCTTCGTTAGTTCCGCGTCGCCGCCGCGTCGATGCGCCTCGTCGAGAACGAACCATCCCGCTTCGAGCGCGTGGCCGGGATTGAGCGTGCGGCCGTCGAAGTGATCGATCACCGAGCCATCCGGCGCGACCATCTCCAGCACCGCTTCCAGGTCTGGCTTGACGAAGTCGCGTAATTCGTCGATTGAGCGGTCGATCCACTCCTTGGCGTACTCGTCGTCGAGGGTGTCGCGCAGCACCTGCGCAGTGACCAGTGTGATCATCGGGCCCGACAGACCTTTGCTTGGGCGGGTGCTAGGGTCGACCTTCGGCGGAATCAGTCCGGGCGTTGTGTTGTATTCGATCATCAACCGGAACATCGCGCGCGCCTCGTCGGCTGCGCGTTGGTCGCCGGACGCGCGTGCATAGGCCGCGAACGAGATCGCGCCGAAGGCTTCGGTAAACACGTAGCGACGCTTTCGCAGCGGCTTGCCGTCGCGCGTCACCTGAAAGAACATCCGGCCGTCGTCGTCGAAGCCGTGCGCACGCATGAAGTCGATGCCGTGCTTTGCCGTCTCCAGCCAGGTGGGTTGCCAGTGCTCGGTGCCGTGCAGTTCGCGATCAAGTGTTGCAAGCAACCACGTGAAGCGACCGTGTTGCCACATGCCCTTGTCCGTGTCGAGGCGCGTGCCGTCGCGATCGACGGAGAACATGAAGCCCCCTTGCTCCTTGTCGACTGCGTGACGCAGCCAAAACGGCAACGTGTCCTTGAGCAGGCCGTCGCGATAAACGCTAATCAATTCGTCAATGCGTTCGAGTTTCATCAATCGGATCAGGCGTTGCGGGTGAGGCCAGTCAGGTCCCGTTCGTCGTCGGGCATGGCGAGGCTTGCGAGGTAGCCGACGACGAGGCACGTCGTGATACCAATCACGGCGTAGAGGTAGAAGTGCAGCGAGCTAAACCACGTCATGTAGGCGAGCACGGCAATGCTGGTGCACGCGCCGAGCAACACGCCGCGAGAACTGGCTCGCTTGGTGAAGATGCCGAGCGCGAAGATGCCGACGAGGCCACTCGACAACAGGCCGAGGCACTTCTGGAAGAAGAACCACAGGCTTTGGATGTCGAAGGTGACTAGCAGGCTTGCCGTGACTACGGCGATCACACCGAGCACCACGGTGAGTCGGCGGGCTAACCGCAGGCTGCTGCTGTCGGTTGCGTTGGGCGACAGTCGTTGGTGCCAGTCGACGGTGCATGCGGTCGCGATCGAGTGCATGCTCGAGTCGAGGCTTGACATCGAGGCGGCGAACACGCCGGCGATCACCAAGCCGGAGAGTCCCGCAGGTAGCTGGCTGGAGACGAATAACGGGAACACCTCGTCGTTCTTCATGCCGAGGTGCAGCAGCTCGGGGCGATGTTGGAAGAACACGTAGAGGCACGTGCCGAGCAGCATGAACAACAACCCGACTGGCACAGCCATCAGGCCATTGAGCCAGATGCCGCGCGCGGCGGAGCGTTCATCCTTGGTCGACAGGTAACGCTGCACAACCGATTGGTCGGTGGTGTAGGGGCCGAATTGCAGCGCCAATGTGCCCAACAAGATCGACCATGTTGCGAGGTCGGTTGTGCTCATCGACCAGTCCCACATGCGCGTCTTGTTTGCTGCGTTCGCCGTTTCGAAGACGACGCCAAAGCCACCGACGTCCATCGCAACAATGACGATGGCGACCAGCATGCCGCCGATTAGCACGAACGTTTGCAGCACATCCGTCCAGATCACCGCCTCCATGCCGCCGAGCACGGTGTAGAGCGTCGACAGCACGCCCATGATCAGGATGCATGCGTAGACGTCGATGCCGGTGATCGTCGACAGCGCCAGCGCCGGCAAGAACACGACGATCGCCATGCGAAGCAGTTGGAACGCGATGAACGAAGCGCTGCCGAACAGGCGCACGCTCAGACTGAAGCGACGTTCGAGGTATTCGTAGGCGGTCGTGATGTTGAGCCGCCGGAAGAACGGCAGGTAGAGCAGCACGACGATCGGCGCCATCAGCAAGATCATCGCCTTGCCGGGCAGCACCAGCCAATCGCTGGCGTAGGCAAGTGCCGGTGTCGATACGAACGTGATCGCCGACAGCTGCGTCGCGAAAATCGAGATGCCAGCGGCCCACCAAGGGATGCGGCGACCGGCCAAGAAGAAGTCGTTCGAGTCGCCGCCGCGCTTCGAGAATCGCACCCCAATCCAGACCAGCGCGAGCAGGTACAGCGCCAACACGATGGTGTTGACGACGCCGAAACCGGCGTCTTGGTTCGCTGTCGATACGATGCGAACGGCAGGCGTTCGCACACCCGGGCTGACCTCGCCAGTGGCGATCACAATCTCGCCGTTGTGCATTACCGCGCCAGCAGTGACCAGTCCGGTTGGCATCGAGCCAGCGTCGGTCCACGTGTCGGTGATCGTGTGGTAGCTGCGCGCGAGGCGCGGGAACTCCGGCTTCGGATCGGGATCCGTGACGTGCGTGCCGGTCGAACCGCTGAACACCAATGCATGCGACTGGCCGAGCGGCATCGAACACGCGGCCGCTACTGGCGTCGGCAGGTCGTTCAGTTGGCGCCAAGCGCCGAGCTTGGTGTCGTAGCTATAGCCATCGGTGCGGTAGTCGTAGGACAGCTTGCCGTCGGCTGCGCGCTGCGGAATCTCTCCGCTGAACAGGTAGAAGCAATCATTGACGCCGTTGCTTTGCATGAAGCCGACGGCCTTGTGTCGCGCCGGTCCAGGCCATGCTGGCAGCACCTTCCATACTCGCGTGTCGGCAGCCAGGTCGAGCGACCAGAACGCATGCGTCATCGCGGTTGCGTCACTGCCGTCACTGCCGGCCGCGACGTAGATTGTGGTGCCGTTTGCAGCCGCCGCCGGAAACGCCGTCGGCGTCGGTAGGGGAGGCAGGCCTTCGAAGCGCGCGCGCAGCGTCTTCTGGTCGATGATGAGCAGTTGGCACGTTGCGTAGTGACGTTCTGCATCACTACCACCGAGCAGCGCGACGCCGTAGTCCGTGCTGATTGCTGCACCGTAGGCGAGTGGTGCCGAGAGCTTGCCGGCGTCGCGCCATTCTGTTGCACCCGGATCGAGCACGAGCACGTGGTCATACCAGACTTTCTGGCCGCCTTCCCACGGTGCCGCCTCGGGGAAGTTGGCGCCGCCTGCGAGGATCAGGCGACTCTGATGCGAGCCGACAAACGGACCGCCATAGCCGGGCGTATCAGGCAGCGCGGGCAGGTCCTGCCACACAAGCCTGTCTTGCGCGAACGCTGCGCTGGTGGCGAGCAGCGCGAAGACCAGGATGGCGAGCGCGCGCAACCTCATGCGCGCAGGCCGTTGAGGCCGAATCGTTCGAGGTCGGCGAACACCTTGGCTTCGCCGCCGTCTGCCAACGGCGACATCGGACAGCGCACCGAGCCGACATCCACGCCGAGATACTTCATCGTGGCCTTCGCCGCGGCCATGTAGTTGTGGCCGGCCAGCAGTTCGACGAGTTCGGCTGCCTTCGACTGCAGCTTGCGTGCTTCATCGGTTGCGCCGGCTGTGTGTGCGGCGATCAGGCGGTGGTAGAGCGGCGTCGCGAAGTTGTAGGTGCTGCCGACGGCTCCGTGCGCGCCGAGTGCCAAGCCCGTTACGAGCAGTTCATCGCATCCCCAGTAGAGCTTGATCGCGTCGCCGTGTTCGCGATGACACGCTTGGAAGTCCAGCGCGTCCAGGTGGGTGTACTTGATGCCGCCAAAGTTCGGGATGCGTTCGCGCGCGGAGGCCGCGAACTTCACCATCGGCACGTTCACGTGCGACAGCACCGGGATGTGGTAGTAGAGGAACGGCAGGTTGGGTGCGCCCGCGGCCATCTCGGCGCAGGTGTCGACGAGGCGGTCGACGGAACCCAACGGGAACCAACTCGGCGGTGCGGCGCAGATGCCATGCGCGCCAATCTCTGCTGCGTGTGCCGCAAGCGATGCCGCCTCACGCGGGCTGTTGTGGCCAACGTGGATCCAGACCTGCAAGCCTTCGGCGACTTCGGTCCACTTGGCCGCGAGCACGCGCCGTTCGTCACCGGAAAGCGACGAGCCCTCGCCGGTGCTGCCGGCGATCAGCACGCCTTGCACGCCATCACCTCGCAGGTGCGCAGCTTGCTGCGCGACGATATCCAGTGCGAGGTCGCCGTTCGCGGAGAACGGCGTGTGAGGCGCGGCAATCAGTTCGAATGAGGGCATGGTGCAGTTCCAGGAACTGCACTGTGTACCCGTATGGTCGATCCGAGGACAGATTTCGCTGCCCTCGGATTCGCGCTGTGACTAGCGCACGCCGCTGCGACCCTTCTTAGCCGTGCCGACCTTGGCTTCTTCGCCATGGACCATCTTTCGGGTCGCGCTGAAAATCTTCTTCTCGAGCTTCGGGCGTGCAGCGCGCGCCTTCAGGGTGTTCTTCTCGCTGATGTTGCGAAGAGCGGTCATGTCAAGCTCCAGCTGAACGGCGCGTTGGTTGAGCTGCTCCTGCCGCTTGACGTCGAGTCGAGTGTCGACTTCGCGCTGCAGCATGAAGGAACGTTCCTTCAAGCGAAGGTTCGCGCGATCGACCTCTTCCGTCAGGTGCTGCTGCTCGGCATGCAGGCGTTCGATGGTCAGGTCCCGGCGCTTCGGGTGTAGGTCGGTGTTCTGGCCTTTCGGAAGGCTCAGATCGACGTTCCACTGCGCCTTCTGTTCCTTCGTGGTGCCATCCTTCGGCTTGGTGACGTTGGCTCGCCAGGTGCGTCGAACGTTTTTGGTCGCGTCCACCTTGACCGGCTTGATCTCGGTGCCTCGTTCCAGTCGCACGCGAACCGGCTTGTCCGATGACTTCTTGCTCTTGTTCGCGCCGCGCAACGTGCTCCAGTTCCCTGCGCGATTCTCGGCTTCCCTGAGGTCGACTTCGAGGTCGGTCAATTTCTTCTTGAGCTCGAGCTCTACCGTTCGGTGTTGCTTCAACGCATACCACTCGGCCGCGTTCTTCTTGAGGTCTGCACTGAAGGCGCTCTCGTTGTTCAGGGCTTTAACTCTGTCCGACTGCTTTCTGCTGAAGTCGACGGCGCGCTGATTCTGGTCTTGGTCGCGCTCCTCAGTGATCTTGCGCAAGTTGACGGCGCGTATTCGATCCAGCTTCTCTGTTCGGTCAGTCCTCAGCTCTTCGAACTCAATCTGGCGGAGCTTGTCGATCGAGAGGCCCGCCTGGTTCTTGGTTAGATCGATCGCCGTGTTCTTCCAGTTCTCACGCCAGCGGACCTTGGCTTTGGCCTTCTCCATCTGGATTAGTGGCGGGAATCAAAACGGGCGAAGTCCGGCATGGCTGCCAGGATACTTCGCCCGCGTGCGCAAGTGGTAGCGAGCGCTACTTCTTGTCGCGGCTGCCAGCGGGCGACTCGGTCGTCGCGGCCGGCTTCTTCTTGCTGTCGGCGCTTTGGATCAAGCCCGTCTGCACACCTTCGCGGTAGCTCGGCGCGTTCTGGATCTTCTCGGCATCGCGCTCGTGGTAAGGAACGCCACGACGCATCCACTCCGGTGCCGCCTCACCCTTGAGGTGGTGGTCGAAGTATTCTTGCATGCGACGCGTCCAGTCACGCTTGTTCTGGCTCTTGCGCAGGCCGTGGTCTTCGCCGTTGTAGTTGAAGAGGTAGGCTTCCTTGCCGAGACGACGCATCGCCGTGAAGAACTCAATGCCCTGATACCAAGGGACCGCACCGTCCTTGTCGTTGTGCAGGATCAACACCGGCGTGCGAACCTTGTCGAGATAGAACAGCGGCGAGTTCTCCCAGTAGCGCATTGGCGCTTCCCAGATCGTGCCGCCAATGCGCGACTGCGTCTGCTCGTATTGGAACTGGCGAGACATGCCCGAGCCCCAGCGAATGCCGCCGTAGGCGCTGAACATGTTGACGACCGGCGCACCGGACTCAACAGCCGCGAAGATGTTCGTTCGCGTGATCAGGTGTGCGGTCTGGTAGCCGCCCCACGAGTGACCGGCCGCACCGATGCGGTCCTTGTCGACGAAGCCCTTGGTTAGCAAGTGCTGCACGCCGGAGACGACGGCCTTCTCACATGACTCGCCGGGGTAGCCGTCGGTGTAGACGATATCCGGCACGAACCACAGGTAGCCGTTGGACACGTAGTAGGCCGCGTTCGGCGACGTGCCGGTGCTCGGCGAACTGAAACTGTGGATGCGGTTTGAGCTGCGCTCGTAGAAGTAGACCATCATCGGGTACTTCTTCGCCGGGTCGAAACCATCCGGCTTGACCAAGTAGCCCTTCAGCTCGACGCCGTCATCCGAACGCCAGTTGACCAGTTCGGCCGAACCCCAACTCACCTCGCGACGAATCGGGCAGCCATCGGTCAGCTTGCGCGCGTTGTCGAACGCCAGGTCGGTCGTCCAGACGTCTGGGTATTGGTTGAAGCGGCTGTAGGTCACGAACAGGCGGTCGGCGTCACGTGGGCGCGTTGCACGACCGAGAGCCGCGTTCTTCATCACCACCTTGCGCGGCTTCGCCGTGCCAGCAACCGAGTCGGTGTAGATGCCGGTTGCGTAGGTGTTGGTGTTGGTTGCGCGCAGCACCAGGTCGTTGCGCATCCAGCGGCGCTTCTCGTTGTCGTCGCGATCGGCGTCGGGACGCAGGTCCGGTCCGCCAGTGCGGAACGTGATGCCACTGGCGCGGCCGAGGCCGTCGGTGACGCAGCGGAACTTGCCGGTCTCCGGGCTGACGGCCCAGATGTCATACTCGTCGTTGAGCAGGATCTCGGCGTCGTTCTCGGTCCAGCCGGAGGTGCCATGAGCGTTGTGTGGCTCAGGGCGGTCATCCTTCTCGCGATCGAACGCAACCGGAATGCCCGACGTCAGGTTGCGGGTCGTGCCCTTCTCAACGTCGTAGGTGTGCCAGTCGTAGTCGCGGTGATCAAACCAGGTCACGTAGTGGCCACCGGTCGAGCTACTGGCGCGGCCTCGCAGGCCCTCGATGATCTTTTGGCGGCTGCCGTCGATCGTGTTGACGATGTAGTAATCGCTGTAGCGACCGTCCCACGTGGTTTCCTTCTCGTATGGCGTCGAGTCGGTCAGCAGCGCGCGCGAACCGTCATCGGTCAGTAGCGAGACGCGCGGGTTCTTCGGCGTGCCGAGCACGACGGCGCGGTCCACGTCCATGTGGTAGGCGACTGTCAGCGTGGCTGTTGCCGGGTCCGAGCGCTTGGCTTGCATCGGCTGCAGCATGCCGTCCTCGAAGTGCCACAGGTCGAGCTTGATCTCGTCCTCGGGCAGGATCTTCGGCAGCTTCTCCGGCTTCGGTTGGCTGATGCTCATCATCAGCACCGACGCGTCGCGTGAGAAGCTCAGACCACTCGAGCGGATCTTGTGCTCGGGGGGGATGCCGGGGGTTTTGGCGTCGACGATGCGGCGTGCGGGCTTCTCCGAGAAGCTCCACAGGTAGATCTCCGACGTGGTCTCCTTGTCGCCGAACGTGCGGGAGTCGCTGGTGAACGCGAGCACCTTGTCAGCATGATCGGTCGTCATGCCGGACACGTTGCTGTAGCCGGCGAGCACGTTGACCGTGACGCCCGACGACAGTTCGCGCGCGAATAAGCCGTGCTCGACACCTTCGGTCTTCTTCTTGGTTCCGATCGTGTACCAGAGCCACTTGCTGTCGGCGAGGGTGCCAAACGCACGAACGTGCTCAATGGTCTCGTCCTTGCCCGTTGCCAGGTTGCGAAGCACCAGCTTGGAGCCGTCTTTGCGCTTGGCTTCCTTGGGGTTGATCTTCTTTTTCTTCTTCTTGGGAGCCTGCTTGGCGACCTTGGCCGAAGCAGTCTTCTCGGCCTTCTCAGTCTTCTCAGTCTTCTCCGTCTTCTCAGCGAATGCGATGGTCTTCTCGGTCGCCTCTTCCTTCGTTTTCTCGGTGCCTTCCTGCTTGCCGGTCTTCTCTTCGCCGACCTTCTTGGCATCGTCCTTCTTCGGCTTCTTCTTCTCTTCGGGCTTGTTGAAGTGAATGGCCATCAGGTCGCCGTCGCCGATTTGGCGGTGGCTCTTGACGTTCTCAAACTTGGCGATTTCACCGGTGCTCAGGTCGAGCACATGCACGCGCTTAGCGAGTTCTTTGGCTTCCTTCTCGGCCTTCTCGTCGCCGCTTTCCTTCTCGGCCTTCTCTGGTTTGGCCGCCGGCTTTTCAGCCTTCTTCGGTTCGGGCAAGCCAAGGAACCCGCGCACTTCTTTGAGCGTGCTGCCGTTCTCCTCAATCATTCGCGTGGCCATCGCTTCGGTCATACCGCGCTCGGCCAGTGCTTCCTTGACGTCCGGCGGCAGGCCTTCCTCTTCGGGGCCTTCGGTCTTCTCTTCTTCCTTCTTCTTCGCGTAGAGCTTCTCGAGCTTCTTCTTGCGCTCGTCTTCGTACGACTTGCCGATCTTGTAGAACGCGAGCTTGTTGTCGTTGGAGAACGACACGCTTGTGCCGCGCGCAAACTTGAAGACTCGGTCGCCGTCGACTTCTTGTATGTAGAGCGTGGCGTCCCCGACACGAGGTTTGATCGAGTAGGCCATCCACTTGCCGTCGCGGCTGTAAGTGGTGCCACTCAACGACGTCCAGTTGTCGTAGTCGTCGTGGGTTACGGCGCGCTTGGATGACCCCTGTGCCATCACCGAATCGGTGAGGGCCAAAGGTGCGACCAGGGCGGTCAGCGCGGCGAAGGATTGGAGAGTGCGTCGAGTGCGAACGAACGGCGTCATTGGCTGTGGATAACTTGTGGGAAAGGAGGCCCCGCAACTTACTTCGTTGCTGCCGTCGCCGGGGCCGAAGCACGCAACCAGTAGGTAACAGGGCGCAAAAGATTCCTCAGAGACGAGCGCGTAAAGCCTGTGTTGTTAGCACCTTGAGCACAAAACAGGCCTGCCTCAACTCGGGATGTGCCCTTGTCCGATGAACCATTCTGCCTGTGGGGGGACACGTCGCCCGCGCCGAAGAGGACTCGATGCCAACGCTTGCAGAGAAACAACTTGTGCTGATGATCGGCTTGCCGAGCTGCGGCAAGACCACCAAGAGTCGCCAGCTCGCCAGTGAGGGGGACGCCTTGTTTGAGTTCGATCAGTTCTTTCTTACGGAAGTTGGCTCGGACGCGGAGTCCTACGACTGGACGCGCCAGTTGATGGGCGAGGCGAAGCATTGGAACCTCAGACGCATCAACGGCGCCCTCGACGCTGGCACCGCACGCGTGATTGTCGACAGCGACAACCAAGCGCACTCGTTCACGAAGCTCTACGTCGAGCACGCAGTCAGCCTTGGTTACGAGGTCGTGTTCTGCGAGCCGGACTCGGTCTGGTGGCTCGAGATCAGCCGTTTGCTTCGCGACAAGCAAGGCAACCGCGAACCGCTTGAGCGGTGGGCAGAAAAGCTGGCGCGCATGAGCCGTGGCACCCACCGCGTTGGCGTCGAAACCTTCCGGCGTCGCATGCGGCATTGGCTCCCTGACATCACTGTCGAGGACATTCTCGCAGTGGCCAGCGAACCCGTGACAGTCAGCAACTGAGGCAACGATGACAAGCAACAATGACAAGCAACGATGACAAGCGGGATGAGAATCACGACGCTGCCAAAGACGATTCGTCGAAGAAGCCTCAGTCCCAGAAGCCTCAGAAGCCGGAGAAGAAGCCTAAGAGCCGCCTGCAAGGTGAAGAGCTTGAGTCGCGCATTCTATTCTCCGCGACATGGATTGATGCTGACACCGATGTCGTAGGTTCGGGTCCCACCAACAACGACGACGTCTATCTAGGCGATGGTCTCGATAACACCGGTATCGATGGTAAGAAGGGCGACGACTTGCTCATGGGGCTCGGTGGCAACGACACCCTTGATGGTGACAAGGGCGATGACATCATTCTCGGCGGCGACGGCAACGACACGCTCGACGGTGAGGATGACGACGACGTGGTCTATGGCGGCGACGGGGCCGACAGCGCCGAAGGCGGCAGTGGTTCCGACCTTGTTTTGGGCGGCGATGGTGACGACACGATCAGCGGCGGCAAAGGCGATGACGTTCTGCACGGCGGCGCGGGCGACGACACCATCGAAGGTGGCAGCGGCGACGACACGCTGATTGGCGGTGACGGCGACGACGTCATTGATGGCGATAAAGGTGACGACGTCATCCGTGTCGCCGATGCAAAAGATGGCGATGCGATCACCGTTGACGGTGGTGCCGGCTACGACATCATTGACCTGTCAGAGTTCCAAACCTCGGACATCACCGACACCGGCTCGCAACTAACCGTCGATCTAGGCAACTCCGAGTCGTTCACGATCTCCTACCAGAACGTTGAGCAGATCACGGCCGCGGATAGTTCGTGGGAGGTTTCGGATTCGAGTGGTTCCGGCGGTGGCAAGGGCGGGAGCAAAGGCGGCTCCGGCGGTGATGCTGGCGGTGGCGTCGACAACCACGGTCCGTTGGCTGGTGCTGGCGCGGATCAATCCGTTAGCCCAGGTGATTCGGTCAGTCTCGATGCATCGTCGAGCAGCGATCTTGATGGCGATTCGCTGACCTACAAGTGGACGCAAATCCAGGGCTACCCGTCCGTCGATCTGAGTAGTAGCACGAGCGCACAGCCGACCTTCTCGGTGCCAGGTGTCACGAGCACAACGGTGCTGACGTTTGTTGTTGAGGTGTCGGATGGCAAGAGCAGCCACGTAGACATGGTCAACGTGACGGTTACGCCAAACGAAGGTCCGACCGCCGAAGCGGGGCCTGCACAAGCAGTCGCTGAGGGCAGCGGAGTCACGCTCGACGCCACTGGCTCGAGTGACCCGGATGGCGACGCCCTGACCTACACGTGGACGCAAACTGGTGGGCCATCGGTTTCGTTAAGTAATGCATCGGCGACGCAGCCGACGTTTACGGCGCCAGAAGGTCTGACGAACTCGACATTGACGTTCGAGGTGTCCGTGTCTGATGGCGCAAACACTTCGGTGGACACGGTCACGATCACCGTCAACGCCGATAACGACGCGCCGACTGCGGATGCCGGCCCGGTCCAAACGGTTGGCGAAGGCGATGGAGTCACTCTCGATGCCACTGGTTCGAGTGATCCTGAAGGCGAAGCACTGACTTACACGTGGACGCAGACTGGCGGCCCTTCGGTGTCGCTAAGTGACACGTCAGGTTCGCAGCCGACGTTCACTGCGCCTGAAGGTCTGACGAACTCGACGCTGACATTCCAGGTGTCGGTATCGGATGGCACGAGCACGTCGATCGACACGGTGACGATCACCGTCAACGCCGACAACGATGCGCCGACGGCGGATGCCGGCCAGGTCCAAACTGTTGATGAAGGCGATGGGGTGACTCTCGACGCCACTGGTTCGAGTGATCCGGAAGGTCAAGCGCTGACCTACACGTGGACGCAGACTGGCGGCACCTCGGTATCGCTGAGTGACACGTCAGGTTCGC
>JBNMND010000012.1:0-34536 GCA_051274975.1 Planctomycetota bacterium | reverse complement strand
GCAGAACGCAGCTCCCATCGCGAACGCCACGGTGGCGCTGTGGCAGAACCATCGCTTCGGCAGCCAGCCGGGCATCGGAACATTCGCACAATCATTGATGCAGCGTCGCCCGCAGGACGCGATAGCCGCGTTCTCAGCTGGCCATGAGGACCTCTCGTGGACTGAGAGCATGGACGACGCACTAGCCATCATCGAACCGCAGTTGCTGCACTTGCTCGAAGCGGCGAGTGACAACGATGCCGCGCGCGCACTCGCGGCGATCAGTCATGCACGCGTGCTGACCGCGCAACGTCTCGGTCCGACTGGCGCCATTGCCTGGAACGCGCGCGTCGAGTCGCGCCTGCTCGAACTCGGCCACCGCACCGACGAGCCCTACTACCCAGGCTGCCCCATTCTGATCACCAGCAACGACCAGAACAACCGTATCTGGAACGGCGACCTCGGTGTCTGTGGTCGCAACAAGGATGGCGCGCCAGTGGTTTGGGTGCGCGACCAGCACGGCAAAGCCCGCGAGCTAAACCCGCGTCGTCTACCAGCGCACGAAACCGCGTGGGCGATGACCGTGCACAAGGCGCAGGGCAGCGAGTTCGATCACGTACTGCTAGTACTGCCCGACAGGCCTGGCCCACTCAACCATGCGGCACTCATCTACACTGGCGTGACTCGCGCCCGCAGCCGCGCGACGATTTGTGCCAACCGCGAACTGCTCGCAATCGGCCTGGCCAATTGGCCGGAACGCCGTTCGGGGTTGGCCGAGGCGTTGCGTTCTCGCTAGCCCATTCCCGGGCTCGGCATCACGGTGTCCACTCGCCGACCTGCAAGACCACGCGGTAGCCGTCGCGGTCTTCGAGCGTCGCACCGTCGCGATCCCAGTATGGATTGTAGGCCTGTACCGAGACGAATCCGGCGGTAAGCATCTGCTGCTTGGCCCGCACCTGCGCCACCGCATCCGCCACATAGAACACCAACAAGTTATCCTGCGTCGGCGGGCGACCAACGGTGTGGCCACGATGGTGCGTGAACTCAAGGTGCCACGGAGACTGTGCATGGCCGAGCATCACGCCGTCGAAGCCATCGTGGTCTTCGAAGTGGCCGAGCCTGCTCAGTCCGAAGCCACGCTCATACTGCACAGCGATCTTCACCAATTGATCGGTCGGGCGCGCGATGCGCAGCTTGCCCGTCCCGACGCGATCCTTCCGGGCATGCGGGCTACCTGCGGTCGCGACCGAACCAGATCGTATCTCTCAGCAGTTCGCGCAACACCGACGTGGCGTAGCCACCCTTCGGCAAGTTGAAGCTAACTTCCAAACCGTTCTCGACCATGCGCGCCGCGGACTCATGGATCGGCATGCGCAGCGGCTTGCGCTCGCCACTCGCCAGGCCGAACGGCAAGTCGTTGAACTCTTCACCGCTCAAGCCCAGTTCGCTTAGCACCTTCAGTTCGATCTCGAGCGGCTCGCCACTCGGGACCATCATCTCAGGCCCAGGCATCGGACCAGTTGGAGACACCTCCATCACGTCCACGCGTGCCTGTTCCTGCTCCGGGTCCTCGACCGTAAAGGTCGCCCCGTTGCTATGCACCATGGCCAGGTCGCCACGCAGCACTGTGCCAATGCGATCCAAGCGCGCCGCGATGATGCGGTTGAATACTTCGCTCTGCACAGCCGACAGCACCAAGCCGAATACGCGCCGCGGCATGCGACGAGCAGCCGACATGACATCGCCGCTCAGAATCTCCAAGCCCTTGGCTAGGTTGGCGCCTCGCTTGCCAAAGCGTTGCTCACCGAAATAGTTCGGCACGCCAACGCGTTCGAGTTCGGCGAGGTTCTGCTGCGCGATCTCCAGATCGCCCTCTTTTGTGCCGCGCAAGACGATGTGGAAGCGGTTGCCGCGCAGCTGGCCGAGGCGCAACTTGTTGTGGTGACGCGACACGCTTAGCACGCGGTAGTAGTCGCTCTCAAGATCGTCGCACTCGCGCTCGTCACCGAGGTCCATGCTGACCCACTGGCGACTGACGGACTTCGCATCCTTTAGGCCCGCGATGCCGAACGACTTCTGGTGGCGGCCAAGTCGGTCGCCCATGTCGCGGAGCATGTCGATCGTCGATAGGCCGCGCTTCTCGATCCACATCCATACATGCGAGCCATCGCCTGATGGTTCGTATGCGGGTAGCTCTTCGACAACGAAATCCTCGGGCGTAACTTTGTAGAGGCCGTGGAACAATCCAGCGGCACAGCCCCGCGGTACGGGACGCATAGGCTTCATGTTAGGTCTTCTTTGCCTTCGCCTTCGGCGCGGCCTTCTTCTTGTCGGCCTTCTTCGCCAGAGCTTCAGCCTTCTTGTCGGCCTTCTTGTCAGCCTTTTTGTCGACCTTCGCTACTGCATTGACCGCGGCACCTTTCTGGCCACCCGCCGCTTCGTCAGCCTTCTCTTCGTCGGACTTATTGATCGCGACCGGATCAAGGCCGGTCGAGTATGCCAGCAAGCGCGCGAGCTCGCTGCGCATATTGGCGCGATCGACAATGCGATCGATCTGACCCTTCTCGAGCAAGAACTCGGAGCGCTGAAACCCCTTAGGCAGCTCCTTCTTAATGGTCGTAGCGATGACGCGCGGGCCAGCAAAGCCAATCAAGGCGCCGGGCTCAGCGATGAGAAAGTCACACACCGATGAGAACGAAGCCGTCACGCCACCCGTGGTCGGGTGCGTCATGACGCTGATCGAAACACCGCCGACCTTGTGCAGTCGCTGCAGGGCGCCACACGTCTTGGCCATCTGCATTAGCGACACCGCACCTTCGTGCATGCGCGCGCCACCGGAGCAGGCGAACAGCACGACTGGCAACCCCTTCTCGGCAGCCATCTCGCACAGTAGTGCGATTTTGGTGCCGACGACCATGCCCATCGAACCGCCCATGAACTGGAAGTTCATGACGCCGAGCGCGCACGGGATGCCCTTGATGGTCGCCGTGCCGGTGACCATCGCATCGCTCTCGCCGGTCTTCTTACGCGAAGCGATTAGCTTCTCGCCGTATGGGATGCGGTCGTTGAACTCGAGCACGTCTTCGGCGCCGAGCTTCATCCACATCTCTTCAAACGAACCTTCGTCGGCCGTCAGCGCAACGCGCTCGCGAGCCGGCAAGGTGAAGTGATAGTTACAGGTCTGGCAAACCCGGTTGCGTTGCTCGAACTCCTTACGGAAGAGCATCGCCCCGCAGGACTCGCACTTGATCCAAAGCCCACCGGGCATGTCCTTCTTCTTACCGAATCGGGTCCAAGCCATATCGTTCGCTGCCATTCAAAAGTCTGAGGGCCATACAAGGCCACGAAGCCATACGCGCCTCGAAGCCAAACAAGGCCTCGAAGCATGTGGAGAAGATACCGACTAGTTCGTCAGCCAACCAGCATTCCACTGGCCTGAAATCCATGGCCTGAAGAACCGCTGAGCTGGGAACCAACCCGCCATCATCGCTTACGAACCAGCCCCGGCATCTGCCTGGCCACCTTCACGGCTCGCATCTCGTGCCTTCTCGGCAAGTTGCCGCAGCTCGGCGATGCGAGACGGACGATCGTCCGCGCCGAACACCGCGGTGCCAGCGACGAATACGTTGGCGCCAGCGGCCGCAGCGTCGGCGATCGTGCCGGGCGCAATGCCACCGTCTAGCGAAATCTCGCCCTCGAATCCCATCGCGCGTAGCTCCTGCACCTTGGGCAACACGCTGGTCATGAACTTCTGGCCGCCGAAACCGGCGAACACACTCATGATCAGCACGAGATCAAGATCCTTGAGGTAGGGCTTTAGGCGCTCGACCGGCGTATCCGGCTGCACCGACAAGCCAGCCTTCTTGCCACGACTGCGGATGTGCTTCAGCAGCCCGCCAACGTCGCCGTTCTCTTCGACCTCAATGTGGAAGGTCAGCAGGTCCGAACCCGCGTCCAAGAACGCATCCGCATACTGCCACGGGTCCGTGATCATCAGGTGCGTATCGAGCGGCTTGGTCGCGCACTTCTTGATTGCATCGACAATAAATGGACCGAACGTCAGGTTGGGCACGAAGTGACCGTCCATGACATCCAGGTGCAGCCAGTCGCAACCAGCTTGTTCCACGGAGTGCACTTCGTCGCGCAGCTTCGTGAAGTCGGCCGCGAGCAGAGAGGGCGCTATTCGAACAGGATGCATACGCTCAGTATGCCGCCGCTGCGCCGCCACTGCGATGATCTGCCACCCCGATCCGGGTGCCATCTGGCAAGACTTCAGCCGCGAACACCTGAGCGATGCCGCGCCACTTCTTGGCAAACTTGTGACCCTTGGCAGCCAGGGCCGTGCGTACATCCTTCGGCAGCGCTAGATCCTCCCACTGAATCAGATCAGGCTTCCACTGGTGATGCACCCGCGGAGCGCGCACCGCGCGTTCCAACGGCATTTCGTGGTCAACCGCGTTGAGCAAAACTTGCATGACGCCAGTGATGATCCGGCCGCCACCCGGCGCCCCGAGCACGTAGCGCAGCTGACCGTCCTTGCAAACGATGGTCGGCGTCATCGACGACAACATGCGTTTGCCCGGCACGATCTCGTTGGCCTTGCCACCCACCAGTCCAAACTGATTGGGCACGCCAGGCTTCGCCGAGAAGTCGTCCATCTCGTTGTTCCAGAAGAACCCGGCGCCGTCACACAGCGAGCACGAACCAAACGTCGAGTTAATTGTTGTCGTGCACGAGACCGCGTAGCCGTCCTTGTCGATGATCGAGAAGTGCGTCGTATCGTCACTTTCCTTGGCGCCGGGCGGCAATCCAGGAGCGACGGCACTGACCTTCTCCAAGTCGATCGATGCACCGAGCGTCTTGGCATATTCCGCCGAGATCAACCCAGCGATCGGCACCTTGTAGTAGTCCGGATCACCAAGCCAACGCGAACGATCGGCGTAGGCGCGGCGCATGACCTCGGTCAACAAGTGGATGTAGTCACTACTGCCATAGCTGATCTTCTTGAGATCGTGCAGCGACAGCATGTTCAACATCTGCAGCATCGCAACACCACCCGAAGATGGCGGGCCCATGCTGATGACTTCGTAGCCGCGGTAGTTGACGCGCACCGCGTCACGCTCACGTGGCTCGTAGGCCTTGAGGTCGTCACGTGTCACAAAGCCACCACCGGCTTCCATGTGCGCCGCGATGATGTCAGCCGTCTTGCCTTCGTAAAAGCCCTTGAGCCCCTTTTCGGCAAAGCGCTGCAGCGTCGCCGCGAGGTCCGCTTGCACAAGCACAGCGCCCTGCGTCAGCGGTTCTCCGCCATCAAAGAACACGGCGCGAGACGATTCGAAGCGGCTGAGCTGCCGCTTCTTGGCGCGCAGCGAGCCCGCCAAGTTCTGGTTAACCGTGAACCCTTCTTGCGCCAACCGGATCGCCGGCTTCGCAACCTCTGCCAGATTCTTGGTGCCGAACTTCTGCAGCGCGTAGAGCAACCCTGCGGGACTGCCCGGCACGCCCGCCGCGGTCACCGATAGCTGCACCTTGTCGTTGTCGACGCTTCCATCTGGCTTCAGGTACATGTCCCGCGTCGCCGACTTTGGCGCGCGTTCGCGGAAATCAATCGTCGACACCTGACCACCGGGCCCACGCAGCACCATGAAGCCACCGCCGCCGAGATTGCCGGCTTGCGGGAACGTCACGGCCAGCGTCAGCGCCACAGCCACCGCCGCGTCGACCGCATTGCCGCCCTGACGAAGCACTTCGAGGCCAACGGCCGTCGCGTGCGGTTCTTGGGTTACAACGACACCGTGCTTGCCCTTGGCAACCATGTCGTTTGGAACGACTGTGCCGTTCGCCACAAGCTTAGGCCCCGCAAGCTCAGGGCCCACAAACTCAGGACCACGCCCGCCAGTGAGGACGAGCGCTGCTACGAGAACCGCGGCGGCACCCAACTTGGCCACCGCGCCGTTTTGGACGCGGCCGGGCATCAGCTTCCGCCGCTCCCAGCTTCGCCGCCCAGACCTTCGCCGAGCTTGACGCCCTGGCCGAGCAGGTAGTCCATAACGCGCTGCAGCTCCTCTTCTTCGCCTTCGAGCTCGAGGGCGATAAAGCCCCCCTCATCGGAAACCGACGCACCCCTGATGTTCACAACGACATCAAAGGAGCGGTTGATCTGGTACAGCAGGGGTTCGCGAACGAGATCCTGGCTGAACTCGAAATGGATGTTCTTCTTAGTCTTCACGGCTGAATGCAGCCCTCGGCTGAGGGCGGCGAAACAGCGTAACGACTGAGCACCGTATGGCCGCAGCATTCTCTGAAGCTGCAGACGATTGCCTCTTGCGCCCGGCCGCCGGAGGGCTAACTTGCTGCCCCACGGTCGCGTAGCCAAGTGGTTAGGCAACGGATTGCAAATCCGTCTACGGCGGTTCGATTCCGCCCGCGACCTCCATTTTCCCTGCCCGCTGTCGAACGCGAGCGCCGGGAACCCAGCCTTGCTGACCCGCCTTGTCAAGAAAGGTGAGGCTGCCAAGCGGAGCATACGGTGAGAGATCGCTGGCCCGTCGCCGCGAGCGCTTTGACGAGTTAGCCACCACGCGCTGGGCCCGTCATGCCCCACGATGCGTTTGAAACTCGAAGCGAGTGGTCACCCCTGGAAGGTGCTCGACCGAGCAACGGGTCTCGAAATGAATTGGTGATGGCAGGCGAGTTCCTGATGGGTTCGCCGGAGTCGGAGGTGGGGCGCAAGTGGGACGATGGCCCGCAACATCGCGTGCGCATGAGCCGCGCCTACTACCTAGTGGTGTGACCCAAGCACAGCGGCTGCGTTTGGTGGGGTCGTTCCCAATGCCTCTCTCGCTCAAAGGTGACCGCCGCCCAATCCCCCCGTCCTGGGATGACGTGCAGACCTTCCTCACGAAGGCGAACTGCTCCATAGCGCGATGCAACTCCTGCCTGAAGCGCGAGCCGGCTTGGTAGGCGCGCTGTGGCTTCCTTACGCGTGCACGCAAGATAAGTGTGCGGGGAGAGGGACTCGAACCCGCCCACTTCTTGGCCTCTCGCAGCAATCCCTTGCTCACCGAAACGCAATGCTGGGCTGAGGGCTCTACAGCGGAGCGCGCTGTTGTAGCTGGCGTTTTGATAAGTGTGCGGGGAGAGGGACTCGAACCCTCACGACCGTTACCGGCCTGCGGCTTTTAAGGCCGCTGCGTCTGCCATTCCGCCACCCCCGCTTGGATGGTCGTCGAACAACACCATGAACGGGCTCTAGGTTCCAGCACCAAGCGCAGCAACCGCTACGAAGCGGCAACCAACGTGTCGACCGGCCCCATTACGGCCTCGGCCGCAGGCATCGGGCCGCCAAACCTTGCAGCGTCCAATTGCGCATGCACGGCCTGCAATTGCTTCAAGCCTTCTGACTCTACACCGCGCGCTTGTAGGTCCTTCCAAACACTCGGTGCCGAGAACCGGCCGCCACCGGCAAGCTTCGTGACTACCTTTTCGAACGCGTCGGCCGCGCGGTCAGCATCGCTTGCCTGCGTGATCGCTAGCCTCAATTGATGCACGGCATCGTGTAGCGCGCGGTTGCCCTTGCGACTCAAGCTGCGACGTTGCAACACCAACCCGATCACGGCGAGCCCAACGAAACCCCAGCGATACACCGAAGTCGAGATGCCCGGGTTCTGCTTGGCGAGGTCCTTGTCGACCAACTCCTGAATCTGTGGCGAGAGGGTAGCGTCTTCAAGCTGTGGCAGGACTTCGATCGGCACCGTGGCACTTGTCGACGTGACGTATTGCTTGGTGGCCGGTGAGAACGATGCGAATGACACGCCCGGCATCTCCTTCACACCTGGCCGCAGCGCCAACACATCGAGAACGAAACGACGTGCGCCATCGGTGCGACGCTCGACGACGCCTTGCACGTGGAAGCCATCGATTGTAGGCGGGCGCAGAGCCGCGAAGCGTTGGTAGTTGCCAGCGCCGCGGATCATCACCTCCACTTGAAAGGCCTCGCCGACGTGCACTTGTTTGCCACCGGCGGTTGCTTCGACAGCAAACTCACCCACCGCACCAGTCCACTCGGGCGGGGCACCGCTCGGGAGCGCGTCGACCTGAAGTTGGCCAGCAACTGAGCTGACGGAGACCTGTTGTTGATCTACCGGCTCGCGACCGCGCAGCAAATTGTCACGGAACTCGCTGGCGTAGGCGAAGCGCACGCGAACCGGAGCTAGCGTCGAGGTTCCGGCAGTGAGCGGCAACCAACGACACCGCAACTGCACGCGCGCATACGAGCGACCAGCACGGTCGACAGGCGGCAACCGCAAGCCATCGATGATGCTGTCGCCGACAGCGACACGCATGTGGTTCGCTTCTTCGGTAGCTGCAACAAACGTCACCGTCCGCTCCGGTGCCGCAAGCGCCCATGGCACGTCGACGTGAAACGGCACATCCACTTGCTGGCGGAAGAGCGAGACACCGTGGTCCTTAAACCACGCCTCGTCGTAGCCCAGAGTGATCGCCACATCGACCGGCTGCGACGTGTATGCCTGACTTCTGCAATCGACCTCGACGAACACCCGAGCCTCTTCTTGCGCGGGTGACGCGGTTAACAACAGAGCGATGGCCAAAGCCATCCGGTTCCATTCAGCCAATTGCTTCATTCGTGGTTCCATCACCAATCGCGAGCCCCTGACATCGAGCCAGTGCGAGAACGTTGCTGACGCCCCGTCACTTTTCGACGTTGCTGGTCGCGAACGCGTCTCTGTAGTGCGGCGAGTTCTTTCGCCGTCAGCTCGGCGATCGCGATCTCGGGGATCACGACTTCCGGAGCCTGGTCTTGGTTCTTAGGCGGCTCAGGCGGCTCGGGCTTTGGCGCATCCTCCTTCTTGGCATCGGGAGTCTTCGCAGCCGCTCGCTGCGCCTCCACCTCGGCACGCCGGCGAATTGTGCGTTCGAGGTTGCGCACGGCTTCGGGCCAGTCCGGCTTGTGTTCGACGGCACTGCGGAACTGCAACTCGGCGCCTTGGATCGCGCGCGAAGCCATCACCCACGCCATCGGTTCGGCGTCGGCGAGGTTGGCGGCGATGACCGCGCGCTCTGCATGTTGGCTTGAGGCTAGTCCGAGCACGAACGCGGCCTCTGGCGCCCACTGCTTGTCGTCGGCGAGTGGCGCAATCAGTTCTTCGGCGTCGCGACTGTGCAGGAGACGCAAGGCGCACAGTGACGCGTTGAGCCGCAGCTCGGGGTCTGCGGTTTCACCGCGAGCGGCAAGCTCGGCTCGCAGTGCCGCTAACGCCGCCTCGAACTTGCCAGCACGGTAGTCGGCAACTGCTGCGGCAATCACGTCGGCAGTCGACTTCTTAACAGCCGTCTTCGTATCGGGTAACGGCTCACCCTGCGCCGACAATAAGAGGGCGACCGGCAGCGCAATCGCTAGCAAGTAGGCCCACTTCATCGTCGTCGCTCCGGCAAACACATACGCAGCATCATCAGCAACACCCCGGCAAGCAAGGGCCACGTGAAGCGCTGCACAACATCGGTGGCCGACGCGGCAAGATGGCGTTTGGCGGCGTAGGGGACGAGCGTGTCGCGCCACAAGTCGACGAGCGCCGAAGGGGCTTGATCGTGTACGAACGTTCCGGAGCCGGCAGCGGACACCGTGGCCAGGCTCTCGACGTCGAGGCGCGTGATCACGTCTTGGCCAGCTAGGTCCTGCAGGAAGGACTGTTCGCCATCGAGTTCGACCACAATTTTGCTGCCTGCAGTCGTGCCGTAGCCAATGCAGTGTACGCGGTGGCCGTTCTGGGCGGCAACCGTGGCTGCCTGTTCGGCAGTGCCGGCGAAGTCTTCGCCATCGGTCAACAACAGGAGTTCGCCTTGCGTGCCGACGCGTTCTAGACGTTCCGCGGCCGCCTCAATCGCGGCACCGAGATTGGTGCCGCCAGCACCTGAAGCGATTGCGCCGGGTGCCAACTCGTCGAGCAACCACTGGATCGCTTCACGGTCCGCGGTCAGTGGTGCGACAGCCTGCACGTCGCCGGCGAACGCCAGCAGGGCGTAGCGCGAACCGATGCCGCTCTCGAGAAGATTGCGAACCTGCTGCTGCATCGCGGCAAAGCGCGTCGGGTCGCCATCGCCCGCGGCCATGGAACGGGAGACGTCGATGCACAACACGACATCGGGAGCCAATTGCGCTTCGCGGCCAGGCTGCACTGGGCGCAACAACGCGAGACAGATTGCGGCGGCGGACAGCACGGCAAGCGTTGCCCGTGTGCGCACAAACCGACGAACGCCGCACAATTCTTGCTCGCGAGGGCCAAGCTCTGCGCGCACCTGTTGGTAACTGCGCCGCGACAGGCGATAGCCGAACACCAAGAACGCCGGCAGCAGCAGCAGCGCTGGCCACCAGGTCGGCGGTTGCAGTGCCCAGACATTCATGACATCACCGCCATGCGACTGTGCCTGAGAAGGTGAGCGGCTGCGACCAATGCCAGTCCAAGCCAAGTAGGTACTGAAAACCACTCGATCACGCGAACACCGGGCTCGGCGAACTGCACCGCTTCGAGTCGATCGATCTCAGCGTAGACCGATCGTAGGGTGGCAGCATCTGCCGCAGGGAAGAAGCGACCGCCGCTGATCTTCGCCAATTGTTGCACCGCGGTGGTGTCCAACGCGCGCCAAGTGCCGTCCGCACTTTGCTCGCCGCGACCGAGTGCAATGGCGTGCACGCGGATATTGTGGTCGCGACACCATTGGCCGGCGTGAAGCGGCGCGATTTGGTCGGGTGCTCCGGCCGTCGCGACGTTCTCTTCGCCGTCAGTCAGCAGCACGATGACCTTGCCGACGGCGGCAGATCGCTGCAACAGGTTTGCGGCCATGCCGACCGCCGCGCCGATAGCGGTCGCGTCCTCGGGGCCTTCGGAATCAACCAGCTGCACGGCGCCAAGCAGCTCCGTGACCGCCGCATGATCGGCGGTCGGTGGACACACTAGATCGGCGAATCGCGCAAAGGTCACAATGCCGAGCCGGTCGTCGACGCGACCGCGCAGGAACTCGGCGGCCAGCTGCTTGCCGACCGTTAACCGGGTTTGTACCGGATCAAGATCGAACGCTGCCATCGACGACGAACGATCAAAGCAGAGCAAGACGTCCCGGCCGAGGCGCGCCGGCGGTTCGGACTCGACGACGATCGGGCGTGCGAGCGCCAGCAGCAGGGCCAGCAACGCCGTGAGCTGGAGGCATCCTGGCAGCCAGCGCAGGCGTTGGCGCCAGGTGACTGGCAGCGTACTCTGCGCAGACTGTGCCACAGTCGTAGTCGCGAGCGCCACGCGTATTCGCTGGCGATGGCGCATGACCATGACAACCAAAGCCAAGAGACTCAACCCCAACCACCACGGCTCCCGCCAGTGCAGGCCCGTTTCGACGACAGAAATCATTGCGCTGCCTCGGTCATGGGCATCGCTGCGGTGCGAGTTGCTTCAACGAATGCGATCGCGTGATCCTTGGCGTGCTGAGGGTTCTGGTCGCTACCGCCCGCGCCGCCAAACAACACGACATCGCATGTCGCCAAACACGGTGCCAGCGTTGGCTGAGCATTGGGCAGCGCTAGCACCAGTTCTTCACTCGTGCGCATCTCGGCCGGAACCCGGAACCTCGAGTGACAGTGCCGCCGCACAATCGCCTTCAACTGTTGGTAGTAGGCCTCGTAGCTGTCCCGATTGGGCGGCAGAAGGTCTCGCAGCGCGGCCAGGGCGTCCCACTGTGGCGCCTTCACAGCAACCGCGAGCTGCTCCGGAACCGGTTCCGGTCGCGAAGATCGCCACCACAACAGGACGGCGATTACGCCAGCACCGAGCAAACCAAAGAGCAGCCACCAAGAACTCTGCTCCGGCTCGATCAGCCAACCCTCGCTCGGCCATTCCAAATTGCCTGCGGGCTCCGCTAGCGAACTAGCGATCGTCAGATTGACCGGCGGATCGAGAGCCAACATCACCTCGCCCACTTGGTAGCTACGAGCGCGAAAGCGCCACTGCTCGTTCACGCCAACCGGCGTGCGATCGAGAAGTTGAACGACCAACGGCAATAGTCGGCCGGCGTCGAAATCGGCCGGAGCGGTCACCGTTAGCTCGAACGCGTCGCCAAATACGATCGGCTCGCGGGGCAACGTCACGTGTTGCGCAGGCAGCTTGCACGCCAACAACAACAGTAGCCAGAGTCCCTTCATCGCCCCGCCTCCCGCCGCTTTCGGCGCTGGAAGAATGTCAGCAGCGGTTGCGCCAACTGCTTGATGTCTGGAACGACCGGGATCTCTACGTCGATGCCGTCGATACGTGAACGGCCGAGCAACTCGTCATGCTGTGCACGCCAATTTGCTACGCGTGCGAACCAGGCCTCGCGGAACGGTTCGCTGGCGAAGTCGCACAGTTGCTGCTTACCAGTTGCAGGATCCACGGCGCGCATCAATCGCCTGGGCGGATCCACCAGTTCGCGCGGCAACAAGCGCAACGCTACGACATCGTGGTGGCGGCTGCTTAGGCGCAGCGCATGTTCGTAGCCAGGCGTCAAGAAGTCGGACAAGACAAACACCACCGATCGGCGCCGCACTCGCGCATTCACGGTGGTGATCAGGTCAGAGAGCTTGGCACCCGGACCACACGGGCTCTCCACACAGTCGCGCAGGATGCGCAACACATGGCCACCACCAGACTGTGGCACAACGAAGCGCGGCGCCTCCGCCCCGCCCGCAACCAGGCCGACGCGATCGTGGTTATCGATCGCCATCATGCCGAGCATCGCGCAGTAACGCGCCGCGGCCTGCCGCAGCGACCAAGCCCCCAGACCGTTCGCCATCGACGGCGACAGGTCGAGGGCGAACACCAATGTGCGTTCGCGTTCTTCGACGAAGCGCTTGATGAACGGTCGGCCAACGCGCGCGGTCACATTCCAGTCGACCGACCGCGGATCGTCGCCTTCGACGTATTCTCGTACGTCGGAAAACTCGACACCCATGCCGCGGAACGTCGAGCGGTAGCCGCCCGACAAAACATCCGTCAACATGCGCGCGGCACGGACCTCTACCGAACGCACTTCGGCGAGCACATCACCTACTCGTTCTTGAGGCTGCGACGCAGGTTGCGTCGATTGTCCGGGGCGTAACCACGACATGCTTAGGCGGGCAGGCTACGTGATCCAGGCACCTCGTGCACCGGCCGTCCTGCACTGAAGGCGTCCCATGCCGTCTGCCGATAAGGACAAGGTCGTCGCATTCCGGCGACTGTCGCAGCCCTGCGACCACCAACCCTGATGACCAGAATCCTCGTAGCCGATCCCGATCCGCGCGCCCAGCAGAGTCTCGAGGCGTTGCTATCTGAACGCGGCTACGAGTTCGGGGCCGCCAACGACGTGCATGCCGCTCTGGAACCCGTGCACGACGGCCAGGTCGACCTGATCCTTGCCGATCTTTCGCTGCCCGGCGGCGGCGGCATGGAACTGCTCGAAAAGGTGCGTTCGACAAACCCGGAAACCGCGGTCGTTCTACTGAGCGCGTTTGGCTCCGTGCAGGACGCGGTCAAGGCCATGCAGATGGGCGCCGCGGACTTCCTCGGCAAACCCTTCGCCAAAGATCAGGTGCTACTAGCCGTCGACCGCGCGCTTGAGAAGTCGGCTCTGCAGCGTGAAAACCAAGAACTGAAGATCGCGCTCGACGACCGGTTGCGGCTCGACAATGTAATCGGCAGCGATCCGCGCATGCAGGCGATCTTCAAGACGGTGCAAGCGGTGGCCGACACCCGGACCACGGTGTTGATCACCGGCGAGTCCGGCACCGGCAAAACGCTGTTGGCGCGCGCACTGCATCAACTGAGCGATCGCAAGGGCGGCCCGTTCGTCGAAGTAAACTGTGGAGCGCTGCCGGAAAGCCTGCTGGAGTCGGAACTGTTTGGCCACGTCAAAGGTTCGTTCACCGGCGCCGTACGCGACAAGATTGGCAAGTTTGAGGCAGCGTGTGGCGGCACGATCTTCCTCGACGAGATCGGGACCTCGACCCCGGCCTTCCAAGTAAAATTGCTGCGAGTTTTGCAGGACCGACTGATCGAGCGGGTTGGCGACACAAAAACCGTGTCCGTCGATGTGCGCATCGTCCTGGCGACCAACAAGGACCTCGAGAAGGCGGTCGCCGCCGGCGAGTTCCGCGAAGACCTGTTCTATCGGATCAACGTCGTTAGTGTCGAGATGCCGCCACTTCGCCAACGGCCACTCGACATCCAACCGCTGGCCGAGCACTTCCTGCACCGGTTTAGCCAAGAGCACGGCCGCAACGTGCAAGCCTTCACTGATGCCGCCATAGCTGCATTGATTCAGGCGCCATGGCCCGGAAACGTCCGCCAACTGGAAAATGCCGTCGAACGCGCTGTCGTGCTGTGCCACAGCGAGTCGATCGACCGAAGCGATTTGCCGGCCACGATGGCGGCGCCAAACGGCTCTGTCGGCATACCGGCAAGTGCTCCTGGTGTAGGCCCACCATTGCCGCTGAAAGAAGCGCTACTCGAACCCGAGAAGCGAATCATCGAGCAAGCACTGACCTGCTGCGACGGCAATCGCGAACGCGCCGCAGTCATTCTTGGCATCAACCGCAGCACGTTGTTCCACAAGCTTAAGAAGCTCGGCATCCGCTGATGGTCTCAACCCCCACAAGCGAGCTATAAAGGGGTCTCGGCATGTTCAAGAAGAGCCTCCTCACCCTGATGTTCTGCGGGCTACTAACCCTTGCAGGAATCGTCGCGTACACAGCCCTTGGTTTGCACACGCCCGAGGACACGATCCGCGAGGCTCAGGCCAAATTGTCAGCGGGACAGTATGCCGAAGTCGTCACGCTGCTCGATCGGGCAGCGCTTGGTCACAGCCTGAAGAACAACAGGTCATTGATGGTGCAGCTGTGGCTACTGCGCCTGCAAGCGCACTCGCACCTAGGCAACATGGCTGGCGCTCTGAAAGACGTTCAGAAATTGCTCGACAATGGCTTGGCGGACGATGTCGACCTACTGCTAGACCAGATCCGGTTCCTGGCCAGCGACAAGCAAGGCGACATGGCGCTGCTCAAGGCAGAGAAGTTCCTTGAGGCGCACCCCGAGCACAGCCGCGGACTCGAACTCGCGGGCGAAGCGGGCCAGACAGCGTACCAACCGATGCTGAGTGAGTTGCTGGAAGCGATGCAACGAGCCCTCGGCATCAGACAGCATGAAACGGCGCACGCCATCTTGCTGACGTATCTGTATCGCCCCAACGGCGACACGATGGTCCAGCGCGCAGAAGTGCGATTGGAGGAGTTGTTCGCGAGCGAACCGCGCCTCTTGTTGCAGTGGCCGGACGTCTGGTCCAAGGCGCGTGCGTTGCGCAAGCGCATCCAAAAGTCGCTCGGCTACTTCCAGCAGAGTCTCGACCTCGGTGGCGAGCCGGTTGCCGCATTCACCGCGATCGCGATCGCCTTGGAGCAATCCGGACGCATCGACGACCTCCTGTTCGCATGCGAGATCCAACGCCGGATGTTCGACCACGCCTACGTCGCCGAGAGCGGCGTGCTGGCGAGCTGGGTGCGCATTGAAAGTGACCTGCCGAGAGCGGCCATCGCCACCAGCGAACGCTGGCTCCCAACCGATCAAATCGAAGCACGCTGGCTCACTGGCCAGCTAAGCGCCACCGCGGAACGACTTGCGTTAGCGCGTGTGCTGGCCGCTTGGCAACTGCGCGACCAGAAAGAGATGGGCGCCGCTGGCAAAGTAATTTCTGAACTGCGGAAGACGGAATACAAGGCCAGATTGGCGCTACACCTGTCCATGGCGACGCGTCGCATGGGTAACAAGAATGCCGACCCTCTGCAGCTTGAGAACAGTCTGCGAATTGTGGTAACTGCCGCGATCCAGGCGCCACCGCCACTCAATCGCCCCGACTTCGTCGCCGAGTTCGCGCCGCTGTGGATTGACAGCATGATCGGCCGCGGAGCTAGCGAGGAAGAAGTCCTGCCGGCATTGACGCTGTGGCGCGATAGACGAGCAGACGCTATCGAACCACAGCTTCGCACGGCGGAGTATCTGCAGCACTTGGGCCGCACACCAGCCGCGTTGGCTGCCATTGCCGACGCTTCAGCGATCGACCCTCAGCACCCCGAGCTGTTTCCGCTACACCTGACGATCGCACGCAGCGGCAACGACAACTCGCAACAGAGCGGTGACGACCTGCTGATGCAGTGCATCGAATCGCGCCGGACACTACCCGATGCACGCGATCCGATTGGCTTTGTGCTGTGCGCCGAAGCGGCGCTCGCCCAAAAAAACCGTCGCTACGCGAGGATTGCATTGGCATGCGCACGCAATGCCATCAGTTCCTTTCCGCGTGCCAACATCCCGCGACAACTCGAACTGCAGGCCCTGCTACTGCAACAGCGATACCGAGAAGCTGCGCGAACTGCGACGTTGACGATCAGCGCCATCGACCCCAACCCGATCACCTTGTCGTTGGCCATAGAAGCCAAGAAGCTCGCCGGTGAATCGATCCGTGATCTGCTGCGAATGGCAATTCCGCGCATCACCCAGAACTCCCAGATGCAGGTCGAACTGCTCCGCCTGGCACTAGAAGACGCTCCCGCCAGTTCTGACCGCTTCGTCAGTGCGGATCTGACCGCCAAAGGCGCAACGGTCGGGACTCGTGTTCTTGCCATACGATCGTATTGCGCAACTGGTCGACTGGATGACGCCCTCAAACAGATCAAGGCGTGCCAGCCGGCCAACAACGATGAGGACCACGCAGAACTTGCCGCCGCGTTCGCCACCTGGATACTGCTGCGGTCGGAGACCTGGACTGACGCCGAACTGCTAGCAGCGCTGCAGCATCATCGCCAGCGCCTACAGCTAGCGACGGGCACCCAACGCGCGATGCTGCAAGTCGCACAGCAACTCGCGGAAAGCCATCCTGACACCGCGTTCGACGCGCTCAACACGTCGCTACCAACTGCCCTGCCCGAAGAACGCAACGGCACGCTGTATATCCTGGCCGGCGAACTCGCGCTCGCGAACCAGGATGCCATCCGCGCAACATCACGCTGGACGGCGGCACTCGGGTTTGCCGACGGCCAACAGATCGCCGAGCGGCTCGCCCGCTTGTATCTGTTGTACGATGACGAAGCGCGCGCTCTGCAGACCTATGCTCTGACCAAGGTGCCAACTGATGGCGCGCTGGCCGCCCGACTTGGCAAGCCCCAAGCCGGCGCCGCCTTGCTGGCCACGGCCCTCAATAATCAGCCTGCTGACTTGCTCGCCCACGCAGCACTCGCGACGGTTGGTCAACCCACGCTGGTCGACTGGAAGGTCGCCGTCGACGTCGAGCAGCAGTCCTTACGCCTCGAACTGATCTCTGGGTTGGCCGACCCTCTGCTCGGCTACCTGTGTGTGCCTCGCGCCGCAGCGCTTCTCAAGCAAGACAGCCAGGCGAAAACGAGTTCCCTGCTGATGGCACGCGCCGCCGTCAACGCCGGCGACCCAGCGGCCGCTGGATTCTTGCACGGACTACTGAGCAAGGCGGGCTGCGTCGGCCCGGTGTTGTGGCGCGAAGTGGCCTTTGCCGGCCAACAAGAAGGCTACGCAACTAGCAAGGAGTTGCTATTGGCAGTCATGACCGCGACTTCGTCCGGCCGCGTCGCCTCATCGCCGCTAACGACGCTGTTTGGCCTTCGGCAGATAGTCAAGACCTTCCAGGAAGCTGGCTTGGTCGACGCAGCTAACAAGGCGCGCCTGAGCCAGTGGAAATCCGTACCGCAACTACGTCCCTGCACGGCCGATGATCTCGAAGTGATTGTCAACGGCCACACCCCGCTCGACGTCTGCCTGATTCTTAACAAGATCCTTCTCGGCTCCCAACCGTGCGATCGACTGGCCGTGCTGCAACAGTTCTATCGCACCGCCGAACAACTGATCGCGGCGGACCAGAACCACCGGGCCATGCTGGTGCGCCTAGCGACAAGTCACCTGGTGACCGAAGGGGCGCTCGGCGAGATCGTGCACTTCCTGCTAGCCAACGCCAAGAGCACCGAACCGCACAGCAAGCGCGACATGATGCTGGCGCTGCTCGAACGCATCGCAACTGCGAAGAGCGACACCACCTATCTGGATCGAACCATCACGGCACTGACCAAGAGCGCCGGTATCGTGCGCGCAAACCGCGAACTCGACGCGTTGATCGACCGCTACCCCACCGCGCTGCCGCTTTGGGCTGCGCGGGTCGCCTTGCGCCAGCGCCTCGACGATGACCCGGCAGCGCTAACCGAACTGCGCACGGTGCTGACGCATGCGTTGGACCCCACCGCCGAACTAACCTTCTTGGGAATGGCTGCCGCCCGGAGAAAGCTAGCGCCCGCCGACACCCTGCGACTGAGCAAGCTGCCGGCCGAACTGCTGGCAAGTCCAGCTGGCGAATACGTGCAGGGATTGATGGCGCTGCGGCAGGGCAGGGCCGACGAGGCAATCGAACGCCTACTCAAAGCCGAGCCACAACACGACGGCCGTCACCTCTACGAACTAGCCCTGGCCTACACGATGAGTGCCGCGGACCAGAGTCGCGAGCGCGCCATTGTAGCCCTCGAGCAACTGGACAAGGACTACCCCAAGAGTTCGCTGGCGCGCCATGCACGCAGCTTTGCTCGCCAACTGTCGCCGCAACCGGTAAGCGCATCGGACAACGAAGAGAACCGATAATCGCGCAGCAGACGATCGAGCTTGTCGTGGGTGCGCGACAAGTTCACGTAGTGGCGGAAGCCGCGCAAGCCACCGAGCGGTTGCCTCGGTTGGCCCGGGTCCACTTCCCACGGGTGTAAGTAAATACAGCCGGGAACGCCGAGCTTCTGCTTCTGGGCAAGCCCTTTGCGAATCAGCCATAACGGCAACAGACGCAAGTATCCGCCCCCGCCCACCGGCACATGCTTGCCGAGCACATCCCAGGTCAACGGCGGAAACTCCAGCAGTTCACGGTCGCCATCTTTAATCAGGTAGGGCACGGTCGGCGCACTTGGCACGCCGTAGTCCGGATGGCTGATTGGTTGGATCGAACTGTCTAGCGTGATGCCAGAGCGCAGCAACTCGTCGATGGCCCACGGCGTCTTCTTGCCGATCGACCAGGTGCAGGCCCGGAAGGCCTTCGGGCGTTCGCCGGTAATACCGGACAAGATCTCGGCAGTGCGCTCGAGATCTTCGCGGAAACCCCGCTGGCCGAGATCCGGCAGCAACTGGTGGTCGTAGCCGTGGCTCGCGATCTCGTGGCCCGCGTCGTGGATCTCGCGAATCAGGTCAGGCAACCGTTCGGCGATCCAGCCCAAGCAGAAGAACGTCGCCTTCGCATCGCGTCGGGCAAATAAGTCGAGCAACCGCTTGGTCGAGTCACCGCAGCGCAACTCAAACCCATCCCAGTCCGATCGATCAATCAGGTGCGCCATGTTGAGGACCTGAAACCAGTCCTCTACATCCACCGACATCGCGTGCACGACACTCATCGCACCAGCTTCCTCGCAGCGGGCATCAATTGCTCTAAGAACTCGCGACAACGCGCTTCGGCCTGGCTCGCGTTTTCGCGCAAGTAGATAGGCGACTCCACCCGCAACAGGAAGCCCGACTCGTTCTGGCGCAGCACCGCAAGCGGCAGGTGATGCATAGTGAAGTCCCAGTAATCGCCTGAGGCCCACGACTCGGTACCGAACATGCTCAGCGTGACGAACCGCCAACCATCGCTGCGCCGTTTCGCAACGATGCGACTGGCAACCGCATGGCTGCCGGTGTCACCATCAAGCCAAGGTGCCCGCACGAGATCATCTTGTTCGATCACCATGTCGCTTCCTTCAATGCAAATGCGCGGTGGATGCACGCTCTTCCAGTTGGTGTCGTGGAACAACGCCACAAGATTGATCACACGTAGCTCTGAATCGCGATAGCGACGCCACACGAAGTCCTTGGTGCCAAGTAGTTCGCGCCAGCTGGGCAGCAACTCCTCAAACTCCAGCTGCTTTGCGGCAGTCCGTGGCTCTAGGCGATACCCTGCGATGGTTGCCGGAATCTGCTCGGCGCGACCCGAGCGATCGTTGAATGGCCGGTAGCAGCTCAACCACAGTAGAGGTGCCGCGAGCAGCCACAGCACGATTGCCGGTCCGCGCAAGGAGGTCGCAGATGGCATTGCGAGTTGTTGTTGCTCGGCGACCCGCGAAACAGTCTTGCCCGACTTACCAAGCCGTCGCGCCAACAGTCCATCAACGGACACCATAGTGACTAGCAACGCAGCCCATTCGACCACATTCGCAATCGAGTGGCCGGTGCCTTCTGCAAACGGTACACCGAACCAACGCGCCAACAAACACAGTGCTGCGATGCGCACGACGTTTGCGGCAACCGCGAGCGGTGCAGCGACCAGCAACAACAATGCGCGCCGGGCAAAGCTCGGCGGCCCAGTAAAGAACACCAAGCAGTACGCGAGCGTCAACATCGCCAACAACGAACGAAGGCCGCCACATGCAGCGGCCACCAACAGCGAACCATCGATGCCCTGCGGCACCAAGTGGTCGCCCTCACGAACGATGTCTGCACCGACCAAGTTGGCCAGCCACGAGCCGCCACCGACCGCGATCTCTTTGAGCACGAAAGCCATACGGCCCTCGACGTAGATTGGCATCGGGATCGCGAACAGAACCAGCAACAGCACTGGCCACAAGCCGTGCAGTCGCTTGGTGCCAAGAGCCAACCACGCGGCACCGGGCAGTGTCAGCGCGATGCTCGAAGCGGACCACGAGTCGATCATCAAAGCAGCACCGGCAAAGTGCAGCATCAACCCAGGCACCAGCAACCACAGCCCGCGCAAGTCGGTCTCGCGCGGGCGCAGCTGCCAGGTCTTGCGACGGCTCCACACGGCCAGGGCGCCGACGAAAGGAACCAACCAACAGTGCGTGAAGTATTCCGTCGGCGCGTTCCAGCGATCCGCGCACCAGAACAGCGCCGTCGTGTAGGCGACCAGTAGCGGCAAGAACACGCAGAGGAACGGCTTCATCGGTTAACCCTCGATGGCAAGGCGTCAAACACTTCCAGGACGCGTTCGGCATTACCGGCCCACGTCCAACGATTTTGGATCAGGCTGCGCTTGCCGGCTGCGCCGATGCGTTGTGCCAAGGCGCGGTCGCCAACGACTCGCTGTAACTGCACATAGAGACCGTCCGCATCGCCCTCGGCGAACAACAGACCGTTCTCGCCATCGACAATGTTCTCACGCAAGTTGGGCTGGTCTGGCGCCAGCGTCACGACGCCTGCGGCTAGCGAATCGAACAACTTCAGCGGCGAAGCATAGGCATTGATCGCAGGGATTAACGCGCCATCGCACGCCATCACATGCGAGGACAATAAGTCGGGCGGCACCACGCCAAGGGCGCGCACGCGATCCTGCATGCCGCGTTGCCGAGCCAGTTCCTGCAATGGATGCAACGCCGGCCCTTCCCCCATCAACACCAGCACCATCGACTCAAGGCCAGAACGCTGCATCACGTCAAGCACTAGATCGAGACGGTGCCATGGGCGCATGTAGCCGACGAAGCCAAGAACGAACGCGTCGGTCGGCAGCTGCCAACGTTCTCGCAGGACCTTCGCAGCAATTCCGGTGTCATCGCCGTAGCGCTCGGCGACGGCGCCGTTGCCGATCACATGCACGCGGTCGCGCTTCGCCCCGAGATCCACCAACATGTCGGCAAGAACTTGGGTGACCGCCAACACCGCGTCCGCGTTCGCCAATACGTGCTGCTCGGTGCGACGTGCCCGCCGCGGCAGGCACAGCTTGCCGAGTCGCTGCATCTCCGCAACCATCGGCGAGTTAACCTCGAGCAACAGCGGGATATCGAACTCACGGGCAACGTCAAGTCCCGCTCGTAGATGCAGGGAGTGACGCTCGTAGAGGAATTGTGGCTTCTGGCGCTTCGCTTCGGCACGAAGCATCGACCGACCTTTGTGATTGTAGACTACCTCGAGGACTTCGACCGCGGCGCGTGGCAAGCTGAGACGTTGCCAGAACCCGGGTTTCTGATCGGCGGACGACTGCTCTGTCGGGGTTGTCGTTGGCGCTGCCACCACAGCCTTCGGCACCAACGCGCACTCGTTGACGTCATGGCCGGCCAAACGCATCGCCGTGATCAACTCACGAACATGCACCGCCTGGCCGTCGTCAGCGCGGATGCGATGATGGTAGAGAATGCGACGTGCTTCGGTCATGCCACGACCTCCCCACAGGCGCGCCGAAATGTCTGCACCAAGTGCTCGATCGGCTCCTGCCAACCGTAGCGCTCGGCGAACGCTCGCACCTCGCTGGTGCGCTTCTCGTCATCGAGAACGCGCTGCAACGCGACTGCAAATCCAGCGACATCGCCAACGGGCACCAAGGCACCTAAGAACGGTTCCGGCTGTTCGCCACCAAGAATCTGCGGGATGCCGCCGACCGGCGTCGCCACGACCGGCAACCCAGACGCCAACGCTTCGGTCACGACGTTGGGCCAACCTTCGCGATGACTTGGCAGCACGAACACGTCGGCCGCCTGGTAGGCCGTTGCAACCTCAGTAGCCGGAAGCACACCCAAGAACTTCACCCGGTCGCCGCCTAGCCCGGCCAGTTTGCTGCGCTCCGGTCCATCGCCGACCAAGACCAATGTCGTATTCGGCAAATCGCGCACGGCACGAACCGCGACGTCAAAGCCCTTGCCTGCAACCAATCGGCCAACACTGACCACGATGCGGCCAACTTCCGGCAACCCCAGCGCGCGGCGTGCCGCCACTGGATTGCCAGGCACAAAGCGCTCCAAGTCGACACCATTGCGAACAGTCACAACCTCTGACTCCGGTAGTTTGCAGGCCGCGGCGAATCGCTTCGACAACGCGTCACTGACGGCCATGCACGCGTGGGCGCGCGCAGCAGCCTCGGCAATGCGCGGCGCGAGACTCGCGTCCTGCGCCAAGACGTTCACGTCGGTTCCCCGCGCAGTCAGCGTAAACGGCACCGAAAACTCTTCGGCGAGCTTGGCGGCGGCAACGCCGTCAGGCCACAAGTAATGGGCATCCAACACACCATCGCCAGCAGCAAGCAGCTCGCGAACCACCGACTTGGCTCCTGCAGCTACGGCGTTCGCTTGGTGCCGCTGCGACATGCCCGGCCAATGGCGAAAACGCGGGTGGTAAACGTCGACACCCTGCCATTGCTCGCGGCTAGGCACATCGGCCCACTGTTTGTAGATGCCACGACGCAATGGCCAGATGACTTCTGGCACCGGCGCAACGACCGACCACCTGCAACCGCTCGCTGCGGCGACGCGGCGCATGCGTTCGTAAACAAACGTTCCATGGCCCGGCATCACGGACGACGGAAACAGATTGCTGAACGTCACTAGGTGCATGCGTCGGCCCCCCAGCGTTCCAAGAAGCGCGCCAACACCAACACCGCCCACAGCATTTCGGAATGGTCACCGCTACCTTGGCGATGCCTATTGAGCAACGTGCGCACGACTTCGGGATCGATCCACTCACCGAGTTTGCGCTCACTGAGCACACCCTCGACTGCATCACCGATCGGCCCCTGACACCAGGCACGCAATGGCACCGAGAAGCCCATCTTCTTGCGCGTCAATGCCGACGGCGTCAATCGCTTCGCCAACGTATCGCGCAAGAACGCCTTCGTGCGGCCGCCTTCGAAGTGCCAGTCCGGTGGAATGCGACCGGCCGCCTCGAGCATGTGGTGGTCAAGGAACGGTGCACGTACTTCCAGCGAAACCGCCATCGAGGCCCGGTCGGCCTTCACCAAGATGTCACCAGGCAGCCAAGTCGCGAGGTCCGTAGTGACGGCCCGGTGCAACGCACTGGTTGCGGTAGAGGCGCGATACGCGTCAAGCAACGGTTGGTGCGGATCGCCGGCAGCCGCGTGATGTTCGCGGCGCAACACGGCCAACGATTCTTCAGGCAGGTGCGCGCTGACCGAACGGGCGTAAGCGATGGCCGGATCCAGCGCGAGGTTCTGGAGCGTGCGCTTGGCGCGCAGGTGGCGCGGCAACCAATCCGCCTTGGGATACAAAGCGCCGAGAATGCGCCACATCGAACGTGGCAGGCGCTTTCGCATGGAGTTTTCCCGGCAGTCGAACAAGTAGCGCCGGTAGCCACCAAAGCCCTCATCGCCACCATCACCGGAAAGCGCCACGGTGACGTGACGACGCGCCAAGCGGCTGACATGATACGTCGGAATCGCGCTGCTGTCGCTGAACGGTTCGTCGTAGGTCTCGGCAAACCAATCCAGATCGAGCAGCGTGTCGACATCGAGCAGCTCCTCGCGCAACGCGGCGCCGCAGGCCTTGGCGGATTCGCGGGCACCTTCGCGTTCGTCGAAGGCAGGATCCGAGAAGCCAATCGTGCATGCTTCGACCGGACGCCCAGTCGTGCGGATCATCGAATCGACAACGGCGTAACTATCGACGCCGCCCGACAAGAACGGCGCCAACGGCACCTCGCCCATCAAACGCACCTTGACGGCATCATCGAGCTGCCGCAGAACTTCTTCCTGGTGCCACTCGCGCGTGTTCTGATCGGGCTCGAACTGCAATTGCCAGTAACGCTGCTGCTGGATGCGGCCATCCTTGATGTGCAGCCAGTGCGCTGGTGGCAACTTGTGCGCACCTTCAAACACGGTGTTCGGGTCGGGCACGTAGCGCAACGCCAAGAACTGAGCCACCGAGTCGGCACGCAACTGCCAGCGGCGCGGCATTTGGCGCAGCACCTTGAGTTCACTGCCAAAGGCGAACTGCGATTCATGCTCGCACCAGTAGAATGGTTTCTTGCCGACGCGGTCGCGCGCTGCGTAGAGCTCGTGCTTTTCTTCGTCGACAATGACGAACGCAAACATGCCGCGCAGCTTCGCCGCCAAGCCCGTGCCCCACGCGCGGTAGCCGTGCAACAACACTTCGGTGTCGCTGTTGGTGCAGAACGTGACGCCTGTCGCCGCGAGCTCGTCCCGCAGCTCGAGGTAGTTGTAAATCTCGCCGTTGAACGTCAGCCACAAGCGTTCGTCAGGTAACGCCATCGGCTGCGCGCCGCCTTTGACGTCGACGATTGCCAGTCGGCGATGGGCCAGAATGTAGCCAGAGCCAACGCGCATGCCTTCGCCGTCCGGGCCGCGATGCACGATCGAATCGTTCATGCGCTGCACCAGGTCGACGTCGATCTTCTGTTGGCGTTGGAAGCCAAAGATGCCAGCTATGCCACACATCAGCGCCACCTCTTGCGGTTCTGCCAAACGACTACCGGAGCCGCTGCTTGGCCTGCAGGATCCGTCGATGCCGCCACCGCTGCGCCACCGTTGCGGTTGCGCAAACCTGGCAACGCCACCACAACCTTGCCGGCTCGTTTCAGCTTAGATTCGGTCGCAGCGCCCAGCTGCGGCGCTCTTCGCAAGGCCGCCGAGGCGCACAAATTCAAAGCAGCCACCAATGCCAACCAATGATACCAGAGGTCGAAGTGACCGCGATTGAGGAAGAACGCGCCGACAGAGAATCCCACGGTCGTAGCTTCCATCATGCGGGCGTAGTTCATCGCCCACTCAAGGTCCGGACGGTAGCGGCACTGCTTGTAGATGCGGCCCATGGTGTAGAACACCGAGCCCAACACGCCCATGTAGACAATGAACGCTAACGTGCCACTCTCGGCCCAGATCTGCAGGTAGCTGTTGTGGGCAACGTAGGTGGTCGAATTGGCACTCAGAGGCACGACCGAATAGTCCGGGTAGCGCGGCTGGAAGTTGCGCATGCCGACGCCCCAGATTGGGTTGTCCTTGATCATCTCGAACGCGGTCGCCCAGGCTGTCAACCGCGCATTCGCAGAGGACTCCTGGGTGTTGCCAATCGACGCCAAGCGATCGAGAATGTCCTGCGGCGCCACGAACGGAAACAACGCAGCCAATAACAGCAAGAACATCATCGCGCGGAACAACTTGCCCGAGCGGTAGGCGATCCACAGCGACGTGAAACTGAGCGCCAAGAACGCGCCGCGACTACGTGTCAACACCACGGTCACGATCGTCAACATCACGGCGACGCGCGTCGCCTGTGTCACCCACTTCTTGTTCTCACCAATGCCCAGGTAGTAGAGCAGCGGAATATTCATCACGAGGGCGAGCGCGAAGTCGTTGTTGTCCTCAAGCATGCCGCCCGGGCCACGAAGAATCTGGCTGCCGCCGCCGGTCAGCAACCCCCACGTGCCACTCTTGACGCCGAAGAATCCGAGCGAAATCGCGATCACCCAGAACATGCCACGCAGCCGATGTTTGGTGTCACATTGGCCGACCGTGAACAACGCGATGATGACGATCTTGATGTATTCGAAGAAGTACTTGCTGGTGTAGTCGTCCTGAACTTGCGCCTGGAAGTAGCTGATCGCAATCAGCACCATCAAGGTCACCATCAACAGCGTGCGCGGCTCCCAATGCGTGAATTTACGTCTGCCCTGTTCGTTCGCAAGCCATCCCGCCAACATCGCAATCGAGACGAAGAACGACAGGCGCATCGAGCGAGCAAAGCCCCAGCACAAGTCCTGCGGCCGCATGTAGGCCAACCAGCTGAACAGAAGCATGCCGAGATACGGCCTCTGAAAAGAGGTCGGCATCAACGACATCACTGCCAAGAAAACGATCAGATCCCGCATTGCTCAGGCGATATTGCTCGGCGCGATCAGGAGTCGACTAGCAACACGTTCAAGATGTTGCGCACCACTTCCGGAAGGCGATTCGGGTCGAGGTAGAACACCGTCACGATCGCGGTAACCATCAACAGGGCGGCAGCGGCAACGAGCGAAATGCGGCGACGGCTGCGCGAGGCAACCTGACGCTCCACCTCAGTCTCAAGGTAGCTAACCCCGCCCAACACCGGCACCGTCAAACCGCGCTCAACGTCTTCGATCGTCTTGTAGGAACCCTGCAAGAAGTCGAACAACAGGATCAGCGCAATCGCTGCCAACAAACCAAGCACGCAACCAGCACTGGCCACGATCATGATGTTTGGTTCGGTTGGCGCCTCCGGCATGACCGCAGGGCGTATCTGCTTGACCGGCAGGTCGTGGGTCAACTTCGCGTTAACCTCGTTCGCCCTGACCTCTGCAGCCAAAGCGTCTTCTCGGATCTTCTTCGCTTCGTCGAGTTCCTGGAGCTTATCCATGTAGAGGGGGTAGCCCTCTTTTAGGCGCTCTAGCTGCGCCGCATCCCGTTCCAACTGCTTCTCGGTCGAGTCGATCCCGGCAGCGAGTTTGGTGAGTTCCTTATTGGCCTCCACAATCTTGAGCTGCAGCTCGGTGTAATCCGGGTTAGGCACCATCCCGTCGGCACCGACAGGTTCCTTGGACAGCATCTGCTTGGCCTGAGCGACCAGAAACGCGTATTCGCGCTTAGCACTGTACCAAGCGGGCGTGCCTGGATTAAACGTGCTGGTGAACGCCATCAGCTGACGCAAGGCACCAATGGCGAGCGGAGCGATCTTCTCGTCCTTCATCGCCTCGTCAAACCACAACGCGTCGACGGGCTTCACGCGCGGCGGCGTGTCCGCCAACTTATCTACATCGCCGTTGATCTCCGCGGCCAGCTTGGCGTGTGCGCTCTTCTCCTTGGAGAGTTCCTTCTTAACCACTTCCTGCCGGTCGGTCTTATTGTGGTATTCCGTTTGCTGCAATTCGATGAGAAACATCGGTTCGATGCCGTACTGCTGCTGCAGTTTCTGCTGGTCGTCGCGGCACTGGCGCACGGTCTCTAGTGCGCGTGCCGCTTGCAGCTTGGCTTCCTGACTACGCGCCAAGGCTGGTTCACGCAGCTCAATCGTGCGGCGATCCATCCAAACTTCGACCAGCTTGTTGAGCAATTGCTCCGAACGACGCCCATTGGTATCGCGGTATTCAACTTTCAGCGTCGCATAGGCGCGTTGGCGATCGCCACCGTTCTGCTCAACGATCCTGATGCGAGATTCGACATCGCGGGCAATCTGCTGCTGCATGACCTCGTCAGCAGACGTGTACTCTGGCCACTTCAGCTCTGAGATCGCCTCTTCGACAAACAGCGGAATCGCACTCTTTGCGGTGTCAACGATCTGCTTGAACGGGTGCTCAACCGCATCCGTGCTACCTGGCAACTGCGAGTGCAGCAGCGTCGTCTGGGCGACGTAGAAGCGCGGGATGAAGAAGGCGATCAGGCCGCCAATCAACAACCCCAGAATCGAGACAGGCACAACGCGCCAACGACGCCGCTTGACCAGGTCGATATAGCGACGCAGCGACAACTGCGGCATTTCGACTTGCGTCATCGCACAGCCTCCGCGTGGTCGCTCTCTACCGAGTAGCTAGTTGGTCGTTGACACATTCGCATCTCGTCTCTCTAGAAGCGGAAGAACAACTGATTGCTCTTTCCTGTTAACGCGTCGTAGGCGAACGTCACCTGTGCCGCCCCCAGCATCGTACGCACTGCCAGCGAGACCGGTTCGAGCAAGCGCTGGAACAATCGAGCCACGAGACCGAGGAACGTGGGCGGCATATACAGGATGTCGCGCTCACGGATCTGGTAGTTGGACGCCGTGTAGCCGGTCGTCAGCATCTCGCGCATGTTGACATCGACCACCAGCGGATGCTCCGCATCGGGACGAATCAAATACACGCGACCAAGGTTGGCGAGCGGCGTCCAGCCGGCGCGGAACACGGCGTCGATCAACGTCATGTCGGACGTCATCGCAATAGGTCCCTTCAATCGCGCTTCGCCGATCGCGTAGAAGAACTTGGTACCAGTCACGCGCGCCTGCAAGTCGACGTCGAACTGCAACACCGCACGCAATTGCGTGCGGACTAATGCCGCCAACTCAGCTTCGGTCTTGCCCAATGCATAGACCGGACCAATCAGCGGTACGAAGATCGTGCCGTCGATGGCGACCGGTTGTGGTGCAGCCAATAGCGCCAATTGTTCGGCACCAGGCTGCAATAGCACCGCAGGCGGCACGATGAACGAAACGACATCGAAGCCGCCAAGATAGTTCTCCCGAGTCGCATCGCCGTTGGCGCGGGAGCCAAAGCCCTTCTCGTGGCGTAGCTCACGAATGCGCTTATCTTCGAACCCTTCGCAGCTGGTGAGCGTTGCCATCAGCAGCAGCAGTAGACAGCTGAGAAGACCGGGGTGACGGCTGGGTGATGTGTTGGTGTCGTTGATCACGATTTGGTTTGCCTCGCAAAGCTAATGTTCCACCTGAGCCTAAATGACGCAAGCCCCGGAGCAATCACTGCCTTGAGGAACGTCGACATCATCGGAACTTCCGCCCTCGGAACCTGACCGCGGACAGCGCGTTCTGCCGCGGTGGCATCGGGATTTGTACCCGCTTGGCACCAGGCGCCTTCCCCCAAACACTAGCGAACGAGTACAAACCAACCATGCGATGGGTGCTCACCCTAATCGTGGTGCTCGGCCTCGGCCTCTCCACCTTCTGGCTGCTCGATCCTAGCAGCACTACGCCTCCCCCCCCCAGCAACAGTGCCGTATCCGAAGACACCGGATATGGCGGCGAAGCCGATGCCGCAAACGGCTCGCTCGTCAATGCCAACTTCGACCGGGAAGGCGACCAGAGCGGCGTGCCGATCGTGCGCGAAAACGGTACCCCGGTCGACTCCACGGAACCTGGGCCGCATGTGCTAGTCGTGCGCGGCGACGACCAACAACCGGTCGCCAACGCACTCGTTTGCTTCATCCCAGAGAGCGACCCGCGGGTCAGCAATGGCCGGAACCGCCAGGTGTCACGTTGGTCGAGCCAACGGCGACCAGCTAGTGGCACGCGTTGGGACGGCCCGGAACTGCACGGCAAGCGACTTCGAACGGACCCATTCGGCAAGGTACAACTTCCCGGCGGCACCGGGCGCCTCTTGTGCTCGGCCGCGAAGGATGGCGAGTTCGGATTCCTAGCCGTTCCGGCGCGGCTCGGCAGCCACACAATCACCCTGCAACCAGATGAAGAGTTGCTGATCGTGGTCAAGTATGCAGGCGCTCCCCAACGTGCCGCCGCATCCGTGCCCGTCGCCGTTCTGCAGGAATACAAGGTCAACCGAACGTCGCGCATCTGGCGTGGTACGACCGACGAACGAGGCAACGCGATCGTGCGTCACCTGCAATTGCTGCGACGCGATGTTGCCAAGGGTGAGGGCTTCACCGAACGCTTCGCCGCGCTGGCAATGATCCCGTCGGTGCCCGCAACCACGGCCGAGTTTGACGGACGACCTCTCAAGCAGGCATCAGTGCAACTGACGCTGCCACCTCATGGATCTATCGTCGCAAAACTCGTCGACCACTCAGGCAAGGCGTTGCTCTCGTCGGCGCGCATTACCTTTGGTCCCCAAGCGCTCACGCCGGGCGACATGCGGATCAGTTCGAGCTATCTGAAAACGAGCGTTTCAAAGCCGGTCGGCATGGCCCCCATCGAACTGCCATACGCGCAGATCGGCATGCAAGTGCAATTGTCCGCTCGCTACCCTCACGACCGACGGTCCGGCCAATCCAAGCCCACCAGCGGGCCAGCGAAGACCGGCCAGAAGGTCGCGATCGCAATCCCGCCCCTGGCCCGTCACACAGTGTTTGCTGGCCGATTCCTGCATGCGAACGGAATCGCCATCGCCGCCCAGAAAGTTGGCATCACGATCTGGCGCGACGACAAGGTGTCGAGCACCGTCTCGGCCGAAACCATCGACAACGGCCAATGGGACCTGGTGCTAGCGGGACGCACGGAAGAAGCGCGATGGCGCATGGAGTTCCGGTGCCTACAAGCAGCGACCGGTGACGCCGTGACCGGCACATGGCTTGGCGCCATTGTCGAACTGCCGCCTTGGCCGCCGGGCAAGCGCATCGAGCTGGGCAACATCGTGCTGGGCGAACTACCGCCGCTCGCAGCTGGCATTGTCGTCGATGATCGCGGCGACCCCGTCGCCAACGCGTCGGTCAATATCCAGCAGGAGCAACCGCAAACGAAATCGTCTGGCTCCAGGACGAACAACCTCAGACAATTCGATACAGGTCAACTGCAATTGACGTTTGAAGGCGCCAGCGGCAGTAGTCTAAGTAATGGCTGGCTCAGCAACACCCGCCAACAACGCTGGCGCTCGATGCGCCACCTCGCAGCGATAACCGCAGCAGACGGCACGTTCCACATCCATGCACCGATGCCAACTGGCACGCTGCGTATCACCGCGGATACCGGCGATCACGCCTCGCAGTCTGTTTCACTAACCGGACCGACCAGCAATCTGCGCATTGTGATTTCGCGCAATGGGGCTCTGAAGGGGCTCGTGCTGGTGCCCGAATGGCTGCCGGATGGCGCTGTTTCGATCACGGTCCGCGCCCGCGAAAAGAACGAGGGACGGCAGAGCAACACCTCGACAAGGATCCGCAAAAGTAGCGACGGCAAGTTCGTGCTGCAGCCATTGCGCCCTGGTCGCTACGACGTGCTAGTCATGATGCGCAATCTGAAGGCGCCAATGGCGTCCGTATTGGATGTAACCGTGCAACCCGGCATCAACAAGGAGCCCCGGCTGCAACCTATCGATGTGCGGCAATCGCTATTCCGCTACTACCTGCGGGCTTTTGACGATGCCAGCCAACCGTTCTCACTCGACGGCCCGATCCACGCGCGGTTCCAACAACCGGATGGCAGCTTTGTCGAATCCGGCTTCCGTTGGCAGAAGGGCAAGGCCGAGCTGATCAGCGTACATGCGAGCGTCGAACTGACGTTCTTCGGCCGCGGCTTCGAACCGATGAAGCAGCAATACGGGCCTGGCGAACACGACGTTCTCTTGAAGAAGCTGCGCCCGGCGATGGTGCAAGTCGCCGGTGCCCGGGGCCTGTCGGGCCCGACGCGCAAAGTGCGCATCTCGGCGATCCTGATCGGAGAGACGGGACTGCCATCCTCGCTGAGTGGCACCGACCAAATGACCGGCCGCAACTTCTCGTTCGCTCGCTGGGATGTGGGACGCAGCAGCGGCGGCTGGCTAGGACAGACGGACGTGGTTGAGATCCCGCTGATGACCGCCGGCAAATACCAATTGCTGTTCCGCGCCCACGCCACCGAGTCTACTGGCACGCCGCAGACGTCAGTGACGCTCGGCACGTTCGAGTTGCGGCCAGATGGCACGACGATCACTAACGTGCCACTCAATGTGGCCGAAGTTGCCGAAGCCTTGCGCGTGATCGACAAGCAATGGCAAGACCGCCTGGCCCGCAACAAGAAGCGCAGCAAACGATAAGCGGGACTCCAATCACCGACGTTCGCTCCTAGACTGTTATCGCATGGTTCGACAACGCATCAGTTCGGGGTCAACCTTCGAAGACCAGGCCGCCTACTCACGCGCGGTTGTTTGTGGCGACGACGTGTTCGTCTCGGGCACGACAGGCTTCGACTACAAGAGCATGACGCTCGCAGAGGGCGTGGTCGCGCAGTGCCGCCAAACATTTGACGACATTGAGGCCGTGCTGCAGCAAGCTGGCGCGTCGCTACAAGACATCGCGCGCATCACCTACATTCTGCCCGACACAACCGACTTCGAGAAGTGCTGGCCGGTGCTGCGCGAACGCCTGCCTGACATCGGACCCGCGGCCACGATGTTTGCAGCAGCGCTGGTCGACGCGCGCATGAAGATCGAGATCGAGGTAACGGCGCGCAAGCGCCGATAGAAACACTGTGCGATCCCTACCACTACTAGCGTTGCTGCTGCTAACGAGCGCCTGCACCGGCTTCCGCGAAGGCATGCCCGGCGTGTTCCGCTCGTCGTTTCCGCGGGAAGAACAGATGATCCGGCGCATCGAACAAAACGGCATCAAGAGTGTCTTGTGCCTGCGCGGCGGCCGCACGGCGCGCCAGTCCGAACGCGCGACCATGGGCGGATGCGCCGCCTTCATGTCCGTGCCTATCTCGGCCAAAAGCGCGCCGCGCCCATCGGCGTTACTGCGTCTGTGGAACGTCGCTGCCACCGCTGAACGGCCGATCTTGGTGCACTGCCGCGCCGGCGTCGACCGTACCGGACTGGCACTGGCGATCATCGCGCTGCACGACACCGGCGACCTCGACCTCGCGCGCGAGCAATTGGCGTTTGTTCCCAATGGCCACATCGCCGCGTTCGGCACCGAAGCCATGGATCGCGTGCTCGATGACTATGCGCCGTTCCATGACGTGCTGACGTTCCCAGCCTGGATCGAACGGGTCTACACTGCCGACTACGAGAGCAACGCCGCAACGCCGCGGTAAAGTCTGCACCAGTTACCATGCGCGCCATCCTCGCCGTCCTCGCCCTACTCATTAGTTCAGGTGCCGCATACTGGGTGCTGCAAGGTGACGGATCCGGAGTCGCTCCGCCGAGCAACGATCTCGAGACCGAAGACGAGCAACGCATTGACAATGCAGATCCAGCGCTGGCCGATCGCGTGCAAGTGCCGAATCAGCCGAAGGCCGACTCGCAACCGGCCCCCAAGCAAGAACCCGAAAGCCAACCAGAGACCCCGGTGCCAGCCAGCTCCGAGACAACCGTCGTCGTCACTGTGCGCGACGTGGTCACGCGCCAACCAATCGAGGCGTTCCGGTGGCGGTTTGTGCAGCCGCTCACGATGGAGCGCGGCGAGTCTACAAGCAGCGTTGCCGAACTGGCGTTGCCGCGAAGAGCGATCGGTGACTTGCTGGTCGAAGCAGACGGCATGCAACCGTACACGAAGAAGCGTTGCGCGATCCCGGCCGAGAACGAACCCAAGCTGCTGCTCGATGTGTTCATGACGCCAAGTGCGACCGCAGCCGGCATCAAGCTGTTGGTCAAGCGCCTCGACAATCAACCGGTTACGAATGTGCGCGTCGATGCGTTCGAACTCAACGCCAGCAACCGCGATACAGCGTGGCAACTGGGCCAGCCGTTATGGGCTCGGCGCACCGCAGCCGAAGACGGCGTCTACGAGTTGCCACCACTGCCGCCCGGCGAGTATGGCATCCTGCTCGTAGCCACCTCAAAGGAAGGTGTCTTGCTGCCGTTGATGCCGTTTCGCCGCACCTTCGCGCTCAACGGCAGCAATGGTTTCTTGGAAGATGTACCGCTCGAAGAGGCCTGCGCGCTGCAGCTGCAACTGCTCGAAACCAACAGCCAACCGTTCGACCCCAAAGTGCACGGCAACGTCACCATAAGCTTGAACCCGGTCGGCCAGACTGGCCTGCAACGCAAGTGGACGACCACCACGAAGCCAAACGCCGCTGGCAAAGTTCTCGGCACCGTCAGTGAAGCGAACCGCGTGCCCGGCCCCGGTCCGATCTGGTTAGACGAACCGATTGCACCGGGTAGCTACCTGCTTGAGATCTTCATCAACGGCGATCCCCGTGTTAGTCGGACGCTGTTGTTGCGCCAAAACGAGCGACAGCAAGAAACAATCTACGTGCGCTGACGGAAGCAGCGCGCAACCAGCGCAGTCCAACCGGTTTGGTGCGACGCGCCGCAGCCCCGACCAGTGTCG
>JBNMND010000011.1:0-36522 GCA_051274975.1 Planctomycetota bacterium | reverse complement strand
ATGCATGTAGCGGCTCGGCAAGTTCCTTGTCGGGCCAGCACTTGGCTGCAGTCAGTTCTGGTGGGTGAGGCTTGCCAGATACGCGTTCGACGTAGTGGCGAACGCCGTCAAGTCGACGACCTCTGTCAGTCGCCCTTCCGACTACGGCTTGCTTGGCCATGGCGAGAATCTGTTGTTGCTCGCGACGGTACTCGGTGACTTTCAAGGACTGTGCGAGCAACGCAAGCAGCACGATTTCGTCGCTTGTTAGCGGCGGCGCATCCTTCTGACTGGCGGCGGTCAGCCACATGTCCAGGCTCCATGGGATAAAGCGCTTGACCAATGAATGGTCGCTCTCGCTGCCGATTCGAGCAAATGTCAAGCTCATCAAAATGCTGTCGGCGCGGCTTGGGTGCGGCTTGTCTGGGGCGAGATGGAAGGCGCGTTGCTGCCGGGTCAGCCACACCATCAGGGTTCGCAGAGGCCTCTTGTGTCGACCATTTCGCATGCTGGACCCCGCCCCGGCGAACGCTAGCGCCTGCCAGGCCGTGCTCGCGATCAAGCGGTCTTCGTCGGGCGTGTCGGTGGCGTGCTTGCCGAGCACCGCGAGGGTGCCTTCTAATTCTGGGACGTAGGTCCCCAGGGGCGTGACGGAGATCAGAATTGCGTGCGACGCTACTGCTTGGGCGCATATGTCAGGTGCGGTGGCCGTAAGCAGTGCGACCGAAAAAAGGCTGAGACGGAGCATGGTTGGCGTCCGAACGGTGCGATGGGTGGGTTGGTTCGGTCGATCTATCCAGGTTGTTAGCTGGTCCCTTGTGTGTCAGGCCTGAGTCCCGACAATCACCATTCTACCGTGTCGACGCCTCGCATGATTCTCGTCTGTTGGTTTGCCGCAGTTCTCTCCGCGCAGCAGCAAGAGCACTGGTCCTACCAGCCGATTCTCCCTACTCCAAAAACGGCGGTTGCAGAGGCAAAACCTGGCGACTGGTCGAAGTCGCCGATCGATGGCTACGCGTTGCATGCGATGAAGGCCCATAGCTTGGAGCCTTCGCCACCGGCGGACTTGGCCACGTGGTTGCGTCGCGTGACGTTGGACCTGACGGGCTTACCACCCACGACCGACGAACTCGATGCATTCGTCAAGGATCAGAAGTCGGGCGCCCGCGAACGAATCGTCGACCGCCTGCTTACGTCAGATGCCTACGCCGAGCGCTGGACGTCGTGGTGGTTGGACCTGGCGCGCTACGCCGACAGTCAGGGCTACGAGAAGGATTCGCTGCGTCGCAGCATGTGGCGGTATCGCGATTGGGTGATCGAGGCGTTCCGCAGCGACATGCCGTTCGATCAGTTCACGATCCTGCAGTTGGCCGGCGACTTGTTGCCCGAGGCAACGGTTGAGCAGCGGGTGGCGACGGCGTTCCATCGGCAGACGATGACCAATACCGAAGGCGGCACCGACAACGAAGAGTTCCGCGTCGCCGCGGTGGTCGATCGCGTCGACACGACGATGTCGGTGTGGATGGGGTCGACGCTCGGTTGTGCACAGTGTCACGACCACAAATACGATCCGTTCTCGCAAAAGGAGTTCTTTGAGCTGTTCGCGTTCTTCGATCAGACCGAGGACGCCGATCGCGACAACGATGCGCCGATGATGCGGGCGCCGACGCTGGCGGACCATGCCAGGACCAAGGCCGTCGAGTTGCAACTGAGTGAGGCGCGCAACGATCTTGCCCAGCGTGCTGACGTGCTACCGATGATGTCGGCCTGGCACATGCTCGGTCCGGTGCAAGGCAAGAACTTCGCCGACGCACGCGAGCGCAAGTTCGCGCCCGAACGAGATGGCGTGACGCTGCAATTCGAGCAAGAGGGGCAGCAATGGCGCGAGCGCAAGGATCTCACCGACGGCTTGGTGCATACGTGGAACGGCGCCAATAGCGCGTTCTACCTGCATCGCACGCTGACCAGCAAAGCGGCCAGCAAAGCTGTGCTGTCGCTCGGTAGCGATGATGCGATCGCTGTTTGGTGGAACGGCAAGCAGCTGCTGCACAAGAACGTCGCGCGCGGCGCCGCGGCAGATCAGGAGATGCTGACCCTTGATCTGGTTGCCGGCGACAATGAGTTGCTGCTGAAGGTGACCAACGGTGGCGGCGTCGGCGGCTTCTATTTTCAGATGATGGGGGCAGGCGAAGGCCAGCTGCAGAAGCGCATCCAGAAGTTGGAGAAGGACTTTGAGCGGAGTCTCGGCGCGATGGTGCCGATCCTGCGTGACCTGCCGGCCGACAAGCGACGCACGACTCGCATTCACGTTCGCGGCAGTTTCCTCGATCAAGGCGATGTTGTGCACGCGGCGACTCCGGCCGTTTGGCCGGCGATGCCGAAGGATTTGCCGCGCAATCGGCTGGGGCTGGCGCGTTGGCTGATGTCGGCTGACAACCCCCTGACGGCGCGCGTGCTGAGCAATCGTATTTGGAGCGAGTTGTTTGGCGAAGGCATCGTGTTAACGCTCGAAGACTTTGGTTCGCAGGGCGACAAGCCTTCGCATCCAGAGTTGCTCGATTGGTTGGCATCTGAGTTCGTGGGCTCTGGCTGGTCGATGCGCCACTTGCTGCGCACGATCGTGCTGTCCGAGACCTACTCGCAGAGTTCGAAGCAGAGTGCTGCGCATCGCGAGCGGGATCCGAACAATCAGTGGTTGTCGCGTGGCCCTGCGTTCCGCTTGTCTGCTGAGCAGTTGCGCGATCAGGCGTTGGCCGTTGCCGGTTTGCTGCACATGCAACTCGGTGGCAAGAGCGTCATGCCGCCGCAGCCTGGTGGCATTTGGCGGCAGATCTACAGCGGGGCGAAGTGGACGGACGCCACCGACAAAGATCGTTTCCGCCGCGCGCTCTACACGTTCTGGCGGCGGACCAGCCCGCATCCGGCGATGTTGATGTTCGATGCTCAGAGTCGGGAAGCGTGTGTGTTACGACGGCAACGCACCAACACGCCGCTACAGGCGTTGGTGTTGTGGAACGATCCGCAGTTCCACGAGCCAGCGCTCGAACTTGGCCGCCGGGCGATGGCGGTTGACGCGGGCGATGCTGCGCGCGGCATTGCTTGGTTGTGGCGTCAGTGTTTGCTCCGCGAGCCGACGCCTCTTGAGGCCACCCGCTTACTGGACTTGCTCAAGGACGAGCAGTCGCGTGGCATCGCCGACGCCGACGCGTGGGGCATGCTAGCCAGTGTTGTGATTTGTCTGGACGAGTTCGTGACCAAGCGATGAATCACATTCCACAGCAAGCACTCGAAGAGCTCTGCCGCCGCCGTTTCCTCGGTGGTTCGGCGTTGTCTCTTGGTTCGATGTCACTGAGCTCGATATCATTGGGTTCGATCGCGATGAACCAGTTGCTGCAGGGCGGTGACGACAAGGTCAAGAAGCCGCCGTTCGCGCCGCGAGCCAAGAACGTCATCTACATGCACATGGAGGGCGCGCCGCCGACACTTGATATGTTCGATCGCAAGCCGACGCTCGATCGTTTGGATGGCAAGAAGTGTCCCGACGAGTTGATGAACAAAGAGCGCTTCGCGTTCATCAAGGGCCACCCCAAGATGCTTGGCCACAAGCACGGTTGGATTCGTGCCAGCAACGGCATCGAGATGTGCGAGTTGTTCCCGCACCTCGCGCAGCAGATGTCGGATGTGACGTTGGTGCGTTCGATGTTCACGGACCAGTTCAATCACGCGCCGGCCGAGCACCTGATGTTCGCTGGCGCGCCGCGGCCCGGTCGTCCGTCGATGGGCGCGTGGATGTCGTATGGATTGGGTAGCGAGAACCACGACTTGCCGGCGTTCGTCGTCATGGTCAGCGGTGGCTCTTTGCCGAGTGCTGGAAAAGCCCTGTGGAGTGCCGGATTCCTGCCTTCCTTGCATCAGGGGGTGGAGTTTCGTTCCGCTGGCGAGCCCGTTCTCTACCTCGAGAACCCGCCTGGCTATGACCGCGCGCGCCGCCGCCGTTCGCTCGATGCGTTGAACGATCTCAACCGCATTCACGAAGCGCGCGATGGCGACCCCGAGACCGCGACGCGCATTGCCCAGGCTGAGTTGGCCTTCCGCATGCAGGCTTCCGTGCCGGAGGCGGTCGACATCCAGAGCGAGACTCAAGAGGTGCACGATCTCTATGGCACGACTCCCGGCAAGGCATCGTTTGCGAACAATTGTTTGCTAGCGCGTCGCCTAGTGGAGCGCGGCGTGCGCTTTGTGCAGCTATTCGATTCAGGCTGGGATATCCACGGCACCAGTCCTGGCGATGACTTGATGACCAAGTTCCCGAGCCAAGCGAAGCGCGTGGACCGGCCGCTGGCGGCGCTGCTCATCGACTTGCGCCGGCGCGGCTTGCTTGACGACACGTTGTTGGTGTGGGGTGGCGAGTTTGGTCGCACGCCGATGAACGAGGCGCGCAACGGCAGCAAGTTCTTCGGCCGCGATCATCATCCGCACTGCTTCTCGATGTTGATGGCTGGCGGTGGTGTCAAGCGCGGCGCGGTGATCGGGGCGACCGATGAACTGGGCCACGCGATCGTCGACAACCCAATTCACGTGCACGACCTGCAGGCAACCATCCTGCACCTGTGTGGCATCGATCACGAGAAGCTGACCTACAAGTTCCAAGGGCGGCCGTTCCGGTTGACGGATGTGCACGGCAAGGTGCGCAAGGAACTGCTTGCGTGAAGTGGCGCTGTCTGGCGCGTTGCTGTTTGCTGCTGCAAGGACCAGCGAGTCGCGCTGATTGCATGCGACCAAGATGGCAAGGTCGCCGGGTCGGTTTGCGCCGACGTTGCCGCGAAGACGTCGCCGAAAGGCTTACGCGCCTGCCAGTTCGCTGATGGCTCGCCGCAAGTTGGCGCGGGCGACTTGTTCGAGAGTCATGCCCCACGGCGTGAAGAACAGGCGATCCCGTTCGAGCATGCTGGTGAAGAACTTCCGTCGCCCGGCAGCGAAGTCGTCATCTGGCACGTGCGAATACTCGGCGCGAATCGCCGCGGTATTGGTCTCGAAGGCAGGCCACGAAATGGCCAGCGACATCAGGTCAAGATCGAGCACGGCCTCGGATTGCAGCATCGACGGGATGTGGCCACGCGTATCGAGCACCATGCGGCCGACGCGCTCGATGGCGTCCACTTGCCAGCCGCACTTGGCGAGCCATTTGCTGGCTAGGCGCGCGCTCTTTTGCTCGTTCTGGTCGCTGGCCGGGTCATACACCGCGTCGTGAAACCAGATCGCCATGACCTGTTCGTCGTCGAGCGGGAATTGACGTCCCTGGTGCAGCATGGCCGCCACATGTTCGAGCGTGTGGTAGTGCCGTTGCGGTTCCTGGTAGCGGCGCGTCAGATCTAGCAACAGGGAGGTCGTCACGCGACCAACGGTAACCGACGCCTACGCCGAAATCGCTATGGCTCGGGCCGTGCTTCTATCGCACGATGTGCGCAGATGCCCTTCAAGCTGTCTCACCTGCGTGCTACATCGCTGACGGAGGCGACTTCGTACCTTTTGTTGTTAGCTGTCGCGATGCCCCTCAAATACATGGCGGGCATTGCGTTGCCTGTGCAGGCCATCGGAATGATCCACGGCGTGTTGTTTCTGATCCTGATTTGGCTGCTGGTGCGAGCGGGCTTTGAGAGCTCGTGGCCGAAGTCCCGTCTCTGGCTGCTTGCCTTGGCGTCCCTGGTGCCGTTGATGCCGTACTTCCTCGATCGCAAGGTGCGCGGATGGATAGCGGAGTCCCAAACAACTTGAGGCCGTTCGCTGGTTTGATCCTTAGCGGGGTCATGTCGGCGTTGACTGTGGTCGCCCAGGATTGGCCGGGTAGGTTGCTTACGCCAGTCGCCAATCCGGCTGCCGGAACGCAGGAGCCAAAGAGTGGCCCGACCAGCCGCGCCGGGCTGAAGGCCTCGATTGACGCGGGGCACGTGTGGCTGAAAAATCATCAGGAGAAGGACGGCCATTTCAGCGCGTCGATGTTCTTGGTGCACGATCCGCGCGGCAAGGCCTGCGATGGTCCCGGTAAGCCCGACCAAGACGTGTTCGTCACCACATTGGTTTCGAAGGCATGGCGCGGCATGGGCTGGCGGCCCGATGCGGGGCGCACGCACGATCATCAATGTCGCGCGATGGAATGGTTGGAAGCGCAGGTGCAGGAGGACGGCACCCTTGGTTTGCCTGGCAGCCGCACGCTGGTGCGGGACACGGCGATTGCTTCGGCATCGTTGCATCGGGCCGATCGCTTCAAGGCCGGGCTGGGTACCAAGTTTAATAGCGAGTTGTCCGCGAAGTGGCTGCGGGCCCAGCGCTTGCCGTCAGGCTTCTGGCAGGCAGGTGCCAAGGCACGGGGCGAACACGGTGCCGATTGGTTGACGACGTTCATGGCGGCCCGGTTTCTTGCGGAAGTGGATGCGTCCTCGATCGACTGGGCATCGCTGAAGGGCTTTGCCGATTTGCAGTCGGACGTGATGCCACGAGCGGCATACGGGGGCGGTGCCCACCTGGCTGCTTGGTACGTCCGGGATGTCGGTAAGCGCATCAAGTATTGTAAGAAGTCGCTGCTCAAGTTGCCGGCCAAGCATGCGCGCGCGGACAGGGTCGACTACTACTCGTGGTTTGGTACGACGCAAGCGATGCAGTTTGAGCACGCCGACGATTGGAAAGCATGGTGGTGTGCGTTGACCACGACTGCCGTCACCATGCAGCGCACCGACGGTTCGTACGCCGGGTCATGGGATCCGCTCGATGTGCGTGGCCGCGATGGCGGCCGCATCTACGCGACCGCGACGATGTTGCTTGCGCTGGAAGTGATCTGGCGCAAGCAATACCGTGATCGCTAGCCTGCCGCCGCGGCTACTTGTTCTGCGCCTTCAAGAACGCGACCAGGTCGCGCAGCTGCCGCTTCGAAAGCAGGTTGCCCATCGTCGGCATGGCGCTGTCCTTGCTCGCCGAGCGTGACTTGATTCTGTCCCATGAGAGCTGGTGCGACTTGCCGTCGATATCGACGAGTGTGATTGCGCCATCCTGATCCTTGGTAATCACGCCGGCGAACAGTGCGCCGCCCTTCATCTCGACGGTGGTCGTGCCAAAGCCTTCGGCAATGACTTGGCTCGGCTGAATCAGGGACTCAAGCAACTTGTCGGCCGGCAATCGCATGCCGACGCCGTTCAGAACTGGGCCAGCGTTGCCGCCCTTATTGTTGAGCGTGTGGCAACGTGTGCAGCGGGTTGCTTCAAAGTCGTGGAAGACCTTGCGGCCCGCCTTGACGTCGCCGCCGTCGATGCACATGCCGTAGGGGGGGAGTGCTCCGAGCAACTCTGAGGCTTTTTCGTGAGCGGTCACCAATGGCTTCAGAGCGTCGTGCTTGTTGGCTGCTTCGAGAATGTCGAGCACCACGCCCTTGTCGACCTTGCCGTCGTTGATGCGTTGCATCCATGTGCGGAGCAGTTCGGTTGCTGACGCGTGACTAAGGTTGCCGAGCGCTTCGCACGCAGCTTGCTTCTCACCGAGCGAGGCGTTGTTGAGCAGCGAACCGAGCACCGGGACGGCCTTCTCGGGCGATGTGTGCGACAGCAGCGCGACCGCACGCTTGCGCAGGGCGACCGGGGCGTTGTCGTCAATACCCGCCAAGGCGCCTTGTAGTTCGTCGACCTTGAGGTCGGCGAGTGCGTTGAGCGCTGCGACCCGGGCGGCGGCTGGCATGGCCTTGTTGCTAACCAGCTTCGCCAGGGAAGGCGCCTTTTCGCGCACACCGAGTTTGGCGATGGTGCGCGCTGTCGCTGCCGAGGTGACCTTGTCGTTGAGCAAATCGTCCGACGAGCCGCGGAAGTTCTGCACGACGATGTCGGCGTCCGGATGCTGGGCTGGTCGCCAGATGCCGATTACCCGGCATTGGCCGTGCGGTTCGCGCCATTCGGCGAGCACGTTGAGTGCCTCTAGCCGGATCTTCTTCGAGTGGCTGGCCTGCGTTGCCATGTGCACGATGGCCTCGCCCTGCTCGACTTCGCCGATCATGCGCGCTGCGTTGATCGCTCGCCAATCGATGCGCTCACTGTCGGCATCGTTGTCGTAGACGAGCAGCGCCAGGTCTTGCATTGCACCGGGAATGGGCAGTTCGTAGATCGCCCGCGCGGCTTCGTAGCGGAACTGTTCGTCGTCGTGCTTCAAGAACACGCGGATCTCTTCGCCACGTTGTCGAGCAAGAGCGAGCAGCACGGCGCGTTGCACAGCGCGACTCTTGTCCTTGATGCGGGCCACGAGCTCTTGTCGACTCGCGACTTCGCCTAGGGCATAGACGCCGGCGTGACGAAGAACGAGGTCGCGGTCATCATTGTGATGCAGCATCGCGAACAGATCTTCGGTCGCCTTCGTCGACGGCTTGCCAATGTGGGCAATGGCGAGCGCCGCTTCGCGCTTGACTCGCGAGTTGTTGTCGCGCAGCAGCTTACGCAGAGCGCCGATGTGGCTTGGATTGCGCGTGTCGCCGAGCATGCGGGCCGACATGGCGCGCACGTCGCCGTCGTCATCTTCCAGTAGCGAACGCAGCGTGTCGGTCGATTGCTTACCATCGCTGTCAGAAGCGGTGCGGGCGAGCGTGCCGAGACCCCAAATGCCGTGCAGTCGAGCGACGCGCGACTGCCGCGAGTTCGCCGATGATTCGAGCACGTCCGTTGCTTCCTGGTCGATCAGCGCGAACTGGGCTTTCTGACGAATGCGGCGGTCGGCGTGGCTCAGCAGCTTGCCGAGTTGCACCTTGCCCATCTGGTCGAAGTTGCTGCCCAGCAGCCGCGCGTTGTTGCGCAGCTTGAAGTCGTTGGCCATCTCCTTACTGCGAACTCGGTAGATCCGGCCCTTGCCGGACTTGCCCCAGCCGTTGACCCAATCGTAGAAGTAGAGCGCTCCATCGGGGCCGAACTCGACGTCGCACGGCAGCACGTTCCATGCGATCTTGTCGTGCGACTCGACTTCGTAAGCGGCGCCGCGTCGACTGAGCTTGAAGGTGCGGATGCCGCTGTAGCCGCGGCCACCGCGGAAGTCGCACAGGAAGAAGCAGTCGCGGAAGCGGTCGGGCAGGCCGACACCGACGTCGTAGGCGAGGCCGGAAGGGCCATCGGCGAAGTTGCGGATTGGTGGCAAGATCGCCGCCGTTTGCTCGGGGTGGCGCGGGTGCCACATCTTCTCGCGGTTCCATGCGCCGCGGTCACTGAGCCATTGGAAGCCGATGCGCCAACCACTGTCCGCGCCAGGGGTGATCTGCACGAGGCGCGCTTTGTCGCCGCCGTCGCTGTTGTTGTCGCCGGTGAACAGGTCGCCCCATTGGTCGAACGCCAGTTCTTGCGGGTTGCGCAGGCCGTGGTGCACGACTTCGAGCTTGCTGCCGTCGAGTTCACAGCGAAGCACGGCGCCTTCGTGCGGGTAGTTGTGCACCTCGCCTTCGTGCTCGACGCGAAAGCCGCGGTCGCCGATCGAGAAGTAGAGGCGGCGATCGGGTCCAACGATCAAGCCGTGCATGTCGTGGCCGATCAGCGACGTGTGCACGCCGTAGCCGTCGTGCATGACGATGCGTTCGTCGGCTACCCCATCGTTGTCACTGTCGCGCAGCTTCCACAGCTTCGGGATGTTGGTGATGTAGACGTCGTCACCGACCGGCAGCACACCGGACAGGATGCCGTCGGCCATGTCGTTGAAGCCTTCGGCGAAGATCGTCGAGCGGTCGAGCGTGCCGTTGCCGTCGGTGTCAACGAGCATGCGGACGCGTTCGGTGTAGGCCGAGTAGGTCGCGACCTTTTCTTTCAGGTACTTGTCGTACTTGGCGACGCGATCGGCAACGGTCAGGCACGCAAGGTCGGCGTCCTTCCACTGCATGTAGCTGCGGTTGTCGAACACGCCATCGCCGATGCGGAAGGTCTCGCAGACGTAGAAGCGACCCTGGTTGTCGATCGAGAACGCGACCCCGTTGCAGATGTCAGGTTCGGCCGCGATCAGGTCCGCGGTCAGGCCTTCCGCCAGCTTGAATGAAGCGATCTCCTTCTGCCCGTCGTCGCTCTTAGGCGCGACATACATGGGCTTCTTCGGATCAGTGGATTGCTGCGCGCCATGCTGGGCCAGGACGGCGGAGCAAAGCACGAACGGGAGCACGAGCGTCGAGGTGCGAACCATTAGTGGCGGAGTGTACGCAACAAGCTGCAAACCACCATCGTTCGCTGAGCGAACGCGTTACTCCGCGCCGTCGACGCGAAGTGGTACCTGACCGGGGCGCTTCAGTCCGACTTCTCAGGCCCTGTTGGCAGGGGCTCACTGGCCAGCCCCTACTCGCCAGCCCCTACTAGTCTGGCTGCGCGGGCTTGTCTTCCGTGCTTTCTTCGCCGGTCGCTGAGCCCATCGCCGTGACCGCGAGGCCGCCGTGCTTGGTCGTGAACGCAGGCGCAAGCTCCACGCCGGTGCGGCGGGCCAGGCGCATGTCGTGCGCCAGGATCATGGTCTTCCAACCGTCACCGAGCGACTTGAGGCGGTGGCCGAGCGTTTGATAGAGCGGCAGCAGGTTGTTGTTGTTCTGGATGCGAATGCCGTAGGGCGGGTTGGTAATCAACGTGCCGGTTGCAGGTGCGTCGCGGCCTTCGAGCCATGGCTGCGCGGCGAGCGCGTGCACACCGGACTGGATGGCGTGTTGCACGCCGGCGCGTTCGGCGTTTTGGCGGGTCGCTTCGATGGCGCCCTCGTCGCGGTCGCTGGCGGCGATCGGCGCGACCGGATCGCGGGCGGTGCCTTCTGCGACTACTTCGTGCCACGCATCGATGTCGAAGCGTGCGGTTTGTTGCATTGCCGGTGGCCGCAGGCGGCCGGGCGCCAGGCCCATTGCGAGTCCAGCTGCTTCGATGGCGATCGTGCCCGAGCCACAGAACGGATCGAGCATCGCCGTGTCTGGCGACCAGTCGCTCGCGAGCACCAACGCATGCGCAATGTCTTCGCGCAACGGTGCCTTGCGGCCGTCGAGTCGGTAGCCGCGGCGGTGCAGTGGCGTGGTGGTTGCGTCGAGCGAGATTGTGCAGACGTCCTCATCGAAACGCGCAGCGATGCCGGCAACGGTTTCGTCTTCGTCACGTGCCAGTGTCGGTGGTTTGCCGAGGGCACCGCCGATCGCGTTGTAGATTCGTTCGGAGATGCCGCCGGTGTGGTACACGCGCGAACGGTGCGAGCGTGAAGTCAGCGCGACCGGAACGCGTCCGGAAAGCCACTCACGCCACGGCAACTCGGCGGCCTTGCGCTGCAACTCGCCAAGCGCGCGGCAACGGAACTGTGCTAGGCGAATGCGTACGTGGCTGGCAGTGCCAAGCCACAGGCAGGCGCGCATCACGGTTTGCATGTTGCCCGTGAAGGTTGCGCCGCCCGGCACGGCCTTGGCGTCGACGTATTGACGCGACAGCTCTTCGAGAAGGAACGGTTCGAGGCCTGGCAGGCAGGAGGCGAATAGGGGGAACGTGTCTGTCACTTGGTACGGAGGTCGGCGATCACTGTCATCAGTTCTTCGATACTGGACAGTTTGTGGCGCAACTTGCCGCGACTCTCACCTTCTTTTCGCTCCCATTCGTCAAGTCGTTGCCAATCGGCCCATGTAACGGCGTCAATCGACCGTTCTGCGAGCAATGGGGCAATGTCATCTTTGCTCGGCGAAAGCAGCTTTTGGGCCTCGAAGTCGGCTTTCATGCCAACGACTGTGTCCTTGGCGTCGAGGCTGTTGGTGCCGATCAGCCCAGTTGGGCCCCGTTTGCACCAGCCAGCGGCGTAGTGGCCGACGCGCACGTCGCCGCCAAGTTGCTCGACCACGCGGCCGGCAACGTTGGGCACGATGCCCTTGCGTTCTTCGAACGGTACGCCGGGTACTGGTTCGCCGCGGTAGCCGATCGCCTTGAAGAGCAAGTCGACGGGCACCTGTTCGCTTTCGCCGGTTGGGCGCGGTCGCGGCGTGCCGCTGTCGTCGGCCTGCAACTGCATGTGGTCGATCGAGACCGCCGTCAGCTTGCCGTTCTCGCCTTGTAGTGCGGTCGGCGACACCAGGAAGCGGCAGCGAAGTTTGTTGGGCTGCTCACCTTCGCCGAGTTCGGCCTGCTTCGTGCAAAAGTCGGCGTTGCGCTGTTGGCTGCGAGCCCCGTCCTTCTCAAGCCAGGCGGCGCTCAATTCGTCGAGCACCGCGTCCTTCTTGGTGACGACAACGTCGACGTCGGGTAGCGCGGCAATCTCGGCGATCTCCTTCGGCGAGAACGCAGCCTGCGCCGGTCCACGGCGGCCGAGCAACACAACTTCCTCGACGGTGCTGTTGCGCAGCGTCTCAAGCGAGTGCTCGGCGATGTCGGTCTTGGCCAGTTCGTCAGGAGACGCCAACAGAATGCGCGCGACATCCATGGCAACGTTGCCGTTGCCGACCAAGGCGACGCGCTTGGCGTTATGTAGATCGAACTGATGATGACGATGGTCGGGGTGGCCGTTGTACCAGCCGACAAAGTCCGTCGCCGCGTAAACGCCGGCGAGGTCTTCGCCTTCGACGTTGAGCTTCGAATCGCTCTCGCAGCCGAAGGCGTAGACGACTTGGTGGTAGTGCGCGTTCAGATCGGCGACTTGGATGTCGCGACCGAGGCACACGTTGCCGAAAAAGCGGAAGCCCTCGTTGGCCGCGATCTTGTCATAGACCTTGACGACACTCTTAATCTTCTGGTGGTCCGGCGCGACGCCGCCACGCACCAGTCCGAACGGCACTGGAAGGCGGTCGAAGAGATCGACGGCGACTCCTTCCACTCCTGATTTGAATAGTGCGTCCGCGGTGTAGAACGCTGCGGGCCCAGATCCCACTACCGCGACGCGCCATGTCCTGTTGGCATCAGTCATGGTCGCGAATCATAGCGAGTGATGTGGCGAATCACTTTCCCTACCGAGAGGTTACGTTGTCGACATGGCGTCTGACCCAGCCAGCTTCCGTTCGATCCGATTCAGCCTTGACGATCTTGGCGAACAGGTGGAGGGGTTTTGGCATCGTTGGCCGGATTCGTGCGCCGACGAAGTTGGGCAGCAATTCGTCTCCGCAGATGGCACGGGTCGGCTGAGGTTGCCATTGGCCGGCCCGCGGGCGCAGCCGGGGGAGCATATCGGTGACTACTTTGAACGGCTGCCCGCCGACGCGTCTGAGCTGGACGAGTGCCAGTTGGTGCTGCTGTTGCGGGCCGGGGCGCTGGCGTTCGGTTGTTGGCAGGGTCGCGAGCTGGTGCAGCACAAGGCGGTGCGCAAGTATGTCGTGCGTGGCAGCGGCAAGGCCCAGAGCACGCATCTGAAGACCCGCGGCAAGTCGCGCTATGGCTCTCGCCTCCGACTGCAGAACTGGCGCAGCCTGCTCGGTGAAGCCAACGAGCGGATCGCCGACTGTGAGCAGCAGTTCGGGCCGTTCGAACGAATCTTCTTCGGCGTGCCGGTGCGGGTCTTCAGTGAGCTATTTGAGGCCGACCCGAAGCCCGTTTTTGCCCGCGACGCCGCCGAGCTGCAGCGCATCCCCATGCATGTTCACCGTCCGGACTACGAAGAACTACTGCGGGTGCGCGCGTGGCTGGCGCGCGGCCGCGTCGAGTTGCCGAGCTGATACCTGCGATGCCATGGCTGGCATGGCGCTGTGCTCAGTCGCGGGGCCGGGGGTGGTCGATGCCAAGGGCTGACGGAATCCGCCATTGCATCGCATCAAGGAGGCATCTCCCATGATCCACAGCTCGAAAATCTGCATCAGTCTTCTCGCCGCCACAGCCCTGCTAACCACTTCTTGTGGCAGTGGTGGCTCGGTCAGCAACGCCTCGCCCCGAATCACCGAAGTGCCGCAACAAGCGACGCTCGGTGGCGCGGCCTTCACGATCGATTTGTCGACCTATGTCAGTGACCGCGAAGGCGCATCGTTGACGTACGCGGTGACGGCGGGTGGTGGCGCGTTCACGGGCAGCTCCTACACGCACACGTTCGACACGATGGGCGAGTACGAAGTCGCGTTCGAGGTTGGCGATGGTTCCAAGACGGAGCCAGGCACGTTCAACGTGCGCGTGACTTCGGCGAACTTTGCCGTCGTGCGCGAAGACAGCGCTGGTTTGCTGCTGGTAGATACCGCGACCAACGCCATGCTGCGCGTCGCCGGTTCGACGGCAACACCGAGTCTCGCAGCTGGTCTGGCTAGCGGTCGCATGGTCTACCAAATCGCTGCGGGCAATGGCCAGCAGCTGTGGATGTTCGATCCGCTGACGCGCGCCAACACGCGCATCGCGGCGACCAAGACCGGCGATGTGACCTACCGCGCCAAGACCAGCGACGACAAGGTCGTCTACACGACTGGCACGGGCAACACGCAGGAACTGTGGTTCTACAACCCGGTGACCGGCGTTTCGCGCGCACTGGCCCAAGACGTGCCCAGCTCGGTCACCGTGCTCGTCAATACGGATGACATCGTCTACTTCGAAGCGGCTGTTGAGGGCCAGGCGGATGTCTTTGGCTACGACCCTGAAGAAGATGAAGTCTTTACCGTGGGCGATGCCGCGACCAGTGAGCAGGTGCAAGCAGTCCTGCCGAACGGCGGCCTGGTGTTCTCGCGCATTGGCGATACCGGCGAGAGCGACCTGTGGCACTACCTGACGAGCGCGGGTTTGGTCTCGGTCGGCGGCGACTTCAACAACATTGGCGACGACGACAAGACGTTCAACGGCAACGCTTCGGCGAGCCAGGTGATCTTCACCGCCGACTCCGGCTCGGCGACTGAGATCTACGTCTGGGATCCGGCCGACGGCCAGACCTACGGGATCAGCACGCTCAACGGCGCCGGCGCGAACAACCAATACGTCGGCATCGCGAACGGCGACGAAATGGTCTACACGCGCTTCAACGGTGGCGGCGACTACGACGCCTACTTGATGGACATCGATTCGCTGAGCGCCGCGACGCTGCTAGATAGCAGTGACAATGCCCAAGTTCTCGCGGTCACGCGCGACAGTTCGGGTGGTGTTGGTTGGGCCTTCGTCTTGCGCGACACCGACGACACCAATCTGCTTGCGATCTCGCTGATCAGCACGCCGGCGACGGTCACCTGGGCTGCTGGCACTGCCGTCTCGACGACGGTCAACGTGCTTGCCAACGGCGACGTGGTTGCGCTCGCTGCCGACGGCACCGCGCTCAACATCTTCGATACCTCAGCTGGCACGTGGGGCACCGTGATCACCGACACCGGCCTCAGCTTCGGCGGTAACGGCCTCGAGACCGGCGACTTCGTCTACTCGCTGACTGCGACGGCGCAGACCGACCTGTCGATGTGGGATGCCTCGGCGACCTCTTCGGTAGTCGTCAGCAGCACTGCGGGGAACGACGTCTTCCAAGCCCTGACGCTCGACTCGACGATCTTGTTCACTCGAGTCATTGGCACCAATACGAACGCCGACCTGTTCACCTGGAACGGCACGACCGAGACGCAACTGACCGACGAAGATGCGGCTGAAATGCTGCACGATCACGCGGTGCTCGGCACGTTCGCCGGCACCCGCTAGTCGCGCCGGCAAGAGCCTGACCCAGCCTGGCACCGTTCACGTTCTTGCGCCGCTTGCTGGGGGCGTAGGGACTACTTGGGCTGACCCAGTCGCTCGCTGGGGGCCTTGCGATCTCCGTTCTGGCCCTTTGCCTTGGGCCGCTCGAGGTTGATCGGTCGAATCCAGATGTTGCGGAAGCGCATCGGGTTGCCATGGTCCTGCAGCTTGATGGCACCGGTCGGACCGTGCGCTGTGTACTTCGGCAGCGACTTGTGCGCGGTTGGACCGAGCAGCGCTTCGTCGAGTTGCACGACGATGCCATTGTGCACGACGGTCAGACGCGCCGGCGACTTCATCGAACCGTCCTTTGCGAAGCGTGGCGCGATGAAGGCTATGTCGTAGACGTTCCACTGGCCTGGCGGACGCGTTGCGTTGATCAGCGGCGGCTTCTGGCCGTAGAGCGATGCGGCCTGGCCATCGGCGTAGGTGGGGTTCTCAAACGAGTCGAGTATCTGTACCTCGTAACGACCAAAGAAGAACACGCCGCTGTTGCCGCGACCCTGCGAGTGGCCCTTTGGTGGCGGTGCCATCCATTCGATGTGCAGTTGGCAGTCGCCGAACTCTTGCTTGGTGCGGATGTCGCCGGTCGAGTTGACTTCCATCACGCCATCGACGAGTCGCCAGGTGGCCTTGCCCTTGCGACCTTGCCATGCGTCGAGGTTGCTGCCGTCGAACAACACCGTCGCGTCCTTCGGCGGCTTGCTCGGTGTCTTGGCCGCCGGTCCCGGATCGACGACGGCGGGCCGCGGGCGATGCGCGTCATGCACGCGGAAGCCGTCGGGTAACACCGGCGTGTCAGTGTAGCCGGGGTTCTTCTCCTGGCCTGATGCCAGTTGCAGGAGAAGGGCGAAGGGAACGACGACGGCTATGCGCGACATGAGAGCAGAGTCCCGGTTCTGCATGCGGCGCGCCAGCCCGAGCGCGTGTGCATTCCGTCACAAACGGTTGCGCTCCTGCCGACCTAGACCTGCATGCCCGCTTCACAGCCCGGCAATTGCTGCCCATTCATCGCGGTTTCGTCGAGCAGCGCTTTGGCGCGCCGCGAGATCGAGCCGAGCGAGCGGCGGAAGTCGCGTGGCTCCATGCCGCACGTGCGGGCCGCCGCACGGGTCGTGTTGCACGTCATCGCCGCGTCGAGTGCCTCGCGTTGGCGCGGGGTCAGCGCCGTCTGCAGGCTTTCACGAACCCACGAACTCTGGCTCTTTGGCGCCACGTAGGCGGGCTGCTTCGCGGCGACGTCGGACAGGTCCATCGACCGCGTTCGCGCCCATTCCGAGCGCAGCAGCGCACACGCCGATCGGCGCGCCACGACTCTTAGCCACGCCTTTGGACTCCGTGGCGGAGAACCTTCCAATATGGCAAGGGTGAGCTGGTAGATGGCGCGCTCGGACGCCTCCTCGGCCATGATCGGGCTCTTCACGACCGCTACGGCGGCTCTATAGGCGGTGGGAAGCAGCGAATACGGGTCTGACAGCATGATGATTTCTCGACGAAGTGTTCGACTGACAGTGTCAGTGGAATGCCAATAAGAACTATGGCTTGCCAATATGTCAAGTTTCCTGATCCACACGCATCATGCCAGATCGTCGGGATGCATGCTCTTTCGTCTGGGCGTTTTGCCATACTTCCGTTCCCTGTGGCCACTTGCCACAATGCATGCGTAGAGCGGGCGGCAACACCACTGCCACATACCACGTGACGGAAACACCTGAACAACCCTCTCCGCGTCCTGCTGACGCGCCTCGTCCATTGGCTAACCACCTGGCTGCGCGACTCCGTGAGTTGCGAGCCCGCCGCGGACTAACCCAAGATCATGTCGCCAAGCGACTCGGTTGCCATGAGTCGGCCGTATCGCGCTGGGAAAGCGGTAGTCGCTTCCCGACGGGCGAGGATCTGGTCGCGCTTGCCGACCTTTTTGAAGTCAGCACCGATGACTTGCTCGGTCGTGCGCGGCAATACGCGACGGGTGGTTCGGCCCTCGTCGACATGCGCCTACTCGAGTCGCTGGCAGCCGCCGAGACGACGGCGGAGTTTGATGGCTTGATTGCGCAGCACGAAGAGCAGGCCGTTTGGTTGCCTGTTCCCGAAGGCGCGGTGCTGGTGCCGGTCGCCGAGGCGATGCGCTGGGCGCGCAAGGTCGCCGACAAGCATAAGGACAGCACGTTTGTCGATCGCCTGTTCCGCCCGCGCGGCTAGCGCGATTGCTGTTCCGCCCGCGCGGCTAGCGCGATTGCTGTTCCGCCCGCGCGGCTAGCGCGGCGCGGCTCTGATCACTAGCGCGACCCGGGCGACTACTTCGCGCCCATACGCTTGATGACAGCCGCCGTGAACTCGGCCGTGTTCAACGTGCCGCCGAGGTCGCCGGTCGAGTCGCCGTTCGCGATGCACTCACGCACTGCTTCGTCGACCATCGTGCCGAGGCCGCGGAAACCTGCGTGCGTCAGCAGCATGCTGAACGCGAGCAATGCCGCCGACGGGTTGCAGATGCCTTGTCGGGCGATGTCCGGCGCGGTGCCGCCGGCGGGGTCGAACATCGCCAATACGACATCGCCCTTCTCGTCGAATGAGTAGTTCGCGCTGGCTCCGAGGCCAATGCTGCCAATCATGCCGCACGCCATGTCCGATAGGAAATCGCCGTATTCGTTCGGTGTGACGACGATGCGGTAGTTCTCCGCGTTCTTCAGCATCTTGTAGAGCAATGCATCGAACAGCTCGCTCTGGTGGCCAACGTCGTCGAACTCTTTGCTGACGCCGCGAACGATCTCTTCGAAGAAGCCGTCCGTCGCGCGTTGGATCGTGTACTTGCTAGAGCTGACGACATCGCAACCGAGGCGGCGGCCAAGGCGGAAGGCGTAGAGCGCCGCTTCGCGCGCTGGGCGGCGTTCGATGACGCGGATCGACACGGCTACTTCATCGCCGATGCGACGACCAGCATCCTCATACGTGCCACCAACCGCGATGCGGATGATGTGCAGATCGAGCTCGCCTTGATGCCGTGTCTCAACCCCCGGCATGGTCGCGACCGGGCGGTGGATGACCGAGAACTTGCAGCGTTCGCGCAGCACCTTGTTGGGGCTTTCCGTCTCGGTAACCGTCGGATACTTCATCGCCACCGCGTGCTTCTCGATAGCCCGAACAGCGTTGTCGTAGCACGCGTCGGCATTGTCGCGCCGTGACTCCAGCGTCATGTCGATGGGGTGGAACTGCACGTTTAGTGGCAGCGCTTCGGCCACCGTGTGCACGCTTTCGGACAGTTCGGACGAGATGCCGTCCCCGAGGAGCTCGGCGACGTTCAGGATTTCGCGGTCAGGCATCGTTGGTTCAATCTTTGCAAAGTGACGCTCGCACGCGCCAAGCAGTCATGGTGACGTGGTTGCCCGTCCACTACCAGCGTTGCCCTAACGATGATGCGATACTCCTTTCCGATGCTCCGCCGTTTGCCGTTGGCACTGGCTTCCCTCGTTACGTTTGTTTGCGTTGGCATGGGCTCGATGCCCGATGCTGCGCCTGCTTGCGAAGCCAATCGCCTGCCGAACGCGCAGGATCGCGCCCAAGATCCTGGACCGATTCGCCACGCATTCTTTGTCGCTGGGCCGAGCTTCACCGGGATCATCGACGAGCATGGTGAGACCCAGTGGTCGGCACCAAAGGCGGGCGCGCGCGATGGTTGGGTGCTCAAGAACGGGCATGTGCTGATCGTCTGGCAGCGCGAGGCTATCGAGTTTGGCGCCGACAAGTTGCCGGTGTGGCGCTACGAGTTGCAGAAGCCGAACCGCGAACTCGGCACTGTGCAGCGACTGGCGAACGGCAACACGCTGGTGACCGAACTCGGCGCCAAGCCGCGGTTGCGTGAGGTCACGCGCAAGGGCGAGGTGGCCGTCGAGGTTGTGTTGCAGCCGGATACCGACAATGCCCACATGCAGACGCGCATGGCGCGCAAGCTGCCGAGCGGGGACTACCTCGTGCCGCACCTGCTGGCGCATGCCGTCAAGCGCTACCAGCCGGATGGCTTGGTCGTCGAGGTCATCCGCACCGATCGCGAGGAACTTGGGGGCCGCAAGGCGGAGAACTGGCCGTTCACCGCGATCCGTCTCGCCACCGGCCACACTGTCATTGGTTGCACGCACGGCAACAAGGTGATCGAGGTCGACAAGAAGGGTGACATCGTCTGGTCGGTCACCAACGACGACATTGGCGGCATCATCCACGATGCGTGTGGTGTGCAGCGATTGCCCAACGGCAACACGGTGATTGCTGCCTACGCGGCGAAGAGCGGTGCCAAGCTGATCGAGGTCAACCGCGACAAGAAGGTCGTTTGGTCCTACGACGGGCCGCATCGCGTGCACCACTTCCAGGTGCTGACGACCAACGGCGAGCCGCTGCCCGGCGCGGCGATGAAGTAGGTGGCGCCGCGATGAAGTGAGCGAGGCGGTAGTTACTCGCTGAGTTGCTTTGGGAGCACGAGCGCGAGCAACGCGCCACCGCTTGGAGAGTCGCCGATCGTTATCGACCCGTGGTGTTGCTCCGCGGTTGTCTTGATCATCGCCAGCCCGAGCCCAAACCCGGCTCGCTGGCCGCTCGGAACGCTGCCTTGCGCAAACGGCGTGAACACGCGCTCTCGTTCGGTCGCGGGGATGCCTGGTCCCTCGTCGTGCACTTCGACGCGCAGCTCTTCGGCGTCGCCGCGGATGCTGACTCGGACCACTTGGCTGGGTTTCGACCACTTGACGGCGTTGTTGATCAAGTTGCGCAGCGCCCGGATGACCGCCTCGCGGTCGGCGCAGATCCTCGTGTCGCCATGGACCTCGATGTCTAGTTGCACTTGCTGAGCTTGGGCGTGACTGCGTTCGGCCTGCAGCCGCACAGCGACTTCATCCCCGAGGTCAAACGTCTCGGTTGGCGGTTCGTGAACTGGCTCGTTGCTGGAGCAAAGATGCAGCAGGTTGTCCACCGATCGCGCGAACTCGTGGAGTTCGACGACCTGTTGTTGGAGCAGCGCTTGGTAGTCCTCGTTGCTGCGTGCTCGCAGCATCGCGACTTCTGCTTGGCCAATGAGGTTTTGCAGCGGCGAACGCAGCTCGTGGGCCAGTCCTGCCGTGAACACCTTCGCTTCATCGGCGCGTTTGCGCACGTTGTCGAGCATCATTTCGAGCTCGGTTGCGATGGGCACAAGTTCATTTGGTAGCGAGGTGGTTGTCTCGCCCTTGCGGAGGCGGCTCGCGATGGCGTCGAGCAAGGATTGGAATCGCCATGCGAGGAAGCGCGCGGCGATGATGCTGATCAGCAAACTCAGCGCAATCGTTGCCAGGCCGTACAGCCAGTAGTTGTTGATCTTTGCGATCCGATGCGAGCCATCGAGTACGAGCGTGATCGTGATGTCGTCAGACAGTCGCTTTGTTGCCGTCAGCAAGCCATCTCCGAGTGACACGACTTCGGCATGGGTCGCAGGGAGGTTTGCAGTCAGCGCTTGCGGCTTTTGCAGCAATGCGTCGTTGCCAAAGTCGGCGAGATGTTGGCCGTCCGAAGTCCTGTGCAGCCGCCAACCCATTGGGAAGTTGGGGTGCGACTCTGCAAGCTCATGCGCGACCTCAGTGAATGCCTTGACTGGCTCAGCAAGCGCGATGGTTTCGGACCGTGCTTCCTCAAGCTCCTCGTGAACGAGTGCTTCGAGTTCGGTCGTTACCGATTGGCTCAAGAAGAAGACGCCGATCACCGTCGCCACGCTCACAGGGATTGCCGACAGCAAGCAGAACAGGCCCGTGATGCGCCGTTGCATCGACCATGGTGTTGGGGGAGGTGTGTCGCTCATTCTTCCATGCGGTAGCCCTGGCCGCGAACCGCTGCGACCTTTGGTCCGTCGAGAGCTTCAAGTTTGCGTCGAAGTCGGCCGACAACGACATCGATTACGTTGGTGCCCGGGTCGTGCTGCGTTCGCCAAACGGTCTTTAGCAGGTTGGCGCGCGTCAGGGTTTCGCCGCGGGCTCGAATGAGAGCGGATAGCAGGTCGAACTCTTTTGGCGACAAATCGATGATCTGGCCGCGGCAGTTTGCCGTTCGCTCGGCGGGAGAAATGTTTAGCGGACCGAAGCCGAGGGTGATCGTGCCCACACGACGGCGGATGACCGCATCGATGCGGGCAAGAAGTTCGGCGAAGGCGAATGGTTTGACGACGTAGTCGTCCGCGCCAAGCTTTAGTCCTTCGACCCGTTCTGCTGTCGTGTCTCGCGCGGTGACCATGATGACTGGGATGTCATTGCCAGCGCCGCGAAGTTCGGCGAGCAAGTCACGGCCATCGCTGTCGGGCATCATGACATCGAGCAGGATGAGATCGAGCGAGTTCTCTGCAAGCAGGCGTCGCGCCTCGTTGGCGTTGTTGGCTCCAAGCGGTTTGAGGCCAGACTCGGTTAGCCCCTGCAGCATCAACGCCATCAGTTTTGGATCGTCATCGACAACGAGAACGTGCAAACCCTTGTGCTGGGACATGCCGTGATCATCGAGGCAACAGCGTTGGCTGGATAGCCTCAAGGTGTCGCACAACCGTTGATGAACGCATTGTCATGAGACTAGGTCAGATAGCGGGACTAGTTTCGCCGATCGGTTAGTGGCACGGCCCAGTTTCGACTGCCCGTGTTCGCTGGCGAACTTCGTGAATTGCAGAGTAGACGTATGGCTAGAACCACCGAATTGTCCCGCTTGAAGCTGCGCAAACCTGTGTTGGGTGTCGTGCTGCTCGCTGCACTGCTGTCGACGTCTTGTCAGCCAGTTGCCTTCTACGAGAAGCAATACATGGCGAGTGCGTTGATGCAGTTCGACACGGATCCGTCGCTCGACAACTTCATGCAGAAGGTCATCTACTCGCGCGAAGCGACGACTGGCGGCATCGGTTCCAAAGCTGGTGGAGGCTGCGGGTGCACCAACTAGCAAGGTTCTTGGTCCTGTGGATCGCCGTCGCTGCTGCGACGGTGGTGCGGGCGCAATCGAGCGGCCGTCCGGTCAACGGGCAGGGTCCGAGCGGCCAGCAGCCAATCACTGGGCAGTCGACTGGCCAAGCAACTGGGCAATCGCCTGGATCGGGAACCGCGCCGGTGAAGGGTGGTCTCGGCAAGGCCGGCACGGGTCACTATGGCTTTCGTCTCGGATACTACGACAACGGCGATGCTGGCGACGGCAACCCATTCCTTGATGAGTCGCTGACGGTCATCGAGCCGGTGATTTTCTACGACTACAACCTCTCGGACTCGACCAATCTCTTCTTCAAGTTCAGCTACGACAACGTGTCGAGCGCGTCCATCGAGCGACTGAGCAGCTACCCGGGGTCGCAGCAGAGCGGCGCGACGGGCGACTACTACTTCGGGCTTGATGGCGGTGCCACCTGGGCGCTTGATGAAGATACGCGGGTCAGTGCCTTCGCGCATGCCAGCGCCGAGTACGACTATCGGTCGTTCGGGCTCGGCGGTAGCTATGCCAGGGACTACGACGGCGACAGCACGACCCTGAAGTTCTCCGGCAGTGGCTACTTCGACAGTCTCGACATCATTCGCTTCGATGGAGATGAATCAGAAGGCAGCGACACCCGTACCGCGATCAATCTGTCTGGTAATTGGTATCAGGTAATGACGCCGCGCATGCATGCGGAGATGGGCGTCAACCTGACGCTACAAAGTGGTTTCCTCGAGACTCCCTACAACGGTGTTGTCGCAGATGGTGGCGGCACGATTACGCCGCAGGCCTACTTGGCCAGCACTGCGTTGCAGACGGATCGAAATACGACAGGCTTTGAAGAGCTGCCCAGCAGCCGCACACGCCTGACACTGCATGGTCGGGTTCGTCGCATGTATGGCGAGAGTCTCGCGCTCGAACTCGGTGGTCGCTTGTATGGCGATGACTGGGGCGTGACGAGTTTCACCTTTGAGCCTGCTTCCTACTTCTGGTTGGTGCAGGACAAACTCCGAGCTCGCGTCGGCTACCGCTTCTACTCGCAGACTGCTGCGGATGACTATCAGGAACGCTTCTCGCAAGCGACCACAGCGGCGTTGCCGGAGTTCCGAACGCAGGACGCGGACCTCGGCGACTTCTCGTCGCACGGCTTAGGTTTCCGCCTCGACTACTTCACTGAGTCCGCGAGCCGTTGGGACTTCACGTTCGACTACACGACGCGAAGCGACGGCCTCAATTACCTGTTTGGGAGCATCGGATGGTCCACAAGTTTCTAGGTCGTGTCGTGGCCGCCGGCGCGGTGTTGCTGGCTGCGTCGTGTGCATCGCCTGGCGATGTCGCGCCCGCTCCGAGCAATCACACCGGCCTGCAGTTCGTGGATGACTCAGGCACATCTCACGTGCTAGGCGGCAGGGCCGCGACGTTCGTCTTCTGGCAGCCATGGTGTGCTGCTTGTCGCGAGGAAGCGCCGACTGCGGTCGCCGCTTCGGTCGAACTCGCTGATTCGATGTCGTTCTACGGTGTCGTTTCCGGGCCGGATGGATCGGTCGACGAGGACCTCTACCTCAAGAGCATCGACGAGCTTGGCCTGAGCTACCCGCAGATACGCGACAAGGACCTCGCCCTGACGAAGCGCTTTTCTGTGACCAAGACGCCGACGATCATCGTGATCGATTCGGCCGGTCAACTTCGCTTCAAAGGCAGTCACATGCCTGAGAACTTGGCGTCGATGAAGTAGCGTCAGTGGCATGTCACGCCTGATCCTCACGGCCGCCCTCGCCCTCGTTCCGGCGTCTATGGTTGTCGCCCAAAGCCCTGGGCGCCCAGTCCCGAAGCCGTCTGCCGCGAAGCCGCAGGAACGAACGGTCAAGGGTGGCGTGATGGGCACCGAGTATCGCTTGGCTGCGATCGGCGTAGACCCGGTCAAGCTCGATGCCGCGCTCGCAGCGGCCGTCAAGGAACTGCAACGCGTCGAGGACCTGATGACGGATTGGCGGGCCTCGCCGTTGTCGACGCTCAATGACAACGCGGGCAAAGGGCCGCAAGTGTTGCCGCTCGAGTTGGCAGCCATGATTGCTCGGGGCCAGGCGGTTGGCGAGTTGACGGGGGGTGCGTTCGATATCTCGTTCGCTTCTGTCGGCAAGCTGTGGGACTTCAAGCGCAAGCCGCCGCGCGTGCCGACCGCCGAGCAGGTCAAGGCTGCGCTCGTGTATGTCGACTACCGCCGCATCGAAATTGTGCCTGCGAAGCTAACGGTTGCGTTACCCGCGGGATTCCGGATCGGGCTCGGTGGCATTGCCAAGGGCTACGGCATCGACGCGGCGATGAAGGTGCTGATGCAGCACAACATCCGCAACGCCGTTGTCAACGTCGGCGGTGACATGAGCATTCTCGGCAAGAAGCAGGGCAAGCCGTGGCCGATTGGCATCGCGCATCCGCGCCACAAGGAAAACGCCCTGGCCGAACTCAACCTGTCGAACGTCTGCGTGGTGACGTCAGGCGACTACGAGCGCTTCTTCGAACTGGATGGGATTCGTTACCACCACATCCTCGACCCGCGCACCGGCTATCCGAGCAAGGGTTGCATCACCGCGACCGTGGTTGCGTCGCACGCGGAATACGCGGACGCGCTGGCGACGGCGCTGTGCGTGCTGGGTCCGGAGAAGGGGCTCGCGTTGATTGAGAGTCTGCCGCGCGTGGAAGCGATCGTGGTCGGCCTCGACGGCAAGGCGGCGGCGTCGAAGGGGCTGCGCAGCTCGTTGGTTGTGCCTTCCGAATCTGGCAAGAAGAAGTAGCGGGCTTCGTGGCTTCGTGACGACGCGCTGCTTGACAGCTACCTAACGCCGCTTGGTGCGGCTGGAGATGTCGTCCGCTGTACCGTGCTTTTTGTCTGGCCCCGCGCTGACCACTTGGAATTCACGCGGCGTGTCACCAACCACCAGCTTGTAGGCCTGATCCCATCCGTCCTTCGGCAGTCCTGTCAATGCACGCCGCCCCCTATTGTCTAGCTTGGTGAGCTCTTCCAAGGTGTCCGGCAGCTTCGAGCTTTTGACGTAGAACATGCGCACGGCACCAGCAATCAGTTTGGTGTCCATCTGCGTCTTTGCCGTCTTCGCCCGCTCGGAGAGTGTCTTCCGGGGCGGTCGTGGCTTGATATCTGGCTTGGTCGTGCGAGTGAGATTGGTCTTGATGATCATCTCAACCGTGTGGTTGCGACCGGGAGTGGCCATGTCGAGATCGAACGTCGACTTGGACTCGGTTGCGATCACGAGCCCATCGAGGCGTGACAAGGCCTGTTTGCCGGACAACTTGCCGTTGCTGATCTCGACCTTCTTGTTCATGCGCGCGACTTGTGCCTCGGCACTTCCTAGACCGGAACCCTTCGCTGGTGGTGGGATTGGGATCGGACTGATCTCGACCGTGCCAGTGAGTGTCATCTCGAGCTTGTCATCGGAGAATCTGGTCAGCTTCATTGTCGCGTGACGAGCGAGTCGTATCGCGTCTACTGTTCCTGACTGCACGAACTTCCACGTGCCGCCGATAGCCTTTGGCTTGGCGGGCGTGCGACCAAACGCCGTTTCGGCGAGGTCGGCTAGTTCCCAGTCTTGCACGCTGGTCTGCGGATGATTGCCCTGCATTTCGTGGGCGATGCCGGCCATCGACCCGACCAGCTTGCCGTTTCCGTCGATGCGCGCGATGTAGCGTCGGCCGACAGCGGCCATCATGCGGCTTGTCGATGCGTCGAGTCTGCCGGTCTGGCCCTCAGTGTGGCCATCGTTCGAGTCGTATGAAGTCTTGGTGGCATTGGCGACCTGCGCCCATCCAGCGATGCGTGCGACGTGGATCTCGACGATGCGATTTCCCTTCGCATCGATCTGCTTGATTGTGATACCGAACGTGCGGTTGATCTGAAAGTTCGCCTTGAACTCCAGCTTCCCGAACTTGTGCGTCTGCTCAGTTGTCGTCGACTCGACGAACCAAACCGTTGTGCCCTTCGGCGTCTTCAAGTGCAGGTCGTAGAGCTCTGGGGCTTTGTCTTGGCCGACGGCGGGGGCGCTCAGGGCGAACGCAACGGCGACGAGTAGACTGGCCCTAGCGGCGCGGCACGCGATTCGAGGCATGCGCGCAGTATCGCTTACTTCGTGCACCTGCGTCAGGCGTCGAATCGGAAACCGACGCCGCGAACCGTATGCAGGTGGCGCGGGTTGCCCGGGTCCCTCTCGAACAGCTTGCGCAGGTGCAGCACGACGTTGTCGAGCGTGCGCACGGTTCGCGGCGCCGAGCTGCCGAACAGGTGCTCAACCACAACGCGCCTGGAAACCACGGTCGACATGTGGCCAGCTAGCAGCTTCAGCAGTTTGGTTTCGGTTGCGGTCAGGGCCGCTGTTTCCCCGTTGTGACAGCTCGCCTGCATCCCGCGGAAGTCGACTTCGTTGCCGCCAAAGCGCAGCGTGTCATCACCGGCCGCTGGAGCGGGGCGGCGTCGCAGCAGCGCGTCGACGCGCAGTAGCAGTTCGCGCAGGTTGAACGGCTTGGTCAGGTAGTCGTCGGCCTTCAGTTCGAGTCCGCGGATGCGATCTTGGTCATCGGCGCGGGCACTGAGAACGAGCACAGGTGTCTGGTCGCCGCGTCCGCGCAGTTCTTCGAGCACTTGGAAGCCGTCTTTGCCTGGCAGCATGATGTCGAGGATCAGCAGGTCGATGCCGCCCTTCGCCATGCGTTCGAGCGCGCGCGGGCCAGTTAGCACATGCTCAGCGTGGTAGGACTCGTGGCCGAGGTTGTCACACAGCATCTCGCCGAGTTGGGGTTCGTCTTCGGCGACCAGGATCCAGCGACTCATGAGGTTTGCTCCAAAGGTAGGCGCACCGTGAACGAACTGCCCTGGTCGCGTCCAGCGCTTTCTGCCGTCACCGACCCACTGTGGGAGTGAATCATTTCTTGCACGAGGTGCAGTCCGAGGCCGGTGCCGCCGCTGGCCTTGTCGTCGCCGCGGAAGAACGGCTCGAACGCGTGGGTGAGTTCGTCATGGTCGAGTCCGCGGCCAGCATCACGAACCACGATGTGGGCTTCGTTGGCCTTCTTGGCAAGCGAGATGTGCACCGTCGAATTGGGCGGCGAGAACTTGACGGCGTTGTCGAGCAGATTGCGTAGCACCAACTGCAATGCTGCCACGTCGCGCGGCGCGGGCAAGCTTTCGGGTGTCTCGATTTCCAGTCGTACGTCGGCGGCGAGGGCGCGAGCCTGCATCGCTTCGACTGCCTGGCGCACGTCGTCGGACAGGTTGCCGGTGGTGGGCCTGGTGGCTTTGCCGGCCGAGCGCAGGCCGGCAGCCGTCAGCACGTTGTGCAGGCCGCGCTCAAGCCGTTCGGCTTCGAGCAAGCCGTTGGTCAGGTAGCGGTGGCGCTTCTCGGCGGGCACGCGGTCTTCGCGCAGTGACTCAAGCAGCAGCGAGATCGTTGCCAGCGGCGTCTTGAGTTCGTGGGTCGCAGCGGCCAGGAAGCGGTCCTGGTTGCGGCGTAGGGCAGTCTCGCGTCGCACCGAGCCGAGGTAGAGCCAGCCGCAACCGAGCAGCACGATGACGAAAAACGCGCCTTCGCTGGCGAACATCCACTGCCGCTTCGAGCCGAGTTTTGCGAGGTCTTGGGCACTCTCGGCACCGAGCGCCCTCGCCACGCCGGCCGTATCGCCGGCCACGAGTCGATCGCTGGCCGCGATCATTTCGCCACTCGTCAGCAACAGGAACGTAGTCCACCACATAACCAGGGCGAACGACAGGAAGAGCACGAGTGCGAACAGCAGACTGCTAGATGAGCGGACCACGACCTCGCAGCCTACCGTGATGCGGGCGCAAGTGCTTTGTAGAACGTGTGAACGTCGATGCTGTGGGGTGTGGATGTTCCGGTGGACGGTGGGTGCTCGTGCCTGCGGGGGCGCTACGATGGCGGCCGCCTATGGATCTTCGTCCGCCTAGCTTCTTGGTTGCTGCTGTCTGTGCTGGTGCCAGCGCAGTGAGGGCGCAGGACGCCCTGGTTGTGCCCGAGCACATCGCCGAGTTCGTCGCGATCAACTGCTTCGATTGCCACGAAGGTGATTCTGCCAAGGGCAAGCTCGACCTCACGGTAGATCCGACCGATCGCGTCGGGCAGCTGGCGCGCTGGTCACGGATGCGCGATCGCGTACATTCGTTCGAGATGCCGCCGGTAGAAGACAGCGAAGTCACCAAGGATGAGCGACGAGTGTTCGCTGCGTATGTCGATGGCTTGCTCGAGCGCGAAGTGCCGAAGCTGCCGGTCGATCCCGGGCAGGTCACGGTGCGTCGTTTGAGCCGCGGGCAATGGCGCAACACGGTGCGTGACTTGTTTGGTGTTACGGTTGTTACCTCGGGGTTTCCAGTCGACGACCTTGGCTATGGGTTTGACTCGATCGGCGATGCGCTGACGTTTTCGACCTTGCACCTCGAGAACTACCTTGCTGCTTCTCGTGAGGTTGCGCGCGGCGTGTTCCATGGTGAGGATCCGAGCAATCCCGAACGTCGGGTGTTTGAAGCGGAGTCGATGCGGTTGGTCAACGACCGCGGCGCCACGATGAGCGGTGGGGTCGCGAATCTCTTCACCAATGCCACCATCGAGCAAACTGTCGACGTGCCGCGCGACGGTGTCTATCAGGTGCGCATCTCTGCGGGCGGTAGCCAAGCGGGCGACGAACCGGCGAAGATGCTGCCGGCACTCGATGGCAAGCGACTCAAGGTCATCGAAGTGCCGAATACGAGTTCGAAGGACTTCATTGTCGAGGCCACGCTGAAGGCTGGCCGACACCGCGTCGCGTTGTCATTCATCAACGACTACTACGATCCCAAGCACCCCAATCCCAAGCGTCGTGATCGCAACCTGCGCATCGATGCACTGGAGATCGTGGGGCCGATCGATGCGCGTCCGGTGCCGCGCGAGCAGCAGTGGTTGCAGGCGTCGTTGACTGGGCATACGGATGAATTGCGGCTGCTCAGCATGATCAAGAGGATGCTGCCCGAGTTGTGGCGGCGACCAGTGACTGCGCTAGAGCGTGAGCGTCTGCAGCGAGCAGGGGCACTGCGGTTGAAGCAGGGTGAGTCGTTGCTGGTTGTGCAGCGTTTTGTACTGACCGCCGCGCTGACGTCGCCGCACTTCCTGTTCCGGCTAGAAAACGCTGCAAAGGCGCGCGTGGCGGAGCCGCTTGACGGCGCGGAACTCGTGACCAGACTGTCGTATTTCTTGTGGGCAAGTGCGCCGGACTCCCGGCTGCGTTCGTTGGCGCGCACGCAGAAGCTGATCGATCCGGAGCAGGTTGCGGGGCAAGTTCTGCGGATGCTGCAGGATGATCGTGCGGAGAGCATGGCGACCGACTTCGCAGCGCAATGGTTTGGATTGCGGGCGCTGGCTGATACGACGCCCGATCCCGACCGCTTCGCTGGCTTTGACGATGAACTTCGTCATGCGTTCCAGCGCGAGAGTGAGTTGTTGTTCTTGGCGATCTTGAATGAGGATCGTGATGTTCGCGAGGTTCTCGATTGCGACTTCACCCACGTGAACAAGCGATTGGCGAAGTTCTATGGCTTGCCGCATGACGGTGCGCCGGAGCAGTTCGTGCGAACGCCGCTGAGTGGCAGTGCGTTGGTGCGCGGTGGTTTGCTCGGTCATGCCAGCATGCACGCGATTACTTCAAACCCGACGCGCACGTCGCCGGTCAAGCGCGGCAAGTGGCTGCTCGACAACTTGCTTGGTCAGGCGCCGCCGCCGCCACCGCCCGGTAGCGACTCGTTCGAAGAAGAGGACGCGATCGATGATTCGGCGACGCTGCGTCAGCAGATGGCGCAGCACCGCGAGAGTTCGAAGTGTGCGGTGTGCCACGTTCGCATGGACGCGCTCGGCTTGGCGATGGAGCGGTTCGATGCGATCGGCCGTTTCCGCGAGCAGGATGGCGCAGGCGTGATTGACGCGAGTGGGCAGTTGCCGGACGGCCGCAAGCTCGATGGTCTGGCCAGCCTGAAGTTGGTGCTTGGGCAGGATCCGACGTTTGTGCGCACGATGGCACACAAGCTGTTCGTCTATGCGATCGGACGCGATCTTCGCCCCGTCGATCGTTTGCGCATCGACCTCGAAGTGCGTCGCCTATTGGCGAAGGGCAAAGTGACGGTGCGCGATCTGATTTTGGTCGTTGTGCGCGATCCCGCGTTCGGCCAGCGAATCAGTGCTGAGTGATCGCCGCGTCGATGTCTGCTAGCTGCGATGGATCGAGCACGCGCGGCACCTTGTGCTGGCCGCCGATCTTACCGCGCCTGCGCATGAACTCGACGAACGTTCCTTTCGGCAGGCTGTCGACTGCCGGCGATAGCAGGCCGTAGCTGCGGTGGGTGGCGTAGTCCTCGTTGCCCTTCTGTAGGGTCTCGTCCAGCACGCGTGCGAACGCTACGCTGTCAGCGGGTTCGCGATGAAACTCGACCAAGTAGCGGTGGCCGCCCATGGCTTCGGAGTCGGTCGGGTAGAGCACCCCGACGGCGAACTCACTGACGATCGCGTTACTGGCGTTGGCTGCGGCGGCCACGGCGCGTTCGAGTTCGCCGCCGCTGATGTGCTCGCCGAATCCGTTGAGGGTGTGGGCGATGCGCCCAGCGAAGACTAGGCGTAGAGGCTGCGTGGATGTGAAGCGAACGATGTCGCCGACGGCGTAGGACACGATGCCGGAGTCAGTCGTTAGTAGCACCGCGTAGTCGACGTTGGTTTCGATCTCGTGGATGGCGAAGCGTCGCGGAGTGCCGGACTTGAGCTCTTCAACTGGGACGAACTCGAAGAACGTGCTGCGGTCGAGTAGCGGCAGCATGCCAGGGTCGTCGGGATCGTCTTGCACGGCCAACATGCCGCCTTCGGACGCAGAGTAGGTGTCCGTGTAGCGCATGTCGTGACCGACCAACTCGCGGCAACGTTCGGCGTAGGGTGCGAAGGTGACGCCGCCGTGCACGAACAACTGCAGGTTCGGCCAGACTTCGGAAAGCGTGCGCACGTTGCGGCCGGACTTCTGGCAGTGCTCGAGCACCGCTTCGCCAAACAGCACGATCCACGATGGCACGCCGGCGAGCATGCGCAGGTCGATGTCCGCCGTTTGTGCGGCCGCGGCGGCGACCTTTTCTTCCCACGACGGCAGTGCGCGAATGCGTTCGTCCGGAGCATGCAGCGAGCGCAGGCAGCGCGGCACGTGTAGAGCCATGATGCCGGTGTTGTCGCCAATGAATACTTCGCCGGCTTGCCGCATCGTGGTCGAGCCGCCGAGGAACAACAGCTTGCCGCCGAACATACGGCCGCCACCGTTCGCCAGGTGGGGGACCAGCGAGTCGAAACCGCCGCGTTTGTTGTTGGCTATCGTTGCTGCGGTCACCGGCAGGAATTTCTCGCCGCTGGTCGTGCCTGACGAGATGGCCCAGAACTTCGTCAGTCCGGGCCACACGACATCACGTTCGCCTTGGCGCGCACGATCCCACCAAGGGGCCAGACTCTGATAGTTCTGCAGCGGCACAGCGCGCTGCAAGTCGGCGTGAGTCTTGATCGCCTCGAAGCCGTGCTCGCGCCCGAACGCTGTCTTGCGCATTTGCTGTAACAAGCGTTCGAAGACGCGTTGTTGCGGCACGCGCGGTTCGTTCGCGGCCCGCAGCATCTGGCGCATACGACGAGTCGCCAAGCGCTGGGCGACGCTGCCAATCAGGCTCATGCTCCGGCAACCTTGCCGCTTAGAGCTCGTTGGCGGAAGGTGTGGGCCGGACCTTCCAGGACTTCGGTCGCTGGCGTGATGCCACCGATCGAACGCACCGCGATGTCGGCGGTCGCCATGATCGACAGCATCGGGTTCACGCGCACGCTGTGCGGGAACAAGCTGCCGTCCGCGACAAATAGATTGTCGAGACCGCGCACCCGGAACTCTTCGTCGACGACGTCACGTTGCGGATCGGCGCCGCGGCAGGCGCCGCCTTGCGGATGCGAGCTGCCGAAGCCAACCAAGTCACTCTGACTCTGCATGGCTGCATCTATGCGGTCGAGATGCCCTTCTTCGGTGATCTCGACCGGTGTCGCACATGGCATGAACACACGTTTAGCGCCGGCCTTGAGCATTGCGCGTGCGGCGGTCTTGCAGCCGTCGCGGAAGTCGCGCAGTTCTTCTTCGCACATGCTGTAACGGATGTCGGCATGGTCGAACAAGCGGCGGAACAGCTTGTGGCCGAGGCCGAGGAATACTTCGCCAGTTGGTTTGGTGGGCACCAAGACGCCGAGTGCCGCCATTTGCCGGAAGCGCTGCATGCGTTCGGCGTGGTCGCCATAGAACCCAGGCATTGTCAGAGCGAGTGAGACCGGCGGGTTCTGGATCTGTTCGATGACGAAGCGTTCGTTGATGTGGTGCACGCACATTTGGTCGCCGTCGAAACCGTCCAAGTCCTGTTCGAACTCGCCGAACACGATGCCACCTGCGTTGAACGAAGTGCGCTTGCCGGCGCGGCCCTTATGCAACCCCGATCGCAGCAGCAGTTCTGGCGTGTTGATTGCGCCGCCCGACAGCACGTAGCGCTTCGCTTGGATGCGCACGGTCTCGCCAGTCTTCTTGTCGCGGCCGAGCAAACCGCGAACCTGGCCGCGGCGGTGTTCGATGCGGATGATCTCGGTGTCCGGCAGAACTTGCGCACCGTTGGCCACCGACATCGGCACCCAGGTCTGCGATGCGTCGAGCTTGCGGCCGTAGCGGCAGCCGACATTGCAGTAGCCGCAACCGATGCACTCTTGCATCGATTTTTGGAATCCGCCGTGTTCGATGCCCAGTTGTTCGAAGCCGCCGGCGAGCACGGCCGTCGCTGGGTTATGCACCGACACCGGCAACGAACTAACGCCAAGAACCGACTCGACGCGCGCATGGCTCTGCGCGAGTAGATCCTGATCCAATCGGAAGCCGTGCTGATCGAAGCTTCGCCGCACATCTTCCGGCATCCGAAAGCAAACGGCGTTGGTCAGCACTGTCGAGCCGCCGACGCAGTTGCCTTGCAGCACGAACATGTTGGCGTCGTTGTTGGTTTGCGCGCCGCCATCCTTGTAGAGCTTGGCGATCATCTCGGGCTCGTCGTGCGACAAGTCCTTGGGGTGCAACCAAGAGCCGCGCTCGATGATGGTAACTTGCGCACCCGCCGCCGCGAGGTGGTAGGCGACGACGCTGCCGCCGGCGCCTGAGCCGATCACCGCGTATTCGGTCGTGATCGTCTTCATCACCCGACCTGCTTGTTGTTGGCCTTGCTGCTGCCGGTCGACTGGGCGCTGGACGGCTTGCCAGCTTGCGTCGTGCCCGTGCGACGTTGCTGCATCGTGCGGAAGCCGAGGGCTTGGGCGATGCCGGGATCGGTGTAGTAGCCCATGCGGATCAGTTGTCGCGACAGCGCGGGGATCGCCATCAGTCCCTTCGTGGTCGCGAGATGGCGTTCCATGAACGCGCGACGCTGCTCGAGTGGTAGGCGTGACAACGGCGCCCGCAATCGCAGGCAGGGCGCGAACTCGAGGGCGACCAGCACGGCGTGGCTGCGCCAGTGGCGCGGTGAATCAACGGTGGCGAGGTAGCGGTCGATGTTGCGAGCGACGGCAAACCAACCGTCCGCAGGCGGCGTCGGCAGGCTGGCCTCGGCGTGCGCGACAATGGCGTTCGCCTGGATCATGTTGAGCACGCGCAACCCTTTTGCTTGGGCATGTTTGCGTTTCCTTCGCCACCAGATGTAGACGAGCGGAGAGAACGGCAGCCACAGGGGCAATGCAAGTAGCGCGACTACTGCCACCAGTGCGATCCGCCCATTCAGCGACATGTTGAGCATTTCTAAGCGGGCGAAGGCGAATGGGAACCGGCAACTGGCAGATCGCTGGGCGAATGTCGCCGAGATACGCATTCGACCGGCAATCGATGCGAGCTTCCTCGGTCATGCAGCGCATCCCGCGGGCGTCGGAAGCGCCCGGATGTCCGGTGATACCGGTGCAGTCGTGTCGAAGACGTATCTTTACGCAGGATTGGGTCACTGCTGAAGTTCTGCTTATGCCTCAGCTCCCGCGTGCTCCTCTCGCCCGGACGCGCGAACGCGGCCATCGCCTCCTTGCCGTTCGCTACGGGCAGATGACCATCGACAGGCCGTTGCTCAGCGACAGCGGTGGGTTCAACACCGTTTGCATCGCGACGTGCAGCCCAGCGAGCCCAGCCAGCGGCGGGATCGGGATGGTCAGTTGGCCGGTGCCGGCCGCGTTCGTCGTGATCGGGACCAGCGCGATGATGTTCATCTGGTTGAACAGCAGGAAGCCCTGCGGGATCGCAATTTGATCCGGGCCAACGGCGACGCCGAGCAGGCCGATCGCGTTCGGGCCGCCGGTCCACGAAATGACCGGGAAGTCACCGGGGCTCGTCGTGCCAACGCCGTCGAGCGACGTGGTGATGCCGGACAGGCCCATGCCATACTTCTGGAAGCCGCAGACGTCGAACGTCTGACCAGGAGTGGTGGTGCTGTTGCCTTGGCGGTCGGTCGCGGTCAGCGTGAAGTTGACCGTCGCGCCGTTGGTGATCAGGCCGGCGGGCGGGGTCAGGTCGGCGCGATACATCAGGCCGCCGACGAAGCGAAGTTCCGTGGTGCCGGTTGCTACGCCGGCAGCGTGCGTGATGGTCCAGTCGAGGCTGGCGGAGGCGACCGAGGTCTCGCCGTCGTCGACGATTGAGTCTTGGATTACGGCGTGCACGGCCCAGCCATCGGGAGTCGTCGACATCGCCGGCAGTTGCTCGACGTTGACGAAACGTGGCGGCTGGGTGTCGGCCGGGCCGTTGCCGAAGTAGGCGCGGTTGGTGAAGTTGCCGAACTCGCCTTGCGCGGTGATGACGTCGGTGACGCCGTCGCCGTTGATGTCACCGACGGCGACGTCGAGCGTCGGGTCGTTGACCGGCGAGAAGCCGTTGGTGCCGCTCTGACGCGTGAACGACAGCGACTGGTTGTTGATGTAGAGCTTCTCAGAGCTGTAGGTCAGCGAACCGTTGATCAGGTCGAGCCAGCCATCGTTGTTGGAGTCGACGAGCGCCCATTCGTTGTCGTCCTGGCCGTTCCCGATCAGCGCGCTGGTCAGGTTGGTGAACGATAGGGTGCCGCTCGGGATCAGGTTGTTGCGCAGGATCGCGTCGGTCGTTCCTGATACCGACAGCATCGCGATGTCGAGGTCGCCATCGTGGTCGAGGTCGGCGGCTTCGGCTTCGTAGCTGAGGCTGCCGCCTGCGGGCAGGAATCCGGTCGAAACGGTCGGGAAGTGGCCCGTGCCGTCGTTGAAGAAGATCTGCTGGCCGGACGACTTGCCGACGTTGATGATGTCGAGGTCGAAGTCATTATCGACGTCGGCGAGCACGACGTCTTGTTGGTTCGACTTCGGGGCCGACACGATGTGCGTCGAGGTGACGTTTGTGAAGTTGCCGTTGCCGTCGTTGTGGAACAACTTGAGCTGGCCGCTGCTGCGCTCGTCGTTCATGAACAAGTCGTAGTCGCCATCCTCATCGATGTCGCAATAGGCGCAGCCTGCGACATACAAGTTGAGGTTGCCAAAACGGGCCACCGACTCGTCGGTGAAGTTGCCGTTGCCGTCGTTGACGTAGAGGCGTTGCTGGCTGTTGCCGTTGCAGGCGAAGAACAGGTCGAGGTCGCCGTCGTTCTCAATGTCGAATGCGACCACCAACGTGCCGCGAATCGCCGTCGTCGGAATGCGCGGCGTCGACTCATCGACAAAGCCGAGGCCCTGGTTGATCTTGTTGATCAGGATGGTTGGGCGGATCGACTGGCCGTTGATCGACAGCACGTAACCGTTGGCGAAGATGGCATCGAGGTCACCATCGCCGTCGATGTCCGCCAAGATGCAGCCTTCGCTGCGCACGGTCGGGCCCGTGATCAGACCGACTTGCTGCGTGAAGCGGTATTGTGCGGAGAGGGTCG
>JBNMND010000010.1:0-36963 GCA_051274975.1 Planctomycetota bacterium | reverse complement strand
CTGTGGCGCTCGGACTCGACGTCGGTGGTTGTGGCGTACCGCGACATCGCGACGGGGCTCGGCGGCATGACCATCGGGGACAATATCTTCGGGGACAATATCTTCGGGGACAATATGGCTGGCGAGGCCATCGTGGTGGGTGATGAGCCCATGTCGCCCGAGCAGGCTTCCTGGGAGCAAGCGGTGACCGAGATCTTGGCGCGCCTCGACAAGGAATCCACGGACAACCTTCGGGACGCCTTCCGCAGCGGCATGAACCAAGACGGTGATGCGCTCAAGCAGTGGCTCGATCCGAGCAACGCGATGGTGCTGTTGCGGCTTGAACACGAACTGCGTGCCAGCGCCGACGTTCGCATCCAAGCACTGCGCAGTTGTGGCTCCCTCGCCGAGGTCGATGACCGGGTGCAAGAACTCGCCGACGGCATCGCCGACGAGATGCTGCAGGTGGTTGCTGGTCAGCTAGATCCCGTCGACGCTGCCGAACTGCACGTCAGCAGCAAAGAGCTGACCGACATCGCCTGGGGCGTGCGCGCCCTGATTGCGTCCGGTCCGTCTGCATACCGCGCCAAGGCGCTGCGCAATGGCGGCGACTGGTTGGCACGCCGCATCCCGCAATTGGAAGGCGAACGGCTCGTCATTGCGCTGTCGGGGTTAATGGAACTCGCGACGATCAGTGGTCAACACTTCGAAACCGTCGCCGCGCACGGCCAGCGAATGGTCAACGACGTGCTGCAGCCCAGCGATGAAACCTGGCGCCGTCGCTTGCCAGAGATGTTGGCCGGGCGCGCTGCCGCTGGGAATCTCGGCGAAGCAGGTCGCATTCTGGCCCGCCTGCCGGCATTCGGCGTGGCACCGCACCGCTGCCAGCTCGTTCGTGAGTTGATGCTCGGTCAGCTGCGCGACCGGCGCACGACGGCGCAAGATCGCCCCGAAGTATTGGCCGCGATGCTGTATGGCTGTGGCGACTTACTCGACGAAGACACCGGCGAAGCGGATCGCATCGGTTGGCAGATACTCCGTTGGAAGCCGACCCGTCTGGCGCCTGACTTTGGGACGGTGCAGCAGATCGCCTGGAGTCGCGCACCTGGTAGCCGTGGCTACACCCGATTGCAGCGCGAACTGAGGCAATTAGCCGTCTTACCAATGCCACAAGAGCTGTCGAACCGGGCCGCGTTCTTGATGTGCCTGGCAACGAACTTCGCCGGACACGTCGGCAGTCTCTTGCTTGACGACGAGTAGTCTCACTACGCTTACGAGCGAATCGCCTGTGCTGGCACGATGTGCGGCCCGCGAGGAAACGAACGAGTATCGTTTTCTGCTGGGCAAGTCGAGTCACCTCGGGTAGCACCCCTCTTCAGGCGCACGCCTAAGCGTATGCTTCGAACCAAATACCCGTCACATCTCGTTCTCGCTGTCTGTGTATCCCTGGTGTGTGGCGGTGTCGCCTGCGCTCAGAATGCTACGTCAGGGGCGACGACTCCCAAGTCCAGCAGCACGACTTCCAAGTCCAGCAGCACCGCTCCCAAGTCCAGTAGCGCCAGGCTGCTTGCCCCAAACGGGCAGTCGCCCGCGCCGCAAGATCCCAAGCCGAAGAAGATCCTGCCGGTCGATCAGGAGGCCGAAGAACGTGGCTACCGCATCCACGACCTCACGCTTGAGGACGCCCTGCAAGGCGGCCGTCGCCACAATGTCGGCCTGAAGGCCGCGCGACTGCTACCGGATCAGGCCCAGTTGGACATGATGTTCGCCGAGGCTGGCTTTCAGCCGGAGCTCTACGGCAGCGCCGGCTACGCCGAGAGCCAGTCACCGCAACGAAACGCGTTCCAACCATCGGTCAAGTCACAGACGATGGATGCGACGATGGGCTGGCGCCAGCGAGTGATCACTGGCGGCTTGTTCGACCTCGCCTTTCAGCCTGCTCGATTTGAGAGCAATGGCGGTAACGGCGCGTTCCCGAGTCGACAGTTCTCATCGCAATGGTCAGCGTCCTTCCGACAGCCGCTGTTACGCGGTGGCTGGACGGATTACAACTTGGCCCAAGTCACGTCGGCTCGCTACCGCTTCTTGCAAGCTAACCACGAGTTCGAGCGCACCGTGCAGGACACGATGCTCTTGATCGTGCAGGCATACTGGGAGCTGGTCTTCACCCGGGAGAACTGGCGCGTTGTCGATTCAGCGCTAAGCGTTGCCCTCGAGCAACTGCGCATCACCGACGAACGCATCCGCGTACAAGATGCCGCGCCGCGTGATCGCGTCGCCGATGAGGCCGAAGTGGCCCGCCGACGCGAAGAGTTGATCGTCGCCGGCAATGCCATTCGCGACCGCGAAGACGACCTGCGTCGATTACTTTTTGACGGCAGTGACGCGAGCATCTGGCAGGTCAACTTGCGTCCAATCTCGCCGATCACGGTAAAGCCGGCGACCTCGGTGCCGCCGTTCGAAGAACTGGTTGAAGTAGCTCTCCGCAATCGCCCAGATCTGCACAGCATGCAGAACTCGGTCGCCACTGCTGAGATTGCGCAGCTCGAAGCCGACCGTGACGTGCTGCCGCAGCTCGACATGATTGGCCGTTATGCAAGCAATGGCGTGTCGTCCGACGACCCAGTCACTGGCCGCAGCGGAGGCTTCCGCAGTGCGTTTGCCGACTCGAGTGATCAGAACTTCCCGGACTGGTCGTTCCGGTTGGAGTTCGCGATCCCGATTGGCAACCAAGCGGCGCGTTCCCGTTCACGCCGGGCGGCAATCGAAGTCGAACGGCAGCGACGCCTGTTGCACGGCGCAACGCTCGATGCCACCCGCGAAGTGCGCGAGGCCTTGCGGCGCATCACCACGCTCGGGCAGAGCATCCGGGCGACTACCGAGTCGGTGCGCCTAGCCATCACCAACCTCGAGACCGAGCAGGTCAAGCAGCGCGTTGGCTCGTCCACGGCGTTTGAGGTGCAGCGCCGGAACCAGGAGTTGCGAGAGGCCCGCGGGCGTCTTCTTCGCAACCAACTGGACTATCGCACTGCCGAGAGCCGATTGTTGTATGTGCAGGGACTGCTGCAGGTGAACCCGGAGTAGTCGCCGGGTGCCGGCGCGGCCGGTTTGATTGGGGCCGGGGTGCCTGTATCCCGGGTGTGCCTATGACCTCTGCCTGAGGCTATTTGACCGACAGGGCCTGGCCGGCTGGCGGCCGTCCACAACCAGTGACGCCGGCAAGATACGCAACTAGTAAGCGATGATGTTGATGACCGCACTCCGTCTGCAAACCCTTCCAGCCCTTCTGGTTGCCACCATGGTGACGGCAGTTGCGGTCCAGTCACAGTCGTTAGCATCGAAGCCCGTGCCGGAAATTGACGGCCAGCAGGCTCCGAATACATACCGCCTGAAGCCGTTCCAGCCGGGCTTTCCGAGCAAGCTCGAATACCCGCCTATGCTGGCGCGCGAATACGACAAGACGCGCCGCCAGGTCCTGCGACAGTTGGCGAACAACCTCATGGGCAACGTTCGGCGTGAGGCATGGCAAATTGCCACCGAGTTCTTCTGGCGGGCGCCAGAAGACGCCGTCGAACCGCTAATTGAGGCGATGGATCGTGCGATGGGGAGGCCAGATCTCGCTGATGTGGTTCGCAACTGCGCCGAAGCCATGGGCAAGATGGAGAACACCGAGTTCGACGGTGCCTTGCTTCGCGCCCTGCAGCACAAGAACCCGGCGGTTCGGCAACAGGCCTATACGGCACTGGCCCTGTCCGGCAGCGAAAAGACGCTGAAACGCTTGGTCGCCGACTTCGCCCACATGGATGGCCGTTCGCGCCAGGCATGGTTGGGCGCCGTTGGCAAGCGACTGGTGAAGGAACGGGCCGTGCTGCTGCGCTCGGTGATGATGACCGACTATCCCGGTCCCATTCGTGATCTGGTCCTCAAGGAGGCCATCAAACTGCCCGCCGCAGAGGCCGCGGTGGTTCTCAAGGGACGTTGGTCCGAAGCGGTCGACGAGTTCAAGGCGATCATCGCGGGCGTGTTGCATGCGGCTGGCGATGGCGCCGGCACTGCTTGGCTGCAGCAGGCGTTGCAGGGTGAGAACAACGAGCAAAAACAATACGCCATTCGCCACTGCATGTATGGCGGCGACCCGGACAAGGTTATCGGCGTGTTGCGCGAAGATCTGCTGCGCACGACTACGCATCTGCGCCCGGAAATCCGCTTGGCTGCTGCCAAGCAACTCACCCGGTTGTCCGGCGATGACGTTGCCAACACCTTCGAGGTGATGACGGCGCCAAACGAGATTTGGGAGATCCGCGGCCTTGCCGTTCGCGAACTGACTCGCCGTGGTCGTAGCGAAATCGTCTCGGTGCTGCTCGATGAACTCGAGACGGCCACCGGCACGAGCCTGCGCAACATCATCAACCAGTTGTCGGTCAGTGGCGACCCACGTGCCGTGCCCGTGCTCGTCGACCGCTTCAAGACTTCGCCCGCAGGCGAGGGCCGCCCGTTCCTGCAAGCGATCGCGCAAAACGCCAGCGACGACGCCGCCAAAGCTCTGTGCAAGTTGTTCGCTGGCCCCGTCATGTTGGTGACACGCTCGGATGCCACCCCGCTGACGACGCGCAGCTACATCCCGCTGCTGCTGCTAAACCTTCGTGGCAGTGAGAAAGTCGTGCTCGAGTATTTCCTCGCCTTGCCGAAGGATGAGTGGGAGCTGCGCTCGCGCTTGCTGTCGACAATTGTCGGCTACGCCGTTGACCGCCGCAACCAAGAGGGTCTGAAGAAGTCGTGCATCGATCCCGTCCGGGCTCTGTTGATGGACCCGAGCGAGTTACCGCAACTGCGCGTGCAAGCGCTGAACCTGCTAGCCCGCAACTGGCTGACGATCGACGATGTGATGCGTCTACAGCGCATGCGCCGTAAGGAACTGCCCGGCATGCGGGCGCTGCTCGGCGACTTCCTACTCGACGCCTTCTAGGCGTCGCTGCGACCTCTGGGCGGCCGGGTTTGGGCTAAGTGCCCCTTAGTGGAAACTGTGGGTGAGGGCTCTGCGTGAAGTCCGTGGCCGATCAATCCGCGAGCACTCAGTAGATGATCCAGCGCTCGTTATCCTTGCCTGGATACTGCGAGCGCTTCATGCTGCCGTGGCCAGGACGACGGTGCGCGGCGCCCGGGGCGGGCCGATCGTCCTGGTCAAGACCGGCATAACTGCGCCGCAAGTTTCGCGAATAGGCGCGGCTCGATCCCTCGGGATAAAAGAAAACGCAGTGACCAGGGCCGACGGTGCTGAGTGGCCAAGCCAGGACTTCGACCGCACCAATGGTGCCGCGTCCGGCGCGGGCCGTAGCGTCGAGCGGTGATTCACTTAGCTGGAACGCGTAGTGCTTGTTCTTCAAGCAAAGCAGGGTGCCTTGGAGCACTGGCTCGACCTCCACGACCTCATTGATGCGCACGCCCCGGCTGGCTGCAACCTGGTAAAAGCGGGCCAACAGACACTGCACGTCGGCCGAGCCGAAAGGCGGCTCGAATCCCTGACTGGCTGCGAGCAACGCGTTGGCGACGCCATCGGCACGTTTTTCGACTCTGGTGGTACGAGAAGCACTGAGCCACGGGATGGCCAAGCTCAGCCCGAGCAGGCCACATCCGATGGCGGTGAACCAAGCCGCCGGATTCCCAAAGCGTGATCGACGCCATTCATTCATCTCGTGCAGTATCCTCCCTGACGATGCAGGTGACCAGGATTGAGCTACCACCGATGCCAGAACCGGTGCAAGTCTGCCTTCAGCGATTGCGTGATGCAGGCGGCCGCGGGTGGCTTGTGGGCGGTGCCGTGCGGGATCTGTTGCAAGGCGGCAATCCTGACGACTTTGACCTGGCTAGCGATTTGCCACCACAGCAACTCGCGCGAGCGTTGCCAAATGCCGAACTCAGGGAGGCCGCGCTTGGAACCTGTCGCACGTCCATCGGTGGGTGTGAATTGACGGTCACCACGTTGCGGGCCGAAGCCGGCTACCGCGACCAACGGCGTCCGGATGAAGTCGAGTTTGTGACCGATGTCGCGGTCGATGCCAAACGTCGTGACTTCACCGTCAACGCGCTGTACTTCGATCCACAGACTTCCGAACTGCTGGACCCAGAAGGTGGCCAAGCGGACCTGCAAGCATCTATCCTGCGCACCATTGGCGAACCCGTACGCCGCTTCCAAGAAGATCCCCTGCGCTTGCTGCGGCTGGTTCGGTTCGCGGCGTCAGCCAATCTGCAGATCGAACCGGCGACTGCGGATGCGGCCAGAGCGTGCGCCGGCGAGGTGGCTTCGCTATCTGCCGAGCGCATCTATGCCGAACTGACCAACGCCTTTACCGGCCCTGGTAGGGGACGAGCCCTCGGGTTGCTGGTCGAACTGGGTTTGGCCGACGTGCTGTTGCCAGAGATCTCCGCGATGGACGGCGTCGAACAGCCGCCGCAATACCATCCTGAAGGCGACGTCTTGGTTCACGTGAAGATGGTGCTCGACAACGTCCCGGCAAACGATCCCGTGCTGGCGTGGAGCGCTGTGCTGCACGATGTTGGCAAGCCGCCAACGTTCCGGGTCGCCGAGGACCGCATTCGTTTTGATGGCCACGACACGTTGTCCGCCAAGATGGCCGAGCAGATCTTGCTGCGGTTCAAGGCGCCCAAGGCCCTGCGGCAGCGAGTGGTGGATGTCTGCTTGCAGCACATTCGTTTCGCGGCGCTGCCGCAGATGCGGCCGGTGCGTGCTGAGCGGTGGCTGCGCGACCCAGACTTCCCTCTGCACCTAGCCTTCCATCGCGCCGACTGCTTAGCGAGCCATGGCAAGCTCGAGATCCACGCGTTCGCCGAGCGCGCTCTGCGGGAGTTGCCACCGCTCGTCGAACCGTTGCTGCATGGCAAAGATGTCTTAGCACTGGGGATCAAGCCGGGCAGACAAGTTGGTCAGCTGCTGCAATCGGTGCAGGCACAACTGGACGAGGCTCCGGTGGCACCGACCCGTGAGCAAGCACTCGTCCTGTTACGAGACGAGGTCGAGCGCCTGCTTCAAGGGCCCGACGATTGCGCACGATAGCTCAAGAGCGAACCCGGCCAGTGGCCAGGTCGCGGAGGAGACTATGCAGCCGCGCAACAACACAGACCAATTCGACGACTTCCGCCGTGAGCGCAAACGCGTGAAGGCCAAGCTCGGGCCGCAGACCAGCGTGCTCGGCTACGAGAACTCTGCTTTGCGGGAGCTCGAGCAGCAAGAAGCTGAGGAAGTACGCGACCAACAGCTGACGCGCGAAGTGCACGACTTCTTTGCCGCAGCGACGCGACAGGCCGCGGCGATCGTGGAGAAGGTCGCACACGACGCCGAGGAGCAAGCGTGCGAACGCATGCAAGGCGAAGTCGAAGGCTTCCTGATGGAGACGCTGTCACGCATGAACGGCTTCATCATGACGGTCATGCAGCAGCGGCAGAACGGCAACGTTGCCGAGACGCACGTCGAGCCGGACGTCAAGCACCTGGTCGGTTCCGAGCTGGACGAGTTTCGCTACGCGGGTTCCCCAGAAGCGCGAGACGCTCACATTGGCCAGGATCCGTTCGCCACGCCGCTAGAAGACGTGCAGCGGGAGTTCCGCGCTGTAGTCGCGGAAATGGATGGTGAGCAGGCTGCGGAATCGATCGACGGGCACTTGGTCGCCGAAGTGTGCGATAGCGAGAACGAGCAGGACTTGCGCGAGCAAGCGCCCGAGGAGTTGGCGCAAGAAGAGTCGCCGACTGAAGAGGTCAACGCGGCGGAGCAACCAGAGACGGAAGCCGCCAGCGCCGACACACAAAGCGAACTCAGTGAAGACGAGTCGAAGACGACGATCGAAGCAGAGCTAGAGACCTTTAAGAGCGCCCTCAAGGCCCTCGTCCGGCAAGGCGTGATGCAGCGGGAAGAAGCGCGCGCCGCTTGGAACGCCCGCCTGCAATCGATCGGCCGCGCAGTCTAACTGCGATTATGTCAGCGCGATGCTGCGGGCAATGCGGCGAGCGATCGGGATCGCCGCCGCAATACCAAGCGCTTCCGGCCATCGCCCGGCTGCCAGAGTAAGCAGCGCGGTATATAGCATCGTACCGAGCAGCAAGAACATCATCGACTTGCGAATCGTTGCCTGCGTCCATTCGCGAGTGCGCGCATTGCGGCGCAGGAACCAGAGCATCGGAAGCGCGGCGATGGCGGGCGCCGGCCAGAACGTTCCTTGCACAGCCGCGATGCCGGCGAACGCCACCAGCGGTGGCGCCGACTGCACGGCGGACACCGCGCGGCTGCTTACCGACGGCGTATCCTCAAAGATGCCGACGATCGTGACGGCGACGATGTAGATGCCATAGCAGACCGCGGCGATCAACAAAGCCTGGCTGATCTCATCTGGCAACGGCTCCGGTGCGAGCGCCATGGCAGTTGCCAGGTTAAGTCCTCGCAGCACACCCATGTTGAGCGCGCCGAGCCACTGCGCGCGTTTGCTGGCAAAATCATAGAATAGGATCAGTGCAGCGATCAAACCGTGATGCATGCGGCACGGAGATAGCAACAGGCCGCCTGCCAGCAGTGCCGTTCCGAACACGACCGCGAACGTCATCGACAAGTCGCGCGATGGCAGTGGTCGCTCGGGACGCTGTACGCGGTCGACCTTGAGATCCGCGATGTCATTCCAAACCATGCCCGCGCCGTAGAGCAGCACGCTGGCAAACATCGCGCGCACAACGTCACTACCGAGAGCGATCTGGGCGATCGCTGTTGAAGCCAGCACGTCGGCTGCGGGCGAGAACCAGGTGCCGATGCGGCAGAGCCGCAGGACGGACAGCCCAAACGCAGTGCGTTGAGGCGTCGACTGGCTATCGGCTGGGGGGGTATCGCTAGCTGCTGGTTCGGTCACCAGCGCACGATGGCACAACCGCGTGCCGATGTCACAACAGGCGCAAGATATCGTTGTAGGTAACGAACAGCACCAGGAGCAACACGAACACCAAGCCGATCACCTGGCTATAGCCGAACACTTTGGTACTGACCGGCGAGCCCTTGACCTTCTCGATCAGCAGGAACATCAAGTGGCCACCATCGAGCACCGGAATCGGCAGCACGTTGACGAAGGCCAAGTTGACACTCAAGAGCGCGAGGAAGTACCAGAACCAACTCGGACCACGCTGCGCCGCCTGGTAGCTGACCTGGCTGATGCGGATGATACCGCCAAGGTTCTTGGCGCCTACTTCGCCCGTCACCAAGCGCTTCAGCGTCACATACATCTGCTTTATCAAGTCGAGCGAGCAGACCGTGCCGAGCTTGACCGCCTCACCGAACGATTCAGCGCGGATCTCGATCATCTGGGGGGCGACTTCGATCCAGCTCACGTCCGGAATCGGGGTCAAGCGAGGTTGGATCGTAAGCTCGACGAACTCGCCCGTCGGCTTGTCTAGGCCAGCGAGAACGGAATTGGGGTCCGGGCGCCGCAGTTTGATCTTCAGCGGCTTGTCGCCGGCCCCTTGCACGGTCTCTCGCAGGTCTTCCCAGTCGTCGAGAACCGTGCCGTTGATGCTTTGAAACCAATCGCCCGATCGCACGCCGGCGAGTAACGCCGCGCCGCCTTCGGACGGGCTGACCTGCAGGTTCAGCTCTGGGGTCAATGCCAGGTGTTCGACGAGTTGGGCGCGGTCCTCGGTGGTAGCTGGTTGTTGCAGCTTCACTTCCTCGCCATCGCGCAGCACGAGCCAACGCATTTGCGCAGGTCCCGTCAGCACACGATCCAGTTCGCTGTCGAGCAACGGCAAGTCATCGATCGCCAACACATGGTCACCGCGAAGCAGGCCGAGGCGATCGATCAGCGCACATCCTGGCCGGATGCCAGTGAGTCGGTTGGCGAGCGGTCCGACGCCAATCACCGGCTTCACGCCCTTGACTATGGAGTCAGGGATCAGTGTGAAGTCGAGTTCCTTGCCGTCGCGTCGCACCTTGATGGCGATCTCGCCAAGGCCATCGATCACACCTGGTTCGGCGGGGGACTTACCATTGATCTCTAGAATGAGGTCATTGTTCTTAAGCCCAGCGGTTCTCGCAGCCCCGTCATCGTCGATCTTGATCACGGCCGTCGCCGCATCGAAAGCTGGCCTCAGGCCCAAGCCATAGAGTCCGGTTTCTTTGTCGAACTGGGGCTGAACGGTCAGTGCTCGCTGCTCGCCGTCGATTCCTTCGACCAACAATTGCACGGGGCGGTTGCCGTGCAGCGCCACCTCAATCAGTTGGTTGGGGAATGAGTAGACCGGCTTGCCGGCGACTTCGACAATGCGTTCACCCGGTACGATTCCGGCTTCCCAGGCAGCCGAACCAAGTGGCACAGTGCCCGCAATCGGCGCTCTAAAGTTGACTCCTGCTCCGAACACAATCGGGAACACGATCAGAGCGAACAACACGTTCATGATCACGCCGCCGGACCAGAACAGCGCGCGTTGGCCGACAGACTTGCTGTACAGACACTCGCTGCGCGGATACCGCCGATCGCTCGGGTCTTGCCCCGCGACCATGACGTAGCCACCAAACGGCACAGCCGATAAGCGGAAGTCGGTGCCGCGCCAATAGAAACCGCCGATGCGAGGGCCGAAGCCGAGCGAGAACACTTCGACGCGAACGCCAGCAAGGCGCGCCGCGATGAAGTGCCCGCCTTCATGCAGGAAGATCAGAAGGCCAATTCCGAGAATGGCCAGGAGGATGCTGCCGAATGCCATCAGTGCTGTTGCTTATCGTTCGCCGAGGTCGTCTGGGTGGAGGCGTGGATCGCAGTGGCCCGTGCCCGCCCGTCTCTGTCTGCTGCAATTGCGTCCGCCAATGAACGGATCGGTGCCACGGGCCGTTCACGCATAACGCGTTGGGATGTTTTGGTGATCTCCGGAAAGGAAATCTCGCCAGCTAGGAAGGCCGCCGTCGCGACTTCATCGGCCGCATTAAGAGCGGCACCGGCATCGCCGCCCAGGCGCATCGCCTCGTAGGCGAGTTCGACCGCCGGGTAGCGCTGGGGTTCGAATGGCACGAATTCCAATGAGCGCCACTTAAGTGGGTCGAACGGCTGGAAATCGAACGGCAGTCGATCCGGATAGCCGAGGCAAAACAGGATCGGCACGCGCATGTCGGGCACGCCACACTGAGCCAGCATCGAGCCGTCGACGAACTCGACCATCGAGTGCACGATGCTCTGCGGGTGCAGCACGACGGTGATTTGCTCCGGCGGGATATTGAATAACCAATGCGCCTCGAGCACCTCGAACGCCTTATTCATCATCGTGGCACTGCCAATCGTGATGCGCGGCCCCATGTCCCAGGTCGGATGGCGCAGCGCCTCGGCCTTGGTGATGGAGTCGAAGGTGTCGAGCGGCCGTTCCCGGAACGGGCCCCCGGAACCGGTCAGCCAGACCCGGCGAATGGCACGAGGCTGCTCGCCATCGAGACACTGGAAGATCGCGCAGTGCTCACTATCGACCGGCAGGATGGTCGCGCCCGTTTCCTTAGCCAGCTTCATCAGGTAATCGCCAGCGACCACCAGCGACTCCTTGTTGGCAAGTGCCAAGGTTCGCCCCTGACGTAACGTCCACTCTGACGCGGCCAAGCCAGCCGCCCCAGTGATGCCGTTGAGGACCGTGTCGGGCTCGCACGCTGCCAGCGCTGCCAGCAGACCGTCGTCGCCGTGGAACCACTTGGTTTCGGGCGGCAGTTCTGGCGGTTCTTCGCGGCCAGTCAGGCAAGCAGCCATCGGACGGTGGGTGGCGGCACCCTCGGCGAGACCCTGAGCCGAAGTGTGGGCTGCGAGCAGGACCACGTCAAACCGGTCGGGATGCTCGGCTAGGATGCTCAATGCCTGGGTTCCGACCGAACCAGTAGAGCCCAAGACAGCAATGCGGCGCTTCGACGCGGGTTTCGACACGGCAGGGATCATGGGCCCACTTAGGTGGACAATGCAACCGCAGTCGTGCAGCAGTCACAGACAAGGTTTGCGACGACTGTCCCTGGCACTCATGATAGAGCTTCACGCGGGATGCCCCGCAGATCAGAACAGTCCAACAAGCAGCGGCGGAAATCCCGTCCGGAGTGCACATCGTGAGCGAAGCTCCTTCCGCGTATCGTCGCGCGGGCGTCGATATCGACAAGAAGTATGCGGCCGTCACTGGGGCGACCGAAGCCATCCGCAAGACCTTCACGCCAGGCGTCATGGGGGACGTCGGTGCGTTTGGTGGTCTGTTCGACCTCGATAAGGTTGGCGCCACCGGCCAGCTATTGGTCGCTTCTACCGACGGCGTCGGCACCAAAGTGATGATCGCTGCCAAGCACTGCGCCGAAGGCGGCGACATGGGCAGCGTTGGCGAAGACCTCGTCAACCACAGCATCAACGACATCCTGGTTCAGGGTGCCAAGCCACTGTTCTTCCTCGACTACATCGCGATGTCGAAGATGGAGCCGGACCGCGTACACCAGATTGTCGAAGGCCTCGCGAAGGCGTGCATCGAGAATGGTTGCGCGTTGATCGGTGGCGAAACGGCGGAGATGCCGGGTGTCTACCGCGATGGCGAGATCGACATTGCCGGCACGATCGTCGGCGCGGTCTCACGCGAGCGACTCGTCGACGGCAGTCGTATCCAAGTCGGCGACAAGCTAATTGGCTTGCCCAGCTCGGGACTGCACACGAACGGCTACTCGCTGGCGCGTCAGGTTCTATTCGCGGACTGCGGCTTCGAGCTGGGCGACAAGCCAGAGGAACTCGGCGGCAAGACGATTGGCGAAACACTGCTCGCTGTGCACAAAAGCTACATCAAGCAATGCCTGCCGTTGGTGGCGAAGGACATGCTTGCGGGCATGGCGCACATCACCGGCGGTGGTTTGCCGGACAACGTCCCGCGCGTTCTGCCGAAGAGCGTCGGCGTTTCGATCGACACCTCGGCGATCCCGAAGCTGCCGATCTGCGAGCTAATTGTCGCCCGCGGCAAGGTTGCGCGCGACGAGGCCTACCGGGTGCTTAACATGGGCGTCGGCATGGTGCTAATGGTGCGCCCCGAGCACGTTGGCGAAGTCATGAAGCAATGCACAGACACCGGCGAGCAACCGTTCGCGATGGGTGAGGTCGTTGCCGCTGACACGTTGCCCGAAGGCCAACGAGTACAGCTCAGGTGATGCGGGTCCGCCTCTTGCTCGAAATCTGTGCGGCGGCACTGCTCGCCGCAGCAGGTGCGATTGCACAGGCAGGAACCCAAGACCAAGGAAAACAGGGCGAAGCCGCCCTATTGGCGGCGTTCGATCGCCTGCAGACCGCTGCACAATCGGCACCGCAAGAAACCCAACCGGGCCTCCTGCTACAACTCAGCGATACGTTCCTACGCCTGCCCGCAGGCGATGGCCGCAAGCAGCGATTGCCAGCCGGCGCCCACGCGACGCTGCACAGCGGTCGAACCGAAATCGCTCTGCAACTTGCATCGCCCAAAGACGGCGAACTGCAAACCAATAACGTGTTGCTGACGGTGCAGATGCAAGCGCTCGCCCGGCTCGGACGCCTGGCGGAGTTTGCGCGCATTCTCAACAATCAAGCGACCACCGCACCGGATGCCTGTGCCGACGCACTGCGCTATGAAGAAGGTCGCTTGCTGCCTTTGGCGGCAATGGCGCTGCGCACGCCAGATCGACCGGCCGGCCGCGCGGTGTTTCAGTATCTCGCCACCCTCGAGCCCATTCAGTCGTATCGAGTAGCTAACCTGGGACTTTGCTTACGCCAGATCGGGGATGTGCCGGCAGCGTTCAAGACCTACGCCCTAGGCCAGAAGCTGGCTCCGAATGATTTGGCGCTCTGGAACGACTACGGTCTACTGTTGCGTGCCACAGGCCGTCTCGAAGAGGCTCTGTCGGCTTTCCGCCGCAGTGTCGCGATCGACCTTCGACGTGACGAAAGTCAGCGCGGCCAGGGCCCGGCAATCACCAACCTGATGCACTTCGAATCGTTGCGTCCTGGTGCTGCGGGAGCCGACCCCATGCCGACTGCGCGCATGGCACTAGAGAAGCGACCGCATGCCACGCTGCTGCGTCGTTTGACGCTTGATGTGACTCTCGACCGCCTCGCGGCTACCCGTGTTGATGCCAAGACTACTGCAGCCAAAGGGGCAGTGGTCGACAAGGCAACTCACCGCTAGACTTAGAAGACCTCGCCGCGATTCTGCCGCGCCATGGGACAACCCATCGGCATCCGACTACAGACCCCACTGACAGGACCCTGCTGATGTTCATTGCAGCTACACTTAGCTTGCTGGCTACGACCCTCGCCCCTCAGAATTCGGCCGAGAGCAGCCAGGAAGGAAAGCCAGTCTTGGCCGCCCGAGAGCAGACAACGCTCTCCGACAAACTGCGGAAGTATCTGTCCGCCGAGATTAAGTACGACAGCAGTTCCGGCAAAGCCCGCGAGAAGGCTTCGAAGGCCCGGCGTAAGGCGAAGGATTCGTTCGACAAGGAATGGGCCAAGGCGAACAAGAAGGGCATTCTCGGCTCGATGATCGACCTGAAGGCGGTCTTCCACAACTGCTTCGAGAACAAGCGCCCCGAAGTCGGTAAGGGCAACTTCTACATGCGCAAGGTGGCGGACTCGGACTTCGAGTACGGCTTGCAAATCCCGAAGAAGTACAAAGAGAATACGCCATGGACCACGCTTGTGGTCTTGCCAAGTGGCAGTGCTGGTACCTGGACGAAGCCCAAAGATTACTTCAGCAAGATTTGGGCCGGAACCGAGCTGCTCAAGACAACGATCGTGCACATGCCGATGTTGCCGCAAGGCCTCGAAATGGACCCGATCCCGGACTACACCCGCGATGGCGCCGAGAAGGAAGAGCAGCGTCGCATCGGCTCAGTGTTCCTTGGGTTCGGCTTCGTCATGAACAACTACAACGTCGACCGTTCGCGCGTCTTCCTAGACTGCGGCAAGCAAAACAGCGGCTACGGCGTGCGTTTGGTCTCGTTGTTCCCAGATCGATTTGCTGGCGTCATCCTGCGTGACCCGACCGAGGTGGATGACATCCGCATCGGCAACCTGCTCAACGTGCCCGTGCTGGTAATGGAAACCGATGCCAACGCGACCAAGGTTGCTGCGTTGAAAAAGCGCTGGGACGAGAAGTGCCCTAACATGATGACCGTCATGAAGGCGAAGGGTGCCGCACCACACCTTGAGTCAGCCGCCGAAATCGAAGCCTGGATGGCGGACAAGAAGCGCACGATGACGCCCAAGAAGATCACGCTGGAGCCGAATCACGATCGCTTCAACAAGACCTACTGGATTGGTATCAGTGTGGCCGATTCGCTGCTGACTGCCGACCCGGACAAGAAGCCGCGGCTGGAAGCCGTTGCCGATCGTGCCGCCAACCGCATCACGATCGACGCGCAGGGCGTTGAGCGCTTAGAGATCCTGCTCAACGATGACCTCGTCGACCTCAGCAAGGAGTTCACGATCGTCATCAACGGCAAGGCCATCAAGGAAACCCGCCGCCGCTCCTTCCGAGACATGAAGAGGCGAATGATGCAACGCAACGACTGGAGCTACCTGTTCCCGGTCAGCTACATCGCAACGGTACCGAAGGAGTGAGTTCCGCATCCGGCCAGCCGGAGTTCGCGTTGCGGCCTGCCCTTGCAGTCCTGGCGGCGGGGGCGACTGGCTTTGGAGTGATGGCCGCGGAATTGACGGCCGTTCGCCTGTTGGCTCCGCACTTCGGGGATAGCGCATACGTCTGGACCAACGTCATCGGAGTCATCATGGCTGCGATGGCGCTGGGCGCCATGCTTGGCGGGCGACTCAGCGCCAAGGCTGCGGCGGGCAGTTGGCCGTTCCGGTTGCTTCTGGCTGCCGGCGTGCTGCTGCTACTGGCGCCGTTCGTGACCTCCCTGCTCGGCACCAGTTTGCTGCCCGACGACCTGCCGCTTGATGCCGCGATGCCTGCACTGATCCGGGGTTCGCTGGTAGCAACGGCTCTGGTGTTCGCGCCGCCCATGTTGTTGTTGGCCGCGGTGTCGCCGCTCTTGATCGTGTTACTCACCAAGGGTGGCAGCAGCATCGGCCGTGCCGCCGGAGACATCGCTGCTTCTGGAACGATCGGCAGCTTAATCGGAACGTTTGCCGCGACCCACTGGCTCGTTCCCGGGTTCGGATGCCGGATCGCGTTGGCAGTGGCAGCTGGCGTATTGCTAATCGCCGCGGCCCTCGTCGCACCGCGCCAGCAACGCAGTGTCGCTGGTGTCGGCCTGCTGCTCGGGATCGCCATGCTATTCGCGCATGGAGGGCCGTTGCGCCCAACAAAGGACGGCGTCGAGCTGCTGGCGGAGCGTGAAACCGCCTACCAGTTCTTGCAGGTGCACAGAACAAACGTCGACGGCGAACCGGAACGAACAACGCTCGTCATCAACGAAGGACTCGACTCATTCCACTCTCTCGCGATCGGTAACTCGGCGTTCACGCAGGGTGCCTACTACGACTGGCATGCGGTCACACCACTGCTGGCCGGCGATGGCGCCCGCCCCGAAGGAATGCGCGTGTTGTCGATTGGCGATGCGGCAGGAACCCTACGTCAGATTTACGCAGCCGTGCATCCGGGCGTTGAAGTCGACGCCGTCGACATCGACTCAGAAACGATGGCGCTGGGCGATGAGTTCTTCACTGCGCCGAAGGCCAAAGGCGGCCGCTACGCAATCGATGGGCGGGTGTTCTTGCAGCGCAGCAAGCAACAGTGGCACGCGATCCACGTCGACGCTTACGCCCACCAGGTCTATGTGCCGGCGCACCTTGCCAGCCAGGAGTTCTTCGAAGCGGCCCACGAGCGCCTCCACGATGGTGGCGTGCTCGCGTGCAATGTTGGCGCGTTGAGTCTCGACGATGCCGTGCTCCAAGCCGTTGCCGCCACGGTCGGCAGCGTCTTCCAAGATGTGCGCGTATTCATGGTTCCCAGGTCGCGCAATGCACTCCTAGTTGCCCGCCGCGGCCAAGCGCTAGCGCCTGAGAGCATGTCGCTCGCCAAGTTGCCCGCGGACAAACTTCGCGATAACGATCGCGCCATATGGCACCAGATGGTCACGACTTGCGCGAAGCCTGGCAGCTGGCACCAAATCAAGGCCAAGACGCCCGTGCTCATGGATGACCAGCCATTGCTCGATGAGCTACTGTTCGCGAGCTACGTAGAACAGACCGATCCACGTATGGCTGTCATTTGCAGTGGCACACGCGGCACGATGGATGCAGAGCTTGAGGCGTTTGGCGCGCAGCAAGCGGGTGAATGGCAACGCGTTCTCGATGCGGTCGCCACAAGCAGTCAAGAAACTGCGCTGCTCCGTCAATACGCCGGGGACGCTCGCTGGTATCGCCGCGAACTGCACAGCGCCGAAATCGAATACCGCGCGGGCCTGGCGGCGGCGCCGAGCGACCAGCTACGGGCCGCACTCAACGGTCGGCTGAAGTTAGCGCGCGAAGAGCTGGAGCCGATCGAAGCCGCGGAATTGGCGGCGACCAGGAACGGCTGGTTGGCTGGTTTGATGACCCTGATTGGCATCGCGTTGATCGCCTGCTTCCGGCGGATCTAGCCTGCTTCCTGGGAGGCTGTTTGCGGCGAGTCTGCCTGCGGCTTATTTGATTGGGATAGGGCTGACTGCGACCGGCGCCGGTGGGCTTGACACCGGCACTAGGGCAATCGCTCCCCGCTACTACAGCAGGTCGAGAATGCCAGCCATGCCGTCCGTTAGGGTCTCGGTCGACGCGCGGTAATTGACTTGCGTCGCATAGACCGAGTTCCAAGGCAACGGGTCCTTGTCGCAGACGCCACCAAGGGCAACTGCCGCGAACGCTCGGGTCAGGGGCGCAACATCCTGATCCGCCATCAACTTCTGCAGAGCGGGCAACGAGCGGCGATCGCCGATTTGGGCAAGCGCTGAGGCAATCGCGGACAGGCGAATCAAGGTAACACCTGGCGCTGCCAGTTCGGAGTTGAGCTGCTCGGTGAGCGTGTGATCACCCAGCAGACCCAACGCCCGCACGCTCTGCATCATGACGAACGTGCGTCGCCCCGAGGCTTTGCGCAGCACGCGCAAGTCCGGAATCGCGCGCGAATCCTGGAGCAACCCGAGCGCCAAAGCGACGTAGCCGGCAACATCGTCGCGTTTGGCTTCTTCCACCAGTGTGCGCCGCAGAACATCGCGCGCCTCGGGTGCACCAGTCAACCCTAGTGCGATCGCCAGGGCGCCAATCGTACCTGGGTTGCGCGCCTTGGCGAACTGCTTGAGCAACGCCTTGGTCAGTTGCTCAAACTGCTCCGCGTATTTGCCTTCGTGCGAACCCTCGATGCGTTGCTTCGCCGCGATCACGCCAAGCGACACCGCGAGCCACGGTTGCTCAATGGCCTTGTTGGCACCGTGGAGTTGCGACACCAGGTAGGTAAAAGGCCCCTTGCCACCGATACGGGCCAAGGCCAACGCGGCGAACGAGCGGGTTTGCTGATCGCGATGATCCTTGTGCACGCGTATCAGGAGCTTCCCTATATCACTGCTTGCGCTGTTGTCGTCCTCCCACGATTCGCACATCGAGCCAAGTGCCAACGCGCATGACTGAGCCACGTGGTGGTTGACCTTCGCACCCGAGCTGGAGGCCCTGGACGACCGCAGGCCAGCCGTCAGGTCGGCAGCAAAGCGCTCGCGCCAAATGATCGCCTGAATGGACCTTCGCGGCAGTAGGCGGGCGATTGCAGTTGGCACGTGCGCCTGAATCAACTGGTCGCCAACACCGAGGTTGCGATCGTAGTAGCGACCGAGATCTGTCACGATCGCGCCGCGAAGTGTGCGAGCTGCCTTGCTCCGCCAGTCGCTCGGGAACAAGGCGAGCGCCTCGATTGCGGCGACCATGAGGTTGCGCTTGTTGTCGCCGGGCTTGTTGATCACGCCCTGCAGCGGTCGAACCAGCCGCATGCTGGCGCCGGCTTCCCTCGAGCGATGCAGAAGCAGTCCGGAGGCATAGGCCGCGAATGCACGGGTGCGTTCGTTGACACCCGTCTTGCCGGACAGGTTGCGGCCAGCGGTGGAAGCTGCGATCAGGTCCGAGAGGATCTGCTGGGTCTCCTGATCAAGGCTGCCCGAAATGCCGAGTGCAAGCGCTGCCGACTCGCGCAGCTCCTGGTCGCCTCGCGCCAAGAACGGCGTAAACAATTCGGTCAGATCAAAGCCCGCTTGGGCGGGACCGATCTTCGCTAGCGCTAGCAGGCATGCCGACGAGGTATCCCGATCGGTGCTACTAGAAAGTAACGCTGAGAGCTGCGACGCGACGGCGCGTATGTCCTTGGCGTTGGGCGGCGACACGTTGCGCGCGCCCGCAGCCAGGCGCGGGTTCCACAGTGCTTGGCCGGGATCGACGCTGCGGTCGCTGTAGATCGTGTCGCGCAAGCGCAGGAACGGATCCTTGCCAAACTCCCACCAGAACTCCCAGCGGCCGAGGTCGTCGCCAACCGCGTAACCCAACGGAACCGCACCCCCTGCGCCTGGCGCGCCCTTACCGCCCGCTACGCCACCACTACCCGGCGCCGAAGGGGGCTTCGGATTGTTGTTGCCCGGAACCGGGTTGCCGCTGGTCTTGTTCTGGCTCGTACCAGGCGACGTGCTGGTGCCGCGGGACCCCACGTCGCTGGGACCACGGTATTGGCCTCCATGCGCCAACAGTGGGGCAGTCAGGATCAGCGGTAGTGCGACGCGCAGGATCATTGGCATGTTCGTCAGAGTGCACGAAGCATGCCACGCAAGTGCGATGCAAAACCGAAAGAGGCCCGAACGGCATTACCGTTCGAGCCTCGTGTCGAATGGGACTTGGCAAGCCGCCAATCATTGGCGGTTGGTCGCCCAAGAGCGGCTCTCGACTACAGGATGTCGAGGATGCCGGTCTGGCTGTTGGTCAGCGTCTCCACCGATGCACGGTAGTTCATGTTGACGCCGATCTTGCTGTTCCACGGCAGCGGCTCCTTGTCGGCAATGCCACCGAGTGCGACGGCCGCGAATGCACGCGACAAGTCACCCAGTTGATCGTCGAACATGAGGTTCTTCAGCGGCTTGATCGAGCGCTTGTCGCCGATGAAGCCAATCGCCGAGGAGATAGCGCTGAGCTTGGCAAGGTTCGGCTCACCGTCGGTCAGCAGCTTCTGCAGCTGAACGGCAACCGTCTTGTCGCCGAGCTTGCCGAGCGCGATGGCCGACTGCTGCAGCAGGTTGAAGCGACGCGTCGCGTTGCTGACAACGTTCTTGATGTCCTCGATCGAACTCTTGTCGTCCATCAGCGCGAGGCCAACGGCGAGGTAGCCAGCCATCTCTTCCTTGGCTTGGTTCTTCAGCATGCGCTCACGCATCTCGTCCGCAGCGTCCTTGAACTTATTGAGGCCAAGGCCAATGGCCAGGGCGCCCGTCAGGTCCGGGTTCTTGCTCTTCTTCAGCTCGTCGTAGAGCGTCTCGCCGATGAAGCTCTCCGGATCCGGAGCCTCGTTGCGGGCCTTTGCACCTTCGTAAGCGAAGTGCGAGTAAACACCGAGCGCGAGCGAGCACCACGGCTTCTCAAGGTTCTTACCACCCTTATCGAAGGCCTTGATCAAGGCTGCCTTGTTCTGTTCACCACCGATCCAGCCGAGGCTGAGCACCGAGAAGTTGCGCGTCTGCGCATCCTTGTGGCCATTCCATTGCTTGAGCAGCAGCTTGCTGTACTTCGCGTCCGGATCCTTCTTGTCCTGGTACGGCTGGCACAGTTGGCCGAGTGCCATGGCGCAGGACTGGGAGATCTCGTTGCCGGAGCGCTTGAACTTGCCCTTGTTGATCAGGTCAGCTGCGAACAGCTCCTTGTAGTAATCAGCGTCAGGGGCATCGCGGCCAAGCAGCTTGGCGATCGCCGGCGGGCAGTGCGACAGGATCAGGTTGGTGCCAGCACCGACCTTCTGCATGTAGAACTTCTCAAGCGTCTTGACGACTTCGGTGAGCAGTGCCTTATCGGCGTCCGAAGACGAGCCGATGTTCAGGATGCCCATGCCGTTGATCGCGGCGACCTTGATGTTGCGATCGCGTTGCGACTTGTCTTCGAGCACTTCCTTGAGCGCGGCGAAAGCCTTCTTCTTGATCTCAACGCTGGTGGTCTTGTTCGCGGTCAGGCCGAGACCGTAGAGAGCGAACGCGCGGGTGCGGTTGTTGACGCTGCCGCCGGAGGCTTCGCGACCCTTGCCCTTGTCGAGCGCGAGGTCGGTAAGCATCGTCATCTCGTCTTCGCCAGCGATGGCTGCGATGCCGAGCGACAGAGCGGCGGTCTCACGAACTTCCTGCGTGGTCGTTGCGAGGCGCGGGGTGAAGACGTCCTTGAGCTTAAACTCGGGGTGGTCTTGACCGATCTTGGCCATCGCGATCATGCAGGACGAATTGATGTCCTTTTGATCGGTGGAGTCGATCGCCTTCTTCAGGGCCGGCAAGATCTCGCCGAGGATGTCCTCGGTGGTCGGGCGAAGCGAGTCGCGCGACGTGGCCTTGCGGGTACTGCCGAGATAGAAATCATCGCTACCCGTTTGCGGGCCGCCTTGCAGCACGGCGTCACGAAGCTTGATGAAGGGATCCTTGTTGAACTCCCACCAGAAACTCCAACGGGTCAGGTCGTCGCCGATTGCGGCGCCACGACCACCGGTCGTTGGGCCACGACCGCCGGCAGGACCGGCGGGGCCGCCAGTGCTTGGGCCAGCTGGGCCACCCGTTGCCGGGCCGGACGGCGCCGGAGCGCTCGGGCCAGCGGGGCCACCCGTGGTTGGGCCAGACGGGCGACCGGTGTTACCACCGCCGCCGGGGCCAGGTGGGACGACATCGCCCGGGCCACGGTACTGACCACCGTGGGCGTAAGCGGTTTCCGGCAACATGGCTGCGAAGCTCGCAACCGTCAATCCTGATAGCAGAATGTTCTTCATCGTATGCTCCTGAAGGGTTCTCTTCGCGTGCAGTCTCGGCCGCCCCTAAGGAGGGCAACTCGGTGGCTGAAACCCGCTGCACGCGAACGGGCACTCTAGCCGACCAAGGATTGTATGCAAAAGAGGGACCAACCGAGCGAGAACGGCAACTAACCTCAGTGGGCTGGGGACGTTGTCACCGGTTGCACAGCAGGATTCCGTCGAGTGTTACGCGCAGGGAACAACAAGGCCCGAATCACCGTGCATATGGGCGTAGTAGCTGGGTAATTCTCCGGTGGACGGCAGGCGTCGCGGCAATCGTCGCCGTGTGCTCAACCCGCAGATCTTTCACCGGGAAGACCGCCTTGCCAGTCCAGTCGGTGAACTTCACGCCAGCCTCGACCGCAACCAGCCCCGCGGCAGCGAAGTCCCAGAGACGACCCTGCTGCTGCACGTTGCCGTCGAGCCGTCCCATGACCACGTCGGCCAACTGAGTGACGGTGCTGCCGAGCGTGCGAATCCGGGCCCCTTTGGATTGCAACTGCGGCAAGAACCCCATCTCCTTCTGACCACGGAACCACTGACAGCCGAGGATCGCCCCGTCGTCGAAACGCCCAGTGGGGGCCATGATCCTGCGGTTGTTGCGCCAACAACCAGTGCCGTACACGGCCGTGAACAGGCCGCCGTCAGGCGCGCAGTGGATCGCCGCGAGCACAGGTTGGCCGCGAAACAGCAAGGCCACCGAGACCGCGAAGTGCGGCAATCCCCGCGAGAAGTTGGACGTTCCATCGATCGGATCCACGACCCAAAGCCAATCGTTATCGATAGCAGTCGCGTCGCTCTCTTCGCCCAAGAACCCTGCCTCGGGCAGCATCCGGAGCAAGTCGCGCCGCAAGCGCTTCTCACTACGCACATCAATGGCCGTGACAAAGTCACCGACCGCCTTGCGCTGCACATCACTCGGCCGCAACCGAGATTGTGCCCGAGCAACCTGATCGGCGATCTCCTTGACGACGACACTCAATTGCGCGCGCAATCGCTGCGCCTGCTTGGCAGCGAGCTTTTGGTCTGCGGTACCCATACACGCAATCGTGCCGGATCCCTGAGCCTGACGGAAGGCTCAGAATCGTGCGTGCAGCAAGCCGAGTGTTCGCCTACACCAACATGTCGATGACAGATCGCGGCGGTGCGAGGAGATCGTGGTGGTGGCTCGCATGCCTATTTGCGAGCTGTGTGCAACCTCGAGACCAGCAACCGGGTGGCACCTTTGGCCACTCCAGGAGCGATCTCTTCAGTGATCCTGTTGGGTCTGCTAGCGAACAGGCTGGCACTGCGCAGCTGAACACTGCGCAGCTGAACACTGCGCAGCTGAATACTGGGCAGCTGAATACTGGGCAGCTGAACACTGGGCAGCTGAATACTGGGCAGCTAGGCACCAGCGCGCTCGTGAATCCGAGGGTCGCCGGGAGCGGCCTAGCCGCGACGCCAGCTGAGAATGCGGATCGAACCGAGCCGGCCATGGCCGCTGCCCCAACCTCTGCAGCGGCGACGCCAGCAACACCATCGCCTGCCGAAGCGTCCGCTCCAAAGCGGGGGCGCAGCGAGCGCCATCTGCGCAACGCATTCGCCAACGCCGATACGAAGGGTGCCACGCAAGCGACCCTCGACCTTGCCGGTTACCTAGTCCAGAAGGAGCGCCACTTCGACGCGTTGTTCGTGGTCGACACAGCGCTCAAGCGAGATTACTCGGTGCCGCTGCGACTGGCGCGCGCGGGGTTGCTGCGCGACGTCGCGCGCTGCGACCTGGCGGCTAGTGAACTGCAAGCCGTCGTGCACCAACTCGGTGCCAAAAAGGTTTCTCCGGCAACACTGTTCGACTTGGTGCAGATGCAATGGGTTGCCGGTTACGGTGAATCCGCAATTGCTACCCTTCGCAGTATCCGACAAGTACACGCTGGCGATCCGTGGTTGCGTGATCACGCAACCGAGATAGCGGACTGGGACCGCCGCATCCACGAAGTCGCGCCGGGACGCGATCCGCTCGCCAACGGCGAACTGCGAGACTTGCTTGCGCTATTGCGCGCCGCGCCCCAAGCGGCGGGCCGATTGAAGATCTTGAACACGTTGGCGGTCCCGCCGAAGGTAGGCCTTGCGAATCGCGCGGCCGACGATGCGCGGCGCCCAGTTCGAGTGCGCGCCATCGCCATTGCGTGCGCCGATGAGTCGACTGCCGTGCGCGCGCGCGCAGTGTCTTTGGCCACGGCCAATCGCTTGACCGACGAGAACTTCTGGCAAGTCGCGCTGACGGACCCCGCACCGCTGGTGCGGCGTTTCGCGGCGACGGGAGCCGCGCAGCAACACGGCCGCGATTCCGTCCCGATGTTGTTCCAGGCCATTCGCCGAGAGCAAGAAGAACAAGCGTTCCAGTCAATGCATGCGGCACTCGCTGTGGCGCTCGAAGTTACTGCGCCAACATGCATGGCCAAGACCGAAGCCGGTCGCCTGCATGCGATCGCCCACTGGAGATCACTATGCGAACACTAAAGCGCGCCATCACCTGCTGCGTGGGAATCGCCCTGACGTTGGTGCTGCCAGGCTGCTCTGTTGCGGTCGGGCTGTCCAGCGGCGAGCTACTCGAAGAAATCGACGCAATCGTTCGCATCAGTGGTGCTAACAACGAGCGCCAGATCACCTACGCGCAGCGCGCCAAGGTCTCGAGTTGGTATATGCACAACGCGCTGCTCATTCCGGTGCGAGCACCGGCGGCGTGGTTGTTTGGCCGACGCACGGAGACGGCGCTTGAGAATCCTGCTCAGCACGTCAGAGAACTGCTCGAGGAGCTACCCGACGAGACCGGGACCAACTTGGCGGCCAACGCCGCCGCGACCAGTCGCTTCGGCTGGCTGGCCGAACTGGATCGCAACCCGCAAACGCGCATCCTGGCGATTGACGGCTTGTCGCGCATCTGCCAGCAACTGTCGCTCAAGCCGTTCGACGGTTCATTCACCGAGTTAAGCACACCACTAGCCCCGGACGCACTGGCACTGGCACGTGTCGGCCTCCGCACCTCGCAGCCGTCGGTGCGCGGCGAAGACGGCGGTACGCTTGAGCCATACCGCAACGCGTTGGCGCAGATCACTTCCTTGCCGCTAGCTCGCTGGGACGAACGCTTGCGGCTGGTCGAAGATCTTAGCGTCTCGCTCGCCAACGAGACCGACGCACGCGCTCGCCCATGGCTGATGGCTTCGCTTCGGAAAGCGATAGAACACTGCGCGCGCGGCGTTCTGCTCGACGTGATCAAGAACCGCGACAGCCGCTGGGTCGAGGTGCGCCTGTGTGCTATGGAGCAGATTCGCCGACTAGGCGGCCCTCGCACCGTGCCGCTGATGCTCGCAACGATGGCCGCTAGCCCGAAGGACAAAGCCGAACGCTTGTCGTCGTTCGATCCGGACCCGCTGGTCCAGCTGCGATTGATTCACTATTGCGGCCAACTGTCTGGAGAACTTGCGGAGGCGTTCGTTCGCCTGCCCGGCCGCCAGGATTGGGAAGCGACGACGCCGACCGAGTTTCTTGCCAGAACCGTGCTTTCTGAGATCGACTACGACTACTACTCCAAGCTCCGCACTCCGGCTATCGTCGCGCTCAGTTGGAGCCTTGGCCGCAAACGCATCGATCCGGATCCCGCCTGGGTCAGAAAGTGGAATGAGGAGCGTCGCTAGCACGATGAGGGCCAGCACGACTAGAGACAGTTCGATGAAGACCAGCACGGTGAGCACTGGAGCATGAGTAACGGCCTGCAAACCCACTGGTGTGATCAAGAGATCGCCTACGACGGCAGCCAACTGCGTGCACATTGGTTGCTCGATCGCTTTGGCTTGGTGGGGGATGCCGTCGTTGCGTTCCGCGGGCCGTGCAACGTCATCAGCGACGAGGTTGCCGACCTCGAGGATCTCGATGGGCCCGGCATTGCCGCCGATGCCATGGTGCATTTCGTCTGGGAGTCGTTCACGACAACCGACCTATTGCTCGCCGTTCATCGACAGCGATTGTTCGCCGCCCAGGTTCGCGAAGTCGTGCAGCAACTAGCTCCGAGTTCGGAACTGAGCCGAACTGGCGACGATCTTTACGTTGGGGACGGGAAATTGACGATCTCCATAGCTACGGTCAGCCCAGTCAGCGCCTTGATGCATTTCGCAGTGAACGTACAGCCCGGCGGCGCGCCCGTCGCGATCGCCACCCTCCAAGAACTCGGTATCGACCCGAGCACGTTTGCGCGTGCGGTGTTGGAGCGCATTAGCGACGAGCAAGCGTCAATCGAATCAGCGCGTGCCAAGGTGCGAGCCAAGGGTGAATGGCGATGAACAAGCACGTCATCACGCTGATCAAGGTCGTCCTGCTGACGCTGATGTTCTGGTGGGTCTTCACGTCCATCAACTTCCACGACCGCCTCAACTACAAGGCGAACAAGGAAAGCAAGACGATCGTCGCTGAGGTCGTCATTACGATCCAAGGCCACTGGAACCTCGACCCCGTCAAATACACAGTCAACGATCCGCGGGGCGCCTCCGACGAAGGCACCAAGACCGTGTCTCGCGGCAAGCAAGATGACGGGCGATACCTGGAAGTCGCGCCTGGCATCTTCAGCTATTGGGGCAACCTCGACCCAACGCTGTTCGGGCTTGGCGCGCTCTGCTACTTCCTGACAGTGATCATCGCCGGCGTCCGGTGGTGGTGGCTGCTGCGCGTCATTGGCACCGATGTGTCGCTGTTCGAAACGCTGCGCTTCACGTGGATCGGCGTTTTCTTCAATGCCGTCATGCTGGGCTCGACCGGCGGCGACGTGATCAAAGCGCTCTACATCATGAAGCGCTGCCCCGGCCATCGAGTGCCGGTGCTCGTTTCGGTGGGCGTCGACCGCATCCTCGGCCTTGGCTCTCTGGCGCTGCTCGGTGCCTTTGCGGTGCTGTTCGCCATCGATGACTTCCCGGTGATCGCAATCGGCATCTGGGGCGTCATCGCAGCCGTCGGCTTGATTGGCGTGATTGCATTCAGTAAGCGCCTCCGCGAACGCGTTCGCTTGAAGTCTTTGCTCAACCGGGTGCCGGCCAAGTTCCGCAGCAAGCTGCAGATGGTCGACCAGGCCATCTTCTTCTACCGGGATCAGCGCAAGATGCTGATCGGCAGCTTGGCCCTGGGCATCGCCAACCACGTGCTATCGGTTTGCTGCGTGGTTCTGATTGGCTTTGCCATCGGAGTCGGTATGCCGATCTTTGAGTACTTCGTGCTAGTGCCAGTCATCAACATCGCGTCAGCCGTGCCGATCGCACCAAACGGTTGGGGCATCGGCGAAACGATGTATGGCCACCTGTTCGGCACCCACGGCGCAGCTCACCTGGTAGGGGACGCTGCACCATTCACAGCGATGTACACGCGTGGCGTCGCGCTGTCAGTGCTCTACCGAACGGTGCTGACGGGCTTCAGCCTGCTAGCTGGCGCGCTGGTCTTCTTCGAGAAAGACCGTGTTACGCAGGAAGACATCGACAGAGAAGTCGCGACGGAGGAGCAGGAGCAGGAAGACGCTGCCAGCCCTCCTGAGGAAGGGGATCCACCGAAAAGCGCTCCTCCAGCTACGGAATAGCCCGGCCACCGACCTGCTTTACGGATCACTCGTCGCCAGCCCTAGTCGCTGTGGATCCAAAAAGGCCCTGCGGTTAGGCTCTTTGGCCAAATGACGCTGCTAGTAGTTGGTTCCACCGCGTTTGACACCATCGAGACCCCGTTCGGCAAAGCCGAGAAGTGTCTTGGAGGTTCGTCGACCTACTTTGGACTCGCCGCCCGCCTGTTCACGCCTGTGCAACTCGTCAGCGTTGTCGGCGAGGACTTCCCTGCCGAACACAAGCAACTGCTGGCCGATCGCGACATCGATCTGGCCGGGCTTGAGGTCAAGCCAGGCAAGACGTTCTCGTGGCATGGTCGCTACTCGGCGGACATGAACAACCGCGACACGATCGACGTGCAGCTCAACACGTTTGGCGACTTCGAGCCGAAGGTGCCGGAGAGCTACCGCGACTCGCCGTTCGTGTTCCTCGCCAACGGTTCGCCGGCGACGCAGGCATCGGTCGTCGAACAGATGAACAACCCGCGCTTCGTCGTTGCTGACACGATGGACCTGTGGATTGACAACGAGCGCGAAGGCTTACTGGCGTTGCTGAAGCGCATCGATGGCGTGATCGTCAACGACAGTGAAGTGAAGTCGCTGACCGGCGAGAGCAACCTGATCGCCGCCGGCAAGGCAGCGCTCAAGCTCGGCCCGAAGATGGTCATTGTCAAGAAGGGCGAGCACGGCTGCTTCGTGTTCTCCAACTACTTCCACTACGCGCTGCCCGCTTACCCGACCGAGACCGTCGTCGATCCGACCGGTGCTGGTGACAGTTTTGCCGGTGGCTTCATGGGCTACCTCGCCAAGTGCGACATAATCAGTTTGGCCAACATGCAGCGTGCCGTTGCGTATGGCACGGTCACCGCGAGCCTGAACGTCGAAGGCTTTGGCGTCGACCGATTGGCCAACGCCAACCGCGCTATGGTCGAGCGTCGCTACAACGAACTGATGCAGTTCGTTTCCGGCGTTTAGGCAACCAAGCTAGCCAGCGACAGCGCCGCGGCAGCAACAGCGCCGCGGCAGCTCACTGCAGCTGCACCATCACCGGCGAGCTCAACTGCAAGCCGGTGCTCGCAAAGCTCAGGCCTTGCACGATCATCGTGAAGCCAGCGAACCCGCCCGGATTTGGGTTTGGGATCGACACCGTTGCATAGCCAAAGCTATCCGTTGTCGTGGCCCCAAAGGTGAAGATCGGTGCCACCAAGAACACGTCTGGCCAGCTGTTCGGCCCGAAGCTCAGCGGCGCGATCGTTGCGGGCAGCGAGGCGGCATACGAGGTTGGCTGGGATGGTCCCGCCGAAAGCAACGCCAGCAACGGCATGCCCGCCTCACCAAAGAAGTCGACGTCCCAGTTGCTCTGCGTCGCCGCAATCGCAAGCGCGCCAAACTCGGTTTGATCGGCCAAGAACGGCTGCGGCAGCGGCGGCACTTCGATGACGCAAAGCCCCAGTAACGACGGCTGGTCATTTGCGATGTCCAGCTGCACACCGAGCCAGGCGCCATCGGCGGCGACGCCTGCGGTCGTGCTACCGCAAAGCACTCCATTGAGCATCGCGACCTCGCCACCGTTCTGCGATGAGAACAGGGTGCCGCCATACTCCGGTGACTCGGTGCAGAAGATCAGGTTCGGCTCGGGAACGAAGTTGCCGCTAGCGTTCGCATAGGCTGGCGTCCAGGTGCCACCGGCGGGATCGAAGGCGAGCCCGCCGGTCTTGCCATAGTCCGCAGCCTGCAACGCAGCGCCGACGCGATCGAACGCCGCCGCCTGCTGAACCCAACTGCGGATCGATGGCGAGCCGCTAGCCAACGATTCATTGATCAACAATCGCGCCGAGTCAGGCGCGAACCCGCTGATGTTACCGTTGCCGTCGTAGGTGATGTCTGCTGCATCAATCTTGCAGATCGAGCCGTCTTCGGCAAACAACGGCAACCCGGGGACCGAGTTGAGCCAATGGCCGCCGTCCGAGGGCGAGTAGTAGAGGTCGCCGTTCGCAGCTTGCAGCAACGCGCCAGCGCCAACCGAAGTGCCGTTCTGCTGCGCACCGGCAGCCTGCAGCAACTGCCCCGGAGCGATGAACCACTGCGAGTCGCCGTTCGGGAGCAAGCGCACCCAGTCGGACGGTTCGATCAAGTAGGGGATGCCGCCGCCGACGAAGATTTCAAACTGCGCCGTCGAGATGGGGGCGCCGAAGCGCACGCTAAAGAAGACCTTGTCCCAGCTGAGATCGGTGCGGTCGGCCTCCCGGACGAATACTCCACCGAGGCCAATGGGGTCCGAATAGGCGGTCTTCCAATCGTGCAACTTCAGAAAGTTGCCGTCGTAGTTGGCATCGCCGAGGTAGCAATGCATCGCCGTTGCGGGCATCAGGGTGCGCGCAATCGAGCCTCCTGCGTTTGGCAGCGTCAGGGTGAAGTCATACTCCGTGATCTGATTGATCGCGCCGCCGGGACGTTCGTTGGCTGCCCCCAAACTGACGAACGGGTGGCTGCCGGTAAACACCAACGCAGGCACCTGTGACGCGGCGGCCCCCGCAAACGACAGCACCGCCAGAATCTGTAGGCTGACAACTTTCCAAGTCGCCGCGACAACCCGCCAAACCAAGGACATGGTCATGCGGTCACGATACAGGTTACGAACCAGATAAGCGGCGTGGCTTGCCGACCCCCAGCAGCCCACCGAAATGGTTCCGGAGGGGCGGACAATCACCCACCCGGTCGCCTCAGGGCACCTAGCACACGTGAATCCAGCTGCCTTGCTCGCTATCGTGTTCGCCCCGATGACCTCTCTGCAGAGCTATGTTTGTGGGCAATGGACCGCCGGTAGTGGCGATTCGATAGCCCTTCACGACCCATCCACCGAAGAAGTAATCGGCGATGTGTGCCGCGGCGGCGTCGACTTCGCCGCAACCCTTCAGCACGCGCGCACCGTTGGCGGCCCCGCGCTGCGGGCGCTGACCTTCCAACAGCGAGGCGAGATCCTTAAGGGCTTGTCCAAGGTCATCCACGCACACCGAGACGAATTGATCGAGATCGCCGGTCGCAACGGTGGCAACACCCGCGGCGACGCGAAGTTCGACCTCGATGGCGCTTCGGGAACGCTCGCGTTCTACGCGCACCTCAGCAAGTCGCTGCCGGAAACGCCGTGGCTCACCGATGGCGCGGGCACGCAACTTGGCCGCACCGCGCGCTTCTGGTCTGAGCACGTGATGTTGCCGCGACCGGGTGTCGCGCTGCACATCAACGCGTTCAACTTCCCGGCTTGGGGCATGGGCGAAAAGCTCGCCTGCTCGATCCTCGCGGGCATGCCGGTAGTCACCAAGGCTGGCACCGCCAGTGGCATGTTGGCCTGGCGCGTCTCGCAACTGCTTGTAGAGAGCGGCTTGCTGCCAGAAGGCTCGTTCCAGTTCGTCGCCGGTTCGGTCGCCAAGATGGTTGACCACATGCAAGCGATGGACGTGGTGGCCTTTACTGGCAGTGCCCGCACTGGCGCGCGCATCCGCAGCAACGCGGCCTGCATCGAAAACAGCGTCCGCGTCAACATCGAAGCGGACTCAATCAACTCAGCCGTGCTCGGTCCGGATTGCGACGTCGACGACGATACGTTCACGCAATTCATCGCGAACCTGCACCAGGACATGACGCAGAAGGCCGGCCAGAAGTGCACGGCGGTACGTCGCATCCTGGTTCCACAGGACAAGCTCGAAGACTTCAAGGAACAGCTCATCGACCGCCTCGAGTCGACCCGCATCGGCAACGCGCTCGACGGCGATTCCCGCATGGGGCCGGTCGCCAGCAAGGCGCAGCTTGATGACGTTCGCAGCGGCATGCAGAAGCTCCAAGCCGAATGCGACACGGTGCTCGGCGGTCCCGAGGCCATGGATGGCCCCGGCTACTTCGTCAAGCCGACGCTGCTGCAAGCGCGCAGCAACGACGCGGCGATCCTGCACGAGCTGGAAGTGTTCGGCCCCTGCGCGACGATCCTGCCATACGACGGCAAGGCCGAGACCGCGGTCGACCTAATGAACCGCGGCGGCGGCTGCCTGGTTGCCAGTGCCTACAGCGACGACAAGAAGTGGATTCGCGAACTGGTCACCGGCATTGCTCCGTGGCACGGCCGTGTCTGGGTCGGCAGCGAAAAGACCATGGGCCACGCCCTCGGCCCGGGAGCCGTGCTTCCCGGCTCGATTCACGGCGGCCCGGGTCGGGCTGGCGGTGGCGAAGAACTCGGCGGCATGCGCGGCCTGGCGCCCTACCTGCAGCGCACCGCAATCCAAGGCGACCGAGCGGTAGTGGGTAGGACCTTTGGCGTAGAAGAGTAGCTGATTCGCCCGACCGCACCGGATTTGTTTAGGACTCCGAAATTCGGAGAATGCATGGCCTAATTTCAGGGTTCACCGCGTATCTCGTAGTTCCAGAACCCTGAGGTGAACCATGACCGCGATGATTCTGTGTTGGTGTGCAGTTAGCTTTGTCATAGCCCCGATCGTCGGCTGCGCGATGAGGTCCCGACCGGCCCCACGGTCTCCGAAAATTGAGGCAAATCGCGCGGCTTAAATGCTTTAGAGCGGCCCGTGGCGTCTGCCACAGCATGCGCGACCTAGGCAGTGAGGCGAATTTCTAGCCACCGCCGACCCTACGGTAGATTGCTCCGCTTGATGCGTTGAGCCATCCGAAGCGCCGTCATGACGGTGCACCAGAACGAGCGATCGAAGCCGCGTTACGCCCTGCGAGAAGCATCGCTGCCGAGCAGACTTTGCGCATTAGTGCGAAGCCCTTAAGGCATCGATCGCAGCAAGCCACCCCGCCGTCACCGTTCTCTGATGCTTGGTGCAGACACACCTCGACACCAAAAAGGAGTCGGGGTGCGGCGAGCGAGCAGCGGATGCCGCGCAAGCCAGCGTTGCGAACAGGGAACCTGAAGATGGTGGGCGTTACAGGACTCGAACCTGTGACCCATAGCTTGTCGAGCTATTGCTCTACCAACTGAGCTAAACGCCCCGGTCGCAACGGCGAGGATCATGCCTCAGACAGAATCAGAAGCAAGTGCAATCTTTGTTGCGATCGCATCGGTTGCGAAGAGACCAAGCGCCTGTGTCGCCGGACTGCGGTAGGCTCTCGTAAAGGTACGCCGGACTTTATCCGGTGCTCTCGAATGCTTGCTGCCTCTGAGGAAAACCCTGCCGCGCTCGCACGCTCGATGCCATTGCCGCGTCCGTCGCCTGGCACTGCGTCTCGAGTGCAGCTTGGTCGTGCCGAACTGGTGCTCGAGCACAGTCGCGGCAGCTACTCGTTGCTATGGTCGGATGGGCGCGAGGCGCGGCGATACCTGTTGGGTTTGTCCGAATCGGGACAGCTGAGCGTCGAGCTGCGCGCGCCGAAACTTCCGGTGCATATCGTTCCTCGCGAGCTGCTGACGATCGTCCCAAACGCGCGTATGCGTGGCTTCATGACGGTTCCGTTGATCCCGACGGTGGTCTGGCGAGACGGCCTCAACCAGCAGCAGACGCTGATCGAATTGCACCAACCCAACCTGCAAGGTCACTGGGACGAAACCTCTGGCCATTCGATCCGCACTCCCGCCAGCTGGATGGTTCGCTTCCCATTCCAAACTGGCGAACCCCATGTTGTCGTGCCGATCCGCCTCTACAACACGAGCAGCGAACCAGCGTGCCCAGGTAAGCTAGAGTTGGAGATCACCGATGACGACCTGCTCGAATTGCGTGGCTCTATAGTGGTGCGGCCGCGACGCATGCATTGGGCCGACCAACGCATGAAGGAGTGCACCGAATGAGCGCGCGCACCTGGTTGCCTTTACTCATCGGCTCAGTCCTGTTCGCATCGTGTGAACCGCGAACGGTTGAGATCCAAGGTCTCGATGAACTGACGGCCGAAATCCGCAGCCAACGCCTGCTCAATCGGCAGCGCGCGGCATCGGTTGGCGAGGCTGCGGACGCCGCGCCAGAAGTCCGCGGCGAACAAATCCAAGCGGCGATGGCGCCGTTGCGAGACGTGCTAACGCAACTCGGCGCCAGCCAACGCGAGCTCTCGGCGCGGCAAGCGACCTTGACCCAAGAGATGCGGCGCTGGACGCAGCTGTTGGTGCAGTCGATGCAAGCTGATCGCAGCGACGAAGCCACCAAGCTCAGCGAGCGCCTTGCCGATCTAGAGAAGACCATTGCCGAGCAGGACAAGCGGCACCGAAGAGTCGAAGACTTGCTCGGCTCGGCACTGGATAACACCGCGGACCAGCTGGAACAGTTCCTGAAGCAAGTAGGGGCAGGTCAGGGCGCGGGCAATCCGCGCATAGGCAATCCGGGAGCAGTCGATCCGGGAGCAGCTAGAAGCTCGGGCGCGGCCGGGGCCGAAGGTGGTGGCCAACCGATCCCAGCAGCTGGGAACGACGATCCCAACGCCGCCGGCGGCGCCAAGGCCCCTCCAGCAACTGGCACGCCACGCCCAAACGGGAATGGTGCCGGCGAGCAACGGGGCGGCTTGGAGGCCAAGCAGGCCGGCCAGCAAGGCTCGATGGCTTGGCTTTGGGGCTTAGCCGTGATTTCGTTGGTTTCGGGGTTCGTGTTGCTGTTCTCCAAGAAGCGAACACGACCGCTGGCGATGGCCCCCGAGATGCAATACGCGCCCGAGCTGCAACCGATACCACAGACGTTCGCAGAGACCAACGCAGACTCAGTGGATGACCCTGTGCTCGATCAGTCAGTAGCGAACCTGGCGAGTGGGGGCTTGGCGAGTGGCGACCTAGACATTAGCGATCTAATCGGCACGAACAGGACGAGCGACAAACCGGACACCCCTCAGGTCGAAGAACTTTGGGCCGCTGCAGCACTGCTGGGAGAAGCGATTGGTCGCTTGAAGCAAACCGGGGAGTCAGTCCCGCCTGAACTCGGCGGACATCAACCACTGCCCGAGCCTCCCGACTCAGGCCTTGACCAGGCCGCACGACATCCCGACGAGTCCCTTCCAGACCACACGGACAGTGACGAAGAGGATCTCGACGACATGTTCGTCATCGACGAAGAAGAGATGATGGACGCGGCTATGTTTGCGGAGCCAGGCTTGTTGCCTCCACAAGAAACGCTCGATGCCCAACCGCTAGATATCGGGGGTGCGATCGGCACCGAGTTTGACGCCGTGGAGGCGCTGGGACTGCCGAGCCCCGACGGCCCGGCGAACGCCGAACAAGCGACCCCACCTGAGCAGGCTTCGCAGCGCAGCGAAGATATCATGCTTGAGACAGACGAGCCGAAGGCGGCCCCGTTTGCGAACGAAGCACTTCGCGCCCCGCAGCAGCGCCCCCCGGAAGAACCCGTCACCGTAATAGAGACGATTCCCCAGAAGACCACCCTTCCCGCCGCGTCTGGCCAACCAGCCGCTCGCCACGCTTCCTCATCGCCGATCACGTGCCGACTGCACCTATCCGGTGATGAGCAGGCTGAAGGCCGTGTCCGCAGCCTCCTTGGACGCGACCCGCGGGTGCTCGTGTCACCGGCTCCACAGGTGCGGAACGGAATGGGGGAGCTGGAGGTCAGCTTCGCACTCTTGCCCGGCCTGACCGCCGGCGACCGCAGCCTGCTCGAGCAGCAGTTGCGCGACACGGTCGCCTGATCTGCCGGGTTACGGCATCAAGCTCGTAGCCAAATCGGCCTCTTTGCCGAATGGTCCCGGGGCCCTGAGCGAGCCAACTGGAGTTCGCGTGGTCGGTTGCTCGTTCGCAGTGCAAACACGACCTTGACGGCTCTCAGGTGGCGATCTGGCTTTAGAGGCCTATTCCTCCTCGCAGTCCGGCCGCCCGGTCGCTATCTTCCTGGCCCGTTTTTAGAGCCAGCCAGGAACCTTACGCGATGATTATCGGTGTCCCCAAAGAGATCAAACCCCAGGAAAACCGTATTGGCGCCGTTCCGGCGATGGTACTGGACCTGGTTGCAGCAGGCCACACCGTGCTCATCGAGCAAGGCGGTGGTCTCGGAGCTGGCGTAACGGATGACGAATACGTCGCCGTCGGCGGCAAGATCGTCGCGACCGCAGCTGACGTCTACGGCCAAGCCGAGATGATCATCAAGGTGAAGGAGCCTCTGCCGGTTGAATACCCACTGATAAAGAAGGGCCAGATCCTCTTCACCTACTTCCACTTCGCAGCCAGCCGCGAGCTGACGCAAGCGATGCTGGATTCAGGCGCACACTGCTTCGCCTACGAAACCCTGATCCATCGCAACTCGCTGCCGCTGTTGACGCCAATGAGTGAAGTGGCTGGTCGCATGGCGGTTCAGGTCGGCGCCGTCTGCCTCGAGCAGCACATGGGCGGCCGCGGCATCCTCGTCGGTGGCATCCCTGGCGTTGAACCCGCCAAGGTCGTGATCCTGGGCGGTGGCGTCGTCGGCACCAACGCAGCCAAGATGGCTGCGGGCCTGGGCGCGGACGTCAGCTTGATGGACATCGACCTCGATCGCCTGCGCTACCTGGCCGACGTTATGCCGGCCAACGTGACGATGCTGCACAGTTCACCTATCGCAATCCGCGAGCAGATCGCGGTTGCCGACATGGTGATCGGTGCCGTTCTGGTTCAGGGTGCCCGCGCGCCGCGTCTGATTCGCCGCGAAGACCTCAAAGACATGAAAGACGGCGCGGTCGTAGTCGACGTTGCCGTTGACCAGGGTGGTTGCATCGAAACCTGCAAGCCGACAACGCACGCCGACCCGACCTTCGTCGTCGAAGGTGTGCTGCACTACTGCGTCGCCAACATGCCTGGTGCCGTCCCGCGCACATCAACCTTCGGGCTGACCAACGCAACTGGTCCGTGGGCCAAGAAGCTCGCCAACATGGGCGTCGCTGCCGCGGCCGCCGACCCGGCGCTCAGCACCGCCGCGAACGTGCTCAACGGCAAGATCACGCATTCAGCAGTCGCAGATGCGTTTGACATGTCCTTCACGGAACCGTCGAAGGCACTGTAGGCTCGCCGGTCACGAGGGCGCTATTCGAGCCTCTTGACGACGGCATGATCTCTACTTTCCAAGACGAAGTGAGCGCTGCTGGCCAACAAGCTGCGGCTGCCGGTAGTGAGGGTGTGCTCGGGTGGTTTGAGGCGACGGTGCTTGGCATTGTCGAAGGACTCACCGAGTTCTTACCGGTGTCCAGCACCGGTCACCTGATCGTTGCGCAACGTATGCTCGGCTTGCCCGAAGGTGACGCCAGCAACACGTTCGCGATCGGCATCCAGATTGGGGCAATCTCGGCGATCCTGGTGCTCTATTGGCGGCGCTTGATCGACGCGATGCGCACCGTGGCGAAGCCACAAGCTGGCAAGCCGAACCTGCTTTGGCAGATCATGATCGCCGCTATTCCCGCGGTTATCATTG
>JBNMND010000009.1:0-37067 GCA_051274975.1 Planctomycetota bacterium | reverse complement strand
AGGTGCTTACTGGCTGCCGCTTCCGGCGAAGTGACTCGGCATTGCAACGCCCAGAGAGTGTGACGAACGGACTTGCTGCCCTGCCCTTGCCATCACGACCCTTCAACACTCCCCCAACACATGAACCTCTCGCTTCGCCTCTCTCTTGTCTTTGGCTTGTCTGCTTGCGTAGGCAGTGCGCCTTCTAACGGCGAGCCGCTTGCCTATCCCGAATCCGCGCGTGAGTCCGTGCGGGACGACTTCTTCGGAACGACTGTCGCGGATCCTTATCGTTGGCTCGAAGACGACGGCGACCGGACCGACCGATGGGTTGCGCAGCAGAATGCCGTCTCAGAACCCTTCTTGTCTGGCTTGCCAGCGCACGACGAGATTGCGCAGCGCGTCGAGACTCTGTGGAATTACGAGCGGTTTGGCGCGCCAGTCGTGCGCGCAGGTTCGGTGATCTGGTCGCACAACACCGGGCTGCAAAACCAAAGCGTCTGGTGGATTGCACCGCTAGAGACGGCTCCCGAAGGCAAGCGCGTGTTGCTCGACCCCAACACGTTCTCAGATGACGGAACGGTCGCGTTGAACGATTGGCAGATGAGCCGCGATGGCAGTCTGCTTGCATACGCGATCAGTGATGGTGGCTCGGATTGGGTGAGCTGGCGCGTGCTCGAAGTAGCCACCGGCAAGTTGCGCGATGATGTCGTTCGACACACCAAGTTCCATTCGGTGTCCTGGGCGCGTGACGGGCAGAGCTTCTACTACAATCGTTACCCCGTGGGTGCGGACGGCCTCGCCGACGAACACAAGAAGCCAAGCGTCTACCAACACCGCATCGGCACGGCACAGAGCGAAGATCCATTGGTCTACCAGATCGAAGACCATGCGCGCCGCTTCCCCAACGCAGAGGTTTCGACCGACGGCCGCTTCCTCGTGTTCGACATCTTCGATGGCTACGACGTCAATGCGATTCACTATTCAGACCTGTCACAGGCCAATGCTCCCGTGGTGCGACTGCTCGATGCCTGGGACGCGCGCTACACGTTTCTCGGCAACCATGGCAGCGAACTGTTCTTCCTGACTACTCGCGATGCTCCACGCGGGCGCGTCGTTGCCATTGATGTCGAAGGCCCAACCCCCTCGGCATGGCGCGAAGTCGTGCCACAGTCGGACGACAACCTGAGTAGCGCGTCGTACGTCGGCGGGCGCATGGTCGCAGTTCATCTTGCCGATGCGTGTTCCAAGGTGAGTTCCTATCACCTCGACGGCAGGTTGGATCGTGAGCTTGCCTTGCCAGGACTGTGCACTGCGACTGGGCTTTCTGGCGAACACGACAACCCGACTGTCTATTGCCACACGACTGGCTTCACGAACCCGGGGATCATCCATCGCTGGAACCTGCAAACGGGTGCTACCGACGTATTCCAAGAGACGACCGTTCGCTTTGATCCGAACCGCTTCGAAACGAAGCAGCACTTCGTGGCCCATGACGGAGTGCGCGTGCCGGTGTTTGTCGTGCAGAAAAAGGGACAGAGCACCGACATGCCGAGACCGACGCTGCTCTATGGCTACGGTGGCTTCAACAGCCCGGAGACGCCGAGGTTCGGCGTGGCCACGATCGCGTGGCTCGAAATGGGGGGAATCTATGCGGTCGCCTGTCTGCGGGGTGGTGGCGAGTACGGCAAGGCTTGGCATGAAGCGGGCACAAAACTGCAAAAGCAGAACGTCTTCGATGACTTCCTCGCCGTCTCTGAGTGGTTGATTGCAGAGGGCTATACGAGTAGCGATCGCTTGGCCATCCAAGGCGGCAGCAATGGCGGACTGCTTGTAGGCGCATGCGTGACGCAGCGTCCGGAGTTGTTCGGTGCTGTGCTGCCTGCAGTCGGCGTGCTCGACATGCTGCGTTACCACCTGCAAGGCGCCAATGCGCGGCAGTGGTCGTCGGACCTCGGCTTGGCAGAGAACGAAGAAGAGTTCGGTGCCTTGCACGCCTACTCCCCATACCACGCAGTCAAGGAAGGAACGGACTACCCGCCAATGCTGATCACGACCGCACTCGGGGACAACCGCGTTGCGCCGTGGCACTCATTCAAATTCGCGGCGGCGTTGCAACATGCGCAGCGTGGCGCAGCACCGATTCTGTTGAAGGTCGGGGCGCGCGCAGGACACGGCGCCGGCAAGCCAACCAGCATGCGGATCAAGGAAGTTGCCGACCGCCTGGCGTTCCTCTCGTGGGCCCTCGCGCGAGGCAGGTGATCGCAATGTTTCTAGACTACAATCCCGAAACACTTCGCCCCGTGAACCTGGGGCCAGTCCGAATGGAGCCGCCCCTGATCTTTGCCGAGCGGAAGCTCCGCTGATCTTGCTGCAACCAATCCGGTTGATCCAGAACCACACCTCTCTCACTCGTCGCCGTGGAGATTGCACATGCGCTTCCTTCTACTTCTGATCCTTCTGCCACTGCTGGTCGCGACGTCGCACGCCCAGAACGGGCGAACGCGCGGCGGCAGGAGCCTCTCGCCAACCGATCTCCCCGTCCTCAGTTCGACCAAGACCTTGGGCCGAGCGCATCGTCTCGCCGTGTCGGGCACCACGGCCTATGTCTCGAACTGGCGTTCGGGACTGGAGATCTACGACGTCGCGGATGCTTCGGCGCCCGTGCGCCTCGGCGGGATCAAGACTTCGGGAGTCGCCGGTGCGGTTTGCGTTGCGCACGACGTCGCCTACGTGGCGGCCCGCGGCGGCTCCTTGCAGCTGATCGATGTCTCCAATCCGGCAAAGCCCACGCTCATCAAGGCCCTGGGCTTTCCGAACGAGGTGTTCGCCACAACGGTCGTCGGATCCATGCTGTACGTTGCGTGTGGACGGGCCCACGGACGGGAAGAAGACACTGGCTTGGTCGTCGCATGGGACATTTCCGAGCCGCGGAATCCGATCGTCAAAGGTTGGGTGGACACGCCAGACCTCGCATTGGAAATCACGGTGTCGGGAACGCTCGCCTACGTTTCGTGCCGGCACGCCGGCCTCGTGATCGTCGACTTCGCAAACGCTGCCAAGCCCAAGATCATCGGCACCGTCGACACGCCTGGCGAATCCCTTGAAGCGGTGGTTTCGGGTAGCACCGTGTTCTTGGCGGATGGTGAGGCCGGGATGCAAGTGATCAACGTCACCGACCCAAAACACGCCAAGATCATCGCCACGACACGGACAGGTTCGCACGCGTGGGGCATCACCCGAGCGGGCACGTCCGTGATCGTCGCGGACGTCCGTGGCTTACTTGTCTTCGACGTTTCGAATCCCAACAGGCCAGTGGCCAAGGGACGGGCGAGGATGGCAGGTTCGCCGTTCGGCGTCGCAGTGGCTGGCGAACTGGCGTACGTCGGCGCCGATGATGGTGGTCTGCAAATCGTCAACCTGGCCGGATGCGTCGCTGACACAGTCGTCGGCAGCTGGACGAGCGAGCGGGGTCAGATAACCGTGCTTGCAGATGGCAAAGGCACCGACACCTTCGAGGCCCGCACACTCGTCGGCGAGCTTTCCTCTGATGGCTTGACGTGGACGGGACGTTGGTATCAAGGCAAGCCCAACCGAAAGAGCGGCGACGCCAAGTTCGACCTGACGTCGCATGGACGACTGCGTTGCCGGTATGGGGAAGGTGCCGCTTCACCGAGCGCCAAGGCCAGCGAGTGGCATGCCACGCGTTTGAAGAGCAAGGTCAGCGAACTTCCACCTGCGGCGCGCGCGCGGCCCCAACAGTCAGATCGCACAGCGCTTCTTGGCTCCTATCACCGTCCACCCATCGAAAATGGCTGGCATGAGGGCTTCATCACTCGCTCCAGGGGTGGGCTGCGCTGGCTCAACAAGGCTGGCAAGAGCTGGAAACTTAGCTTCGATGCCAAGAACGATCGCTTACTGACCGGGCCCAACAATCCCTACATCAAGGAAGGTCGGACCGCATTCGAAGTGTTGCGTGACAAGAATGGCATCCGAGGCTTCCGCTTCGGTAACGAGACGTATCTGCGTAACGGAGGACTGCCGCGGCGCGCCGCGCCCAATCGGCCCCGCGCTCCCACAGCGATGGTGACCGTGCGCATTCTCGACACCCACGGCAAGCCACTCGCAAACAAGAATCTGGTGCAAGGCTACTCGGTGCCTAACTACCCAGGCTTGCGTCCGCAGACTGTGCACACGAACTCAGAAGCCCGGGCAGTGTTCCCCCACTTAGACCCCAGGGATGCGCCACAACGCAGGGGCGTTGCCGGCACCGCCAAGGATGGCGAAGTTGCGTTCTACCTAGTCCTCCGTGCGCAGGGTGCAAGGCCACGCAATTCGTCCGGGGTTGGCTCCAGAGGGAGGCTCTCTGAGCCGTCGGACGCGGCCACGGTGTACGGTGGCGCCTACCGATGGCATGAATTCAAGCCGCCCACGAAGGTAGGCGAGACCCTCACGTACGATCTCGGCGACGTGCAGTTGGTCGAGGAGCCGGTACTGATGGCAGGAACTGTCGTCGACACAGATGGCAAGCCAATCGAAGGCGCGCTCGTAGGCTGTGACCAGAACTTCTATTCGGCTTCGGTGATTGCGGACTCCCGCCAACACCTCACTCATCGCGCGATCACTGACGCGAATGGTCGGTTCGTGATGCGCGAACTCAGTCGTGACCCAGACACATTGACGCTCTGGGTCAAGAAAGCTGGTTATGCCCTTCCCATATCTGGCACGACGATCACTGGCCGCAGCGAAGCCGCGCGCATCGTCATGCAGCCGGGCTGCGAAGCGGTTGGATCGTTCGCCGCATGGCCCGCCGGCGTCCCACAATGGCCAGGCAGGGTCTACTTCTGGCCGTCTGGCCAGGAGTTCAATCCGCTGCTAGCTAGAACGGCAGAGCTCTCGGGCGACGTGTTCCGCTTCCACGACCTCGCCGCAGGCAACTACGACGTCGGTGTGGCGCTCTCCGCACCGAACTCGACGCTGGTGTGGCGAACCGCAGGTGTTCGACTCGGGCAGGATGGGATTGACGGCAACAAGATCAGTGGAATCGACTGGAACAAGTTCTGCATCTTCCACCGCTTCAAGGTCGTCGACTCAGAAGGCCAGCCAATTGACGGTGTGCGGGTAACCGCACAAAGGCCAAGCAGTCGCCGTGGCCATCCGCTGCAACATGACTCGCAAGGCAGGTTCTTCGGGTTCCTGCAGTTGGACACGGCATCCATCACCGTCCTCCATGCTCATCACCAAGCCTTGACCATCGAGGCGCCGTTCACCGACGAGCAGGTCCGCCTGGTCTCCAAACCCCGGATCGCTATCCGCATCACCAATCTGCCGCCACTGTCAGGTCGCAAGTTGATTATGTGCATCGTGCCCGTCACGCGGCAGAGAAGCGGACCCCCTCCTTCCGTTTTGTTGAAGCAACGAGGCGTCGATGTCGCCAAGGATGGCTCCGCGAATCCCATATTCGTTGGCTCGGGCCAGCAACAAATCGTGCTGGGCATTCCCCTCGAGCGCGGACCGATTGCCCGCTTGATCGCGACGATCCCGATCACCATCGACAAGGCAAAGAGCGGGGACGTGCACCAGATCGAATTGACCCCGGAGCAACTCGCGTTGCTGGGCAAGTAGACGCTCGCCGCACCTGGAGGCGATTGCTCTCGATTCACTGCTACACGTCCGACCCCTGCGAAGCTGGCATGGGGTCAGTGGTTCAACGAGCGTAAGTCGTTGCGTGGTGGCGCAACCGACCAGCCATGGACACGCCTCTGCCGAGTTAAGTGGTAGTCGGGCGATGCACCCGCGCGGCGAACGCTTCTGCGTCGACGCCGCAACTTCTTGCCTACCAACAAGATGAGTGGTCGGAGCGACAGGATTTGAACCTGCGACCCCCTGCCCCCCAGGGCGTCCAGGTCGTCATCTGTGCCACCGATGTAGGTCGTTGCAGCAGCCAGAGATGGCGTAATGGCCAGACGTTAACGCTCACTGACGAAGTCGCAAGCAGGCGCATCCAGACGCGCGTGTTTCGTGGTAGTCGTGCAACTACGCGAGAGGGGATGAGAGCAACTGCGACAGATCCCACTGACGTGTTAACAACCTAGCAAGGCAGGCGCCCGAACAGCGGTTAGCCTCACAGGCAATGGTGGAAAATGCACCCATGAACCAGTTTGATGGTGACATTTCCCACCATGCAGCCCAACGGACTTCTTACCCCCACCAAGGCCAAGCGCGCTGGCATCGGCACGTTCTTCCGGCCTAAGGACCTCGAACCACTGGGCATCAGCGAACCTGCACTCCGCACCCTGGTTCGGCGCGGCGTCGTCGAGAAGATCGCGCGTGGCCTCTACCGGCTCACAGCCGCCGAAGTCTCGGAGCATTACACGATCGCAGCAACCTGCGCTCGCGTTCCGCAAGGCATCGTCTGTCTGCTTACAGCACTCCAGATCCACGGCATCGGCACACGCCTATCACCGGAGGTTTGGCTGGCCATCCCCCATGGGTCCCGAGCGCCGCGATCGACAATCGCTCGCGTGCGGACCGTCAAGTTCTCCGGCCCAATGCTAACGACTGGCGTGGAACGCACACGCATCGACGGAGTGCCAACAAGAATCACCAACCCGGCTCGGACCATCGTCGATTGCGTTCGCCTGTCTCGCATCATTGACAGCGAGACCGCCATCGAGGCCATGCGCGAAGGACTGCATGGACGACATGTCACCACCAACGCCCTGCTACGCATGGCCAAGGCTTGCGGAGTCTTCGACCTCATGCGCCGTGACATCGAGCTCCTCAGTTCATGACCAAGCCCCCGCAAGACCTGGCAGCCTCGATTCATCGCCGACTGCTCAATGGTGCTCGCGAACGTGGCGAGGACTTTCAACTCACACTTGTTCGGTACGGGGCCGAACGCTTGCTGTTTCGCTTGAGCCAGTCACCGCATGCAGACCAGTTCATCCTGAAAGGTGCTCTGCTACTTTTGCTTTGGGAAGACCAACTCTACCGGCCAACGCGCGATGTAGACCTTGAGGGCTTCGGCGAAACGGATCCAAGCCACTTAGAGATGATCTTCCGGTCAGTCTGCGAGCAATCGTGCCCAGAGGATGCACTGCGATTTGATGCCGCTTCCGTGACCGCTCAGGAGATCCGCGCAACCCACGAATACGGCGGCGTGCGCGTGACGTTTGCCGCCTACCTTGGCAAGGCGCGCATCCCGATGCAGGTCGACGTCGGTTATGGCGATGCCATCACGCCAAACCCGACCACTCGGAACTTTCCAACGCTGCTCGATCAACCCGCGCCACGGATGCGGATGTATCCGCTTGAAACGGTCGTTGCCGAGAAGTTCGAGGCCATGACTCGCCTGGGGCGAGGCAACAGCCGAATGAAGGACTTCCGCGACTTGCTAACCTTCGCAAGGCGATGCGAGTTCGACGGGCCGGTCCTCGCCAAAGCTGTCCGTGCCACGTTCACGCAACGCGACGCAAACTTGGCCGACCTCGACGAAGTCCTCGAAGCCGACTTCTATCGAGACGACACGCTTACTCAGAGGTGGCGCGCCTATCTGCGGTCACAACCGTCGACCGGTGACTTGCCGGCAAGCTTCGCCGAAGTCGGCAGCGAACTCGTGCCATTCCTTAGGCCGATTGCAGCAGCTCTGCGCGGGAAGCCATTGCCGAGTAAGTGGTCTGGCACCGACGGCTGGGAGTAGCCGCATGGGCGACCGGCATAGAGTTCAGGACAGATACTCGGAATTGGGCATGTCGTCAGCCTGCGTGAGCCCCATGGCGATCTACGCGATCCCAGTGCCGGGCGGCGGCGCGCCGATGGTGTGCGGGTCACGATTGAGTGACCGTAGAATCGAGGCCGCCGCACGGACGAGACAGCAGCAAATCGCAGGTCGCGACCGTTGCACAACCGCAGCGTCGCGCCGTGCACCGGCGCGCTCGTGTTGCAGCGTCACAGCTGCACGACCGACCCCTTGCGAAGCTGGTAGGGGGTCGGCGGTTCAACGAGCGCAAGTCGTTGTTGCTACTCGCGACTGCAGAGCCCGAGAAGACGCGTCGCCGAGTTAAGTGGTAGTCGGGCGATGCACCTGCGCGGCGAACGCTTCTGCGTCGACGCCGCAACTTCTTGCCTACCAGCAGGAGAAATGGTCGGAGCGACAGGATTTGAACCTGCGACCCCCTGCCCCCCAGGCAGGTGCGCTACCAGGCTGCGCCACGCTCCGACTTGTTGCACTCAACTTTAGGAGCCGCTTGGGCCCCATGGGGAACGCGGAATGGTAGCAAGGCGACCGCGATCGGCAAGTGCGAAGAATGGGGCTTGGGCCGGCGGGGCTCAGATCGTGAGGAACGAGCCCACCAGGCGCCTACTTCTGGGCCTTGCGGACCACATCAACCGGAGGGCACGCGGCGGATACCAGCTTGCGGAAACGGGCGCGGGCCTTGGGCAGCGTGCCTGCGCGCTGCGTCTGGGTCAGCACCATTCCGATCAGGTCGCGTTCCGGATCGCACCATACGAACGTGCCGTCAGAGCCAGAGTGGGAGAACGATCCGTTCGCGTCGATGCGCCAGCCGAAGCCGTAGCGGCCGCCTTTGATGTGCTTGATCTGGTTGCGGGTCGCGGCCGTGATGAACTCCTGGGAGAGCAGACGGCGGTCGCCAAGCATGCCGCCGTCGAGGGTCATGCAGCAGAATCTTGCGTAGTCGGTCGCGGTAGAAATCAGGCCACCCGAACCGCGTACGAATGGCAACGTCGCGCGATCGCCGGGCGACCAGCGCACGTTCCATTGATCCTTCGTTCGGCCGCGGACGACGACAGACATACGGGAGTTGTCGGCGCGTGACTCGTGGTTGTTGGTGTCGACCATGCCGAGCGGCTCGTAGAAGCGCTCGGCGCAGTAACTCTCGAAGTTTTTGCCGGTGACGACTTCAACGAGGCCTGCGAGGGTGTTGTAGCCGGGGTTGCTGTAGCTGTAGGTCGTGCCAGGTTCGACCTTCGGGCCGACCTTGCCAAAGCGCGCGCATTCGAGCACGAGGTTGGGCGCGGCGGGATGGCGCTTTGACTTCTTCATCAACGGCTGCATGAACAACGTATTGATGCGGAGGCCACTCGAGTGCGTCAGCAGTTGCCGCACAGTGATCTTCTTGGCGTCGCCGTCACCCCAGGCTGGGAACCACTTGTGGATCGGGTCGTCGAGGCCGACCTTGCCTTCGTCAACCAACGTCAACACCGCCGCCGCAGTGACTGCCTTGGTATTGGACGCCATGCGAAACAGCGTGTCCTTCTTCATCGGCTTGGTGCCATTGGCATCGCGCACGCCGAGAGCTTCGTGCAGAAGGATCGAACAACCACGCGCAACGAACAGCACGGCACCGCAAACTTCGTCTTGCTCGATCAGCTTGCGGATCGAGCCGACTGCGTGGCGGAGTTTGTCTGCATCACAACCAACGGACTCGGGTGTGGCGGTTGGCCACGGATCTGGCCCGGCATCTTGCGCGAAGACCGGCACCGACAAGGCTGCGAGCAACAGTGAGAACGCCAAGCATCGCCTCTGCATGCGCGTCAGCGTAGACTGACGCCGTGCACACATTCGCGCCTCATCTCGTTCTCGTTGCAATCCTGGTGCTCACGGCACCGACGCACGCCCAAGAACCCGCATCGCTGACCATCCCAGCGTTCTGCGGCTATTCATATCCAAACCCCAGCGCGGCGCAGCGCGACCGCAAGACAGGAGCCGTCAAGACGTGCGCTGGCGAGCTGCACTTCTACTTCGAGTCGGCAACGCCGGGACAAGTGAAGGTCGAGATCGAACGACTGCCGAAGACTCCGGCGGCGGCGATGGAAATCAGCGTTGGCCCGCATCCGAGTAGCAAAGCGGCGAGCGCCAAGGGCACGCTTGCGACGAACGACGAGAAGACGTGGATGGGAACCTTCGGGTTGCATCTGCCTGGCCGCCACAAACTCATCATCAAGTCGACGGACGGTACACCGCTGGTTGGCATCAAGTCCATCGTGCTCAGCGGCTCTCCAGTCAACGCGATCACCGTCGAGCGGCGCAACGCGTCGTCTGTGCACCTGGGCTACGACGTGCCCAAAGACAACGTCGATGACATCGAGTGGTTCTATTGCGAACTGACTCCGAAGACTGACCCGCTGTGGACCTACTACATGGCGACCGGTTGGCACCGCGGCTACTTCGGCATGCAGGTCAACTCAAAGACCGAACGACGCATCATCTTCAGTGTGTGGGATTCCGGTAATGAAGCCATCGATCGCAAGAAGGTCAAAGCGGATGACCTCGTGCAACTGCTCGACAAGGGCAAGGACGTGCACGCCGGCGGCTTTGGCAACGAGGGCACTGGCGGCCACAGCCACCTCGTGCACGACTGGAAGCTCGGCGACACGATTCGCTTTCTCGTGAGAGCGCAACCCGAGGGCAAGCACACGACCTACACCGGTTGGTTCTCACACTTGCACGGCGACGCCAAAGACAGCCAACCTGATCCATGGCAACTCGTCGCCAGCTTCAAGGCGCCGCGCGATGGCAAGCACCTGCTCCGCCCATACTCGTTCAGCGAGAACTTCAGCGGCCGCAACGGCGACCGCGATCGCCAGTGTGACTACGGCAACGTTTGGCTGCGCACCAAAGGCGGAGAATGGCTCGCGGTGCGTGGCGCGAAGTTCACCCACGACGGCCACGGCAAGCTACGGTCCGATCGTCGCGGCGGCGTGCGCGACGGGCGCTTCTTCTTGCAGCACGGCAACTTCGCCACCAAACCCATGCGGCGCAATAGCAAGGTGACGCTGCCGGGCAAAGCGGGCAATCCGCCTGCAGACACGCCCAAATAGGGAATGAAACGCCGGCCCAGATCTGTGTCGATTCGAACGCGCGCCACTCGTCCCTGGTGCGTAGCCTTTCTCGTGCTCCCCCCCCCAATCTCTCCCAAAGGACCAACGGATGACCGACACCCCTACGGGCCCATGGCCCGGCCGCTTCGTTTGGTTCGACATGATGACCACGGACGCCGACGAGTCGAAGGCGTTCTACACCGCTCTGTTCAACTGGGAGATCCAAGATATCCCAATGGAAGGCGTCACTTACGGCATGTTGGTCGCGGGCCCCGGCCCGATCGGTGGCGTAGTCGAAGAGAAGGCCATCCCGATGTCGCACTGGATGCCGTACGTCGCCGTCGATGACGTTGATGCTTCGGCGGCGAAATGCAAGGAACTCGGCGGCACGGTTTGCATCGAGCCGCGCGACATCCCCGGCACTGGCCGCTTCGCAATCGTAGGCGATCCGCAGGGCGCCTTCTTCTCGATCTACAAGGGCAACGCCGAGTCGCACGGTGCCGACCCGGATGAGCCGGTGCCCGGCCGCGTTTGCTGGAACGAAGTTCTAACGACCGACGATGCGAAGGCGCAAGAGTTCTACAGCGGCATGTTCGGCTGGACCGCGGAGTCCAAGGACATGGGGCCGATGGGCATGTATCACTGCCAGATGCTCGGCGGCAAGCAGGTCGCCGGCATCATGAAGAACCCGATGAACGGTGCGCCCAGCTGCTGGCTGTCGTACTTCCTCGTCGAAGATCTCGCCGCTTCGACCATCAAGGCGAAGGAGCTTGGCGCAAAAGCGATGATGGAGAACACGCCCATCCCCGAGGTTGGCTCGTTCTCGATGCTGGCCGACACGTGCGGAGCGGTGTTCGCCCTATTCCAGGGTGTCGAAGGCCTCGGCGATTGTGACCCCAAGTAAGCAGTCGAACCCCAAGTAGCGCACGAATAGCGGGAGGCGAGCCGTCGCTGCCTCCCGCGACCGATCGCTCGACTACTCGGTGATCCCGACTTGGCCGAGCATCCACGCCATCTGGAAGGCGCGATCCTTCCAACGGTCGTAACGGCCAGAAGCGCCGCCATGACCCGCCGCCTCGAGCTTGCACTCGAGTAGCAACTCGTGGTCATCCGTCTTGAGTGTGCGCATCTTGGCGATGTACTTCGCCGGCTCCCAATACATCACTTGCGAGTCGTTGAAGCTCGTCGTGATCAGCGTCGCCGGGTACGCCTTCGCCTCTAGGTTGTCGTAAGGGCTGTACGACATCATGTAGTCGAACGCCGGCTTCTCGTTCGGGTCGCCCCACTCAAGATACTCGCCCACGGTCAGCGGCAGCGTCGCGTCCATCATCGTGCTCATCATGTCGACGAACGGCACCGCACTATGGATCGCGCGGAATAGACCCGGCTGCATGTTGGCAATCGCACCCATCAACAAGCCACCGGCACTGCCGCCCTCGGCCATCAAGCGGTCCTTGCTCGTCCACTGGTTCTCGACCAAGAACTGACCGCAATCGATGAAGTCCGTGAACGTGTTCATCTTCTTCATCAACATGCCGTCCTGTCGCCAAGCTTCGCCGAGCGTCTGGCTGCCGCGAACGTGCGCGGTTGCCCAGATGACGCCGCGATCGAGCAGGCTTAGGCGTTCGCTGCTAAACGTCGGCGGAATCGAGATGCCATACGAACCGTAGCCGTAGAGCCACAGCGGGGCGGATCCGTCGCGCGGCGTGCCCTTCTTGTAGACAACCGATACCGGCACCTTCACGCCATCGCGCGCCACGGCCCAAACACGCTCGGTCACGTATTGCGACGCGTCGTAGTTGAACACTTCGCGCTGCTTTTTGAGTTCGCGAGTCAGCGCCTTGAGCTCGTAGTCGTAGACGCACGGCGGCGTGACCATCGACTCGTAGTTAATGCGATAGGTCGACGACTTGTATTCCGGCGTGCCACCACCACCAGCGGAGTAGACCGCTTCGGGGAACGAGATCTCGCGCCACGAGTCGTCCGCGAAATCGAGAATGCGGAAGCGATTGAGCCCGAGCACGCGTTCTTGCACGACCGCGTAGTTTTCAAACACCTCGAAGCTGCTCACCAACACGTCGTCCTTGTGGGGAACCACGTCTTGCCAGTTGGACTCGCGGGGATCGTCCGCAGCAACTTTGACGATGCGGAAGTTGAGCGCGTTGCGATCGGTGCGCAGGTAGAAGACGCCGTCGCGGTGCGTCATCGAGTAGCGGTGACCTTTCTCGCGCGGCAGCAACATCTGGAAGTCGCCGCCGCCATCGCTAGCGTCGAGGTAGCGCCATTCGTAGGTGTCGGTGCTAAACGCGCCAGCGGTCAGATAGCGCTTGTCCTTGGTGCGGCCGATGCCGATGCGGAACAGTTCGTCTGCCTCTTCCCACAGCAACTCCGGCTCCCCATCGAGGGTGCGGCGCCACAGCTTATTGGAGCGCTTCGTCGTGGCGTCTTCGGTGACATAGAAGAGCGTCTTGTTGTCGGCGGCCCATTCAACCGATGTGACGCGCTCCGCGAGGTCGGCCTGCACCGCGTCCGTGGTCAGATTCTTGACGTGCAGCGTGTACTGACGGAAGCCCGTGATGTCGGTCGTGTAGGCATACAGGTTGTCGTCATCGCTGACCTGGATATCGCCAAAGCCAATATACGTGAGGCCCTTGGCCATCTCGTTCTGCTCGAGCAGCACAAGTTCGGTCGCGCCCTCGTCGTAACTTCCATCCGCCTTCGCGGCCTTACGACAGTAGATCGGGTACTGCTGACCTTCGACCGTGCGGTGGTAGTAGTAGAAGCCACCCTTGCGCACCGGCACGCTCAGGTCTGTCTGCTGCACGCGCGCGACCATCTCGTCGTAAAGCTTCTGCTTGACCTCTGCTAAGTGCTCCGTCTTCCCTTTGGTAAAGGCGTTCTCCTGCTCCAAGTAGGCGCGCACATCGGGATGCTCCTTCTCGCGCATCCAGTAGTAGTTGTCGACGAAGACTTCGTCGTGCCAGTGGTTCTCGTGACGGACGGTCTTGGCGATCGGCGGCTTCATCGATTCGTTGGTCATAGGGACGGTGCAGGCTGCTATCGGTAGAACACTCAGTAGCACTAGTTTCCGCATGTAGTTGTTTTGACGTGCCGGGCTAGCCAAGGCCAGCGTTTCACGGATTGCACACAGGATTCCACGGTCGCGGTGATTGCCATTGACGGGGTTCACGTGCCGGAGATGCTGGCGCCTCATGGCATTCGTCATCTCCGGCCCCCACTCGCAAGTGAGCATCGACGACCTCGGTGCGCCGATCCTCGAACTGCCAGAGCGCCTTGAACTGGAACTGCCGCAGTTCGCGCGCATCGCCGAGAACTTCACGTCGAGCTTTGAAGTCACGGGAGCCGACCTGCGCAAGATGTCCGACGAAGTGTTCCGCCTACTCGACAAATTTCGAGCCTTCAAGGAATCGCAGCTGAAGAGCCTCGGCATGGTCGAGTCGGACGATCCGGTCGTGCAAGCCACGGTCTTTGACGAGATCGTGCGCCGCAATCCAGTGCACGCGCAGCTCGAAGCCTTCCTCGCATGCTGCAAGCAGGCAGTCGCCGAAGATGGCGTGCTACGCTGCAAGGGCGACTAGCCGGCAAACGGACTTGCGTCCGCACCCCACTAGGAGCCGCGGTGGTACTCGATGAGTTCCATTCGTAGCATTTCCTTCTCGCCCTTTCGCATCAGCAGCAAAACCGGCGGACCGGGCTTGGTCTTGGCGAAGTGCAGCTCCTGCACGGCGCCATCGCCGCGAGTCACTTCGTAACGCATGCAGTCGTAGCTACCCGCCACGACCTTGCACTGGGACTTGCGGATGCTGGTCTTCGTCGCTTCGAACGAAGCATGGTCTCGCAGCTGATCCCACGTTGCGCGAGCGGACGTGGTCTTACCGAGCACTTCGCCGTCCGGATTTTGCACCGATGACACCACGGTCGTGCCAGTCGCATCTCCATCGGAGAATTGCATGACCTGCACCACGTCATCTGAGCCGGCAACCTGGACCAAGAAGCTCAACGTCGTACCGTTGGGGTGCGCGTCGCGAATCTCGCTAGCCGAATAGGGCGTGGGTGCCCGATCCAAAACCTGGGCATGACCTGAGGCCCCCTGTGGTGCGACAGCTTTTTGCTGAGCACATCCAACAGCAAGGCAGAGCCAGACAACCGTGATGTAGTGCTTCATGGAGCACGAGTAGACCCGAGCCAGAAGATGGTTTCCCCCGCTTTCTGAGCGCACCGCATCCAACAACCCGGGACGTGCTCTTCACGCGGGAAGAAGCGGCCAGCTCAAAAAACGAAGCCTTTTGCAGGCACCCTGGCGAACCTGCTGGGAACTGTGATGCGTGCCCGCCTTTTCGCATACAGCCACCCGAGTCCACTCGTTAGCCCACGACATGGAGGCCAGTGCATTCGTTAAACAACACCAAGCCGGGCTGTGGCGCTTCCTGCGTTCGGCCGGCTGTGACGCAGCGCTCGCCGACGAGCTGACGCAAGACGCGTTGCTGGTGGCGCTGCGGTGAGCGTTCTCGCGTTCACCAAGGATCATCTACTCGAGGCGCTCGTTCCAAATGACGTGCTCGGCCGACCTGCGATGGCTGGTGTTCTCAGCGCTTACAGGATCACGGCAGCTCGGTCACCGGCCGATCGACCGCCGCCGGCAGCGGCAGCTTGCGACCGCCTGCGCACTCGCCAGCAAGCAACGACGACACGTCGCCATATGGATAGACGACCGGCGGCTTGTCCTTCGCGAGGCCACCCGTGTCGGCCGTTGGCCCATAGGTGCTATGCAGATCGCTACCGAACATGCGCAGCATCGTCGTCTGCTGGCCCCGGTGATGTGCCGTGTGCGCGATGCGTCGCATCATGATCCAGTTGCGCGGTTTCTGTAGTTCGAAGAACGTCGCATCCTCCTCCCACCACGCGTCGTCCTTCAAGCCCAACTGCGCGCGCCGCCATTCAGCAACCGCCGCGTAGTGCGCCAAGAAGCCGAGCTTGGTCTTCTCCGCGGGCAACACGTCAGACACCACCTCACTGGACACCGCGAGGCCGAACATGTTGACGAACCAACCGTTCTCGCTCTGACACTGATGCACCATGTGCTCACGCAGCGTGCGGCCGCGACGATCACCGTCAGCAGGCCGCTGATCGAGCGACGACTCTTCAGCCATCGCCCAGACCGATAGCACCTTAAGGATCTCGGTCGCGTAGGTATCGACGAGGAACGCATAGCGGCTGGCCATGCCGCTCACTCTAGCCGCAGCGGCTACGGAATCCGATCGTAGATGATGCCGTCGATCGAGACCTGCAGCAGTCCCACACTCGGCGAGAACCAATAGATCATCTGGCGTTCGGCAGTGCCGAGATCCGCGCGGCTGTAGGCCACGTTAAGCGCCACCTTCATGATGTCTCGCAAGAGCACGCCATTGTATTCCACCGGCAGCTCGTAGGACATGAATCCGAATGGAAGCACCGATGCACCGAGCGACGGCTGGCCGATCGGCGACTGCACTTGCATGATGCCGGTCGTCGGCAGGACAAACCCCGAGCCCGTCAATTGGAACGGACGGAACGAGTCATCCCAGATCTCAAGCCAGCTCGCTGACTCCGAGAGTCTCCCGACAACGTCATAGCCAACGAAGATCACGCTCTCGTCAAATTGCGGCCCGGTGATGCGCCACTCCTTGGCAAACTGCGCGGCGAACTCCGACATCGGAGCCGCATCCTTCACTTCGAACTCGTAGCCGTTGCCTAACTGAGTGACGACGCCAACCGGCGGCACATAGTCCAACGGGTCGACGCGCTCGCCGATGACGACCCGGAATTGACCGAACGTCTTGACTTCGATCTCGACGAATCCTTCGGTAACGCTGACCACTTCCGGGTTGTAACCACGAGCCGTGAACGGACTCACCTGATTGACCTCGACGTTGCCCGGCGCCGTGCCGAAGACCGCCGTCGGTTGGTAGGGAAGGTGCAATCGCACATTCTGGGACAACACCAAATCTTCGGGCTCGATGCGGAACGGCAAAGCAACCCCCGCATCCACGACGCTGCCCACCCCCGGATCCGGCACGAAATCGCGAATCTGGAAGTCCACGAACGCGGTCAGCACGCCGGGATCAACGGTAAGGATCAACCCCGCCTGGTTGCCGCTTGCCACGATCAGAACCCCACCCTCGGGGCCGATGCGCGACGAGGCCAAAATTGGGGCGCCGGAAGAACTCGATTTATGGCACGCCCCGGCTAAGGCGCACGCAAGCAGGGCTAGCTTGGTTGAGCAGACTCTCATGGCGTCATTGATAGCCCAGAACGTCCGCTACGTAACAGCCCCACGGCCACTCAGGTTCTCTGCAACGCAATTCGGGCACACCATACGCATTCCCTAGAGCAAGAACGCTTTTCGCGAGCCCCTCCCGGGCCTACCGTTCTCCCCCCATGGCATCCGCTGGCACACCTGACTTGACCCGCATTTCCGAACTCGCAGCCAAGGCCGTAGAAGGCTCGACGCTGTCTCCCGGCGCCGTCTCTCCTGAGGCGCTGTCCCCAGACGAGGGCCTGCTGCTCTACCGCGGGCTGGACCAACCGTCGCTCGGCCTACTGGCCAACGACGTGCGCATGCGCCTCAACCCCGCGGATGCGGACGGCAGCGTCAAGGCCACCTACATCGTCGACCGCAACCTCAATCCGACGAACGTCTGCGTCACGGATTGCGGGTTCTGCGCGTTCTACCGTTCGCCCGGCGACCCAGAGGCCTACGTCCTGCCGCGCGAAGTCATCTACCAGAAAGTCGATGAACTGATCGCCCAAGGCGGCATGCAGCTGCTGCTGCAAGGTGGCCACCATCCCAAGCTCAAGACCGATTGGTATGCCGAGCTGTTCCAAGACCTGAAGAAGCGTTACCCGCAGGTTTGGATTCACGGCATGAGCCCGCCGGAGATCACGCACGTCGCCAAGATGGAAAAGCGGCCCGTGCAAGACGTGCTCGCAGACCTGTTGGCTGCCGGCCTGCAATCGATTCCCGGTGGCGGCGCCGAGATCCTCGTCGAGAGTGTTCGCAAGGTCATCGCACCGAAGAAGGCGACCACCGAGGAGTGGCTCGAAGTCATGCGCCAATGGGGCCGCATGGGTGGCAAGGGCACCGCGACGATGATGTTCGGCCATATCGAGAGCGACGCCGATCGCATTGAGCACATGACGCGCATTCGCGAACTGCAAGACGAGACCAACGTGTTCACCGCGTTCATCCCGTGGACGTTCCAGCCGGACAACACCGAGATGGGCGAACAGTTCTTGGCGGCTCGCGGCGGCCAGAAGGCCACCGTCGCCGAATACCTGCGCACGCTCAGCATGTCGCGCCTCTACTTGCAAAACGTGCCGCACATCCAATCGAGCTTCGTCACGCAAGGCATCAAGACGTGCCAGATCGGTCTATCAATGGGCGCCGATGACTTCGGCTCGGCAATGCTCGAAGAGAACGTCGTCAGCTCCGCGGGTTGCACGCACCCAACCTCGATCCCCGAGATCGAACGCCACATCAAGGACGCCGGCTACGTGCCGCAGCGCCGCAACATGATGTATGAGCACATCGACACGCCGGAGACCGACAAGTTCGGCGTCGACAAGGCATCGAAGACAAAGAAGAAGATCGTCTCGCAAGTCGAGGCGTAGCCAACGGCTCCGCAAAGCGGAGGGTGCCCGGACGAGTTGGTACCGTGCCAGGCACAGCACCAACCCATTCAGCCCTCGAGCTTCTTCAGGCGCACGTGCATCTTCTGCAGTAGATCAAACTGCAAGCCAATGATGCGGCGCATGCGATTCATCTCGGCCTCTGGTGTGCTTTGCTGCGTGTGCCGCTCGAGAATGTCTTGCTCGTCCTTGCGCGGGCCAAATAGCTCGTCGTAGTCAAGGTCGGCGAAGAACTGCTGATGCAGTTCGCGGTTCTCCGCGGCGAAGTGCTCGCGGACGCGCGTTTGCAACTCGGCGCTGAGCGTCGGCTTCTCGACTGGGTAGTCGGCAGGCTGCATCGCCCGCAGCCACTTCACGATGCGCTTGTCGTGGACCGACTCGAACAAGAACTCGCTGCTGGCGAACACTTCTAGCAACGCAAGATCCATCGACGCATTGGCCGGACGACGCTCATCGATCTCGATGTTCGCGCCAATCGCAGCGAAGAAGTCTGCCAACACGCCACCGCTGGCAAACGCCGATGCATGCAGCGGCTTGACGTGCACGCTGTTCGCCACCGGCTGCCAGCGACTCAGGACCTTCTTGAAGTTGGGATACGAATTCTTGATCAATCGTTCGCAGAACTCCACCAGGGTTTCACCCTCCTGGCAGCCCCACTGATTCCACGCCGAGATCACCCAGTCGTCCTGACGCCGGATGTAGTAGATGACGTGAATCTCGAACTCATGCCGGAGAGCGGACGCCAGATACTCCGCTTCGGGAATGCACAAGCTCTCGGAGGACACGATGACCTTGTCGAAGCGATCGCCAAGCCGGCTGCCCAACTCGTGAAACTTCGCCAGCGCCTCCTTGAGTCCCGCCTCTTTCCGCTCGCACATGTCGGCGACGTATTGCACCGGCGCGCCATCGAGCGGCCCTTCCTCCGGAAACTCGAAGTTCGAGTCCGCAACTAAGAACCCCTGCGCCCGCAGCGTATCGATGTGCTGCGCCAAGGCCGTCTGGATCGCCGTACTCGCAGCCTTCGGGTGCCCAATATGAAGATACAGACGCTTGCGCATGACCTGACTTCACGCGATGCCCCCACTGCATGCAAGCGGGGCAACCTGCGGTACGGTGCCAGGCACACAGAAACAGCTCAGTCAATCACGCTCGTGGGGTGATCGAATGCGTTGTTTCTGTGCCTGGCACCGTACGCGTGGGCTCCCTCGAAGGGTTAGCCCATATCTTGTGGGTATGACCGACAAGCTCACCGTTGCGCTGGCGCAGATCGCGCCGGTTTGGCTCGATCGCGATCGCACGATCGACACGGTGATCGAATGGGCGACGCGCGGCGCCGAGGCGGGTGCCGATCTGGTTGCGTTCGGTGAAGCGTTGGTGCCCGGCTATCCGTGGTGGATCGAACACACCGACGGCGCGCGCTTCGATGACGATCGGCAGAAAGAACTGTTCGCGCACTACGCCGACCAGAGCTGCGAGCCGGCCAAGCACTTCGAAGAGCTTGCAGAACTCGCCGGCGAGAACAACATGGCGATCGTGCTCGGCTGCATGGAGCGCACACTCGAGCGCGGTGGCCACTCGCTCTACTGCTCGATGGTCAAGATCACGCAGGACGGCGTCATCCAGCCAACCCACCGCAAGCTGGTGCCCACCTACGAAGAACGTCTGGTCTGGGCGCCCGGCGATGGCCACGGCTTGCAGGTCCACTCGGTGCCGCCGTTCCACATGGGCGCGCTGAACTGCTGGGAGAACTGGATGCCGCTGCCGCGCGCCGCGCTGCATGCCCAAGGCGAAGACCTGCACATCGCGACTTGGCCCGGCAACAAGCACAACACCGAGGAGATTACGCGCTTCATCGCACGCGAAGGCCGCAGCTACGTGTTGTCGGTCGCCAGCTTGATGCGTCGCGAAGACATCCCCGACAGCGTTCCGCGCGCCGACGAACTTCGCGCCGCACTGCCGGAGATGTCGGGCAACGGCGGTTCGTGCATCGCCGCACCGGACGCGACCTGGGTCATCGAACCGGTAGTCGGCCGCGAAGAACTACTGGTCGCCGAACTCGACGCCGCGTTCGTCCGCCGCGAACGCCACAACTTCGACATCTCGGGCCACTACGCACGCCCCGAGATCTTGCACCTCGAACTCGATTCAGCGCGCCACCGCATCCTCTGGAAGAAGTAGCGCCCCCGCTACCTGGCGAACAACCGCGACGGATCGGCAAACGCCTTGAACTCCAACGCGTTGCCCGACGGATCCAACAAGAACATTGTCGCCTGCTCGCCAACTTCACCGACGAACCGCACCTTCGGTTCGATCACGAACTCGACCCCGCCCGCCTTCAAGCGATCGGCGAGTTGATGCCAGTCGGGCATCTGCAGCACCACGCCAAAATGCGGCACCGGCACGGCGTCTTGATCGACTTGGTTGCGAGACGCCGGCTCGCCGTTCATCGTCGCCACCTTGTGCGCAACGATTTGGTGGCCGTAGAGGTTGAAGTCGACCCATTCGTCCGACGAGCGCCCTTCAGAGCACCCCAACAGCTCGCCATAGAATCGGCGAGCAGCCACAAGGTCATCAACGGGAAATGCGAGGTGAAACGGCTGCATCGTGTCAGCGCCCCACCTTACGCAGTCAGTTGCTCGGCAACGTCGACAAACCCGAACGCGCCAACTCGGCGACATAGGGATCGCTATCGCGCCGGGCCTTCTTCAGCACGAGCAGCGCGGGCGTATGTTTGATGCCAGAGGCCTTCAGGACCTGCGTCAACGCCCACGCCGAATAGCCGCGGCCGGGGAAGGCACGGTCTTCGATGGCCGCCATCAAAGGGGCGATCGACACCTCGCCAAGCTTCTCCAGGGTGTCGACAATGCGGTTGTTAGCCGGCACGTGATCACCTCATCTTTGTCGGCGTAGATCTCCGTCTCGCCAACGAGCTCGCCAGCCGGTTAAATGCAGCGAAATATGCATACGGGTTGCCCGTCTGACCGTTGACGAACTTAGTGGCCGCGTCACTTCCTCCTTCGCCGGTACCGCTGCGATTGAAGTAGTAGGACACGAAATGCCGGTCAATCAGCTTGATGACACGATCTTCTGCGAAGCAACCTGCCCGCATGGGTTCGGCACCAGGTCACCACTGGCCTTTGGTCGCGCACGTCGCACCCGCGACGTCGATGCCAAACGACACTCCCTTGATCAACAACAACCGCTGCTCGGACTTGCTGCGCGCGAGTGCCTTGTCAAAGTCAGCCGGCAACACCCAATCGATGTTGTCGGTGACGCACGCAGGCTTGTTCGCCGGAGCGAGCACCGCGTCTTGGCACAGGACCGCCGGCGCAAAAGACGCCGCGGCAAACAGGGTGAGGACCAATGCCCCAACGGAATGATTCGACATGCGTGCCCCTACGTTTGGCTCGTTCGGAATGCGCCCATTTTACCGGACTTGGAAAGGTGCGCAACCAGACCGGGCTTCGCCTCAATCCGGGTATTCCGCAACACATCAACACACGAACGCGGCCAGTCGCGATCGACATTCTTTGTCCCGGATTCGAATCAAAGCAATCCGCGCCCCCATACCGCCACTCAATGGCTAGCCTTTGTCACGTAATGGAACAGGATCGAGTCAACCTTCTTTCGCGCTGCCGCCACATGCTGCTGGCTGCCGCCACCTTGCTGCTGGCGACGACAGCACTTGCTCAAAAATACCGAACCGAAAAGGTACCGGACTGCGGCGTTCAATTCGTCGCACCCGACCGCCTCGAACGGCTGCCGATGAAGCTCGGCAGTGGCGATGTCTACAAACGCGCTCGCCTGCAGCCAAAGGACCGGTCGGACTACGTGCGCGCCGCCTACCCGTGGAGCTGCGAGGTCTACACATTCGCCAAGAAGGATCAGAAGCCTGAAGACATCAAGCTGCCTGCAGGTGTTCCGAAGGAGATGGAAGCGGCGTATCGCAAGATGCTCGCCGGCAGTGGTGGGGCCCCGAAGATCAAGAGCTTCGCGGAATGGATCGGCAAGAATAAGGAAATCGAGATCAAGCAGTCCGCCAAGAAGGTCAGGGCCAAGGGCAGCAAGCTGGCCTACGAGCACTGGATCTTCACCAAGATGGCACAGTGGACCGACGGTACCTCGAGCACGGTTTACTGCGAAGCCTCAGTCTACGACTTCGAAGACATGCAAACGGCACTCGTGATTGAGATGCCGCTTGAGACGACGAAGTCGAAGAAGCCGAAGAGCAAGTGGATGAGCATCTTCAAGAAGGTGATGAAGAGTGGCGAAGCCTGCGAAGAGGATGACGTCAAGAACGCCAGCTCCAAGACCAAGCGCGCCGATGCCGCACGCGACAAGTACGCCGACACCCCCGCACGCAAGGCCGCACTCAAGAAGGCCACCGCCAACATTGTCGGACTGCAGGGTTGGGACTACTTCACGCAACCCAACTACATCGTGCTCTACTCGTGGGACTTCCTAAAGAAGGCCGATAAGGCCAAGTCGCTTAAGCAAGCGATGTTCTACGGCGAGCGCCTCGAAAAGATGCGCAAGCTCTACATCGAGAGCTACCCGCTCGACCCGACGGGGACCAAGGCGATCATGCCCGACCCAGCGTCGATTCCGGACCTTACCGGCCCGGTCACCGGCGCCAATGCGAGCAAGCCGAAGGACAAGCCGACGAGAGCAGACCTCAAAGCGCAGAAGGACGTGAAGGGCGAAGTGCCGTACTCGGTATTCCGCCTGTGCGCGACGTATGCTCAATTCAGCAAGTACGGCGGCACGAGTGGTGGCGTCGTTGGCTGGTATTCACCAGGCAGCAAGGAACTCGTCGTGTTCCTCGGCGGCGACAAGATGATGGGCAAGGGTGCGACCGAGACCGTGTCCTACCACGAAGGCTGGCACCAATTCGCCGACCTCTACTTCCACCCGCCCGAGTCGCCGAAGCGCGCCAGGCTGCAACGCTGGTTCGACGAAGGTCACGGCGACTACTTCGGTAGCTTCCGCTGGGGCAAGAAGGGATGGGATTACGAGGGCTCGAAGATGCGCTACTCGGACTGCAAGCAAATGGTCCGCGCCGGTGACTACGTGCCTTTTAAGGACATTGTCACGTGGGGCATGCGCCGTTTCTACACCGCCAAGGCGAGCTACTACTACGCCCAAGCGTTCTCGATGATCGACTTCCTGCGCCGCGGCCAGAAGTCGAAGGACTGGGACCCGAAGTGGAACGACATCCTCGACATGTATCGCCGCGTGGTGTTGCTCAAGGGTGACGCAGCCGTGGCTGTCGACACAGCGTTCCGCGAGTTCAAGGACGAGGACTGGACAGCACTCGAAGCCGCCTGGGTGGCTTGGGTCAAGAGCGGAAAGTTCCTAAAGGGCTAGGCGTTGACCGCACCACGGCAGACACCGTGGTGCTCCGCATGCGAGGGCAACGGAGACACGGTCACTCTCAAGAAGCAGTGACCTGCAACCAGCTTCGCTACGACTGCATGGCCACAATGGCCCGCAGCGTCTTGACGTTGCGCATCGTAACGCTCGCCCCCACCGCACGGTCCAACACAGCGGGCGTCAACTTCGAGCGCCCGACACCGTTCGGACAGTCGGACCACAAGAACTTGCCCTGCACCGTGACACGTTCACCGTTCTGACAGTAAGGCTCGAGGTCGACGAGGACGCTCTTGCCGAGTTTGACGGTCGTGAAGCCGACATGCACAAGGTTGGCGCGCTGCTCCGCTTCATCCGCGTAGGGACACGCCGCAAGCGCCTTCTTCATGTCGGCGAGCGCGCAGACCACTACCGACACGTCAAAGTCGAAGTGATCGTGAATCGCCTGCTCTAGCTTTGCTTGCAGCGCACTCGCAGTACCACTCGCAGCAAAGACCAAATTGCCACTCTGGATGTAGGTCTGTGGACCTTGCCAGCCGAGCCCTTCCGCCAACTGACGAAGCTCGGCCATCGGCACACTCTTTCGACCTTTGCCCGCCGCGCCGACATTGATACCACGAAGCCAAGCTACCCAGTGCTTCATGGCCTACTTGTGCCGCAAGCGCCGCGTCAGTTCGAGCGAATACCTGTGCAATGCTGCTATCGTTACAGCCAACCATGGAGCATATCCTCGCGATCGATCAGGGCACGACCGGAACCACCGTGCTAGTTCTCGATGAGCACCTCAGCATCACGGGACGTGGCTACTGTGAGTTCGCGCAAATCTATCCACAACCAGGCTGGGTAGAACATGAACCGCGCGCAATCATGGACTCGGTGTTCGAAGCGCTGACTGGTGCGCTCAAGCAGAGTGGCGTTGCCGCTGGCGACCTCGCGGCAATTGGCATAACCAACCAACGCGAGACCGTCGTGTTGTGGGATCGCAAGACCGGCGAGCCAGTACACAACGCCATCGTCTGGCAAGACCGCCGCACAAGCGCCGTCTGCGAAGGCATGATTGCTGCGGGCCAACAGGACACGGTGCGCGCGGCAACGGGGCTGCCGATCGACCCCTACTTCTCCGCAACCAAGCTCGCATGGATTCTCGACCAAGGTGACCTTCGCCAACGTGCTGAACGCGGCGAGCTAGCGTTTGGAACCATCGACAGCTACTTGGTGTGGCAACTGACGAACGGTAAGCGGCACGTCACCGACGTATCCAATGCGTCGCGCACATTGCTGTTCGACATCCACAAGATGGCCTGGTCGGACTCGCTACTCGAGCAGTTCCGCATCCCACGCGCCGTGCTGCCTGCAGTTGCGCCGTCCGCCGGTGAGTTTGGCAAAGTCGCGGGCATCAAACAGTTGCCAGACGGTTTACCGGTCAGCGGCATCGCCGGCGACCAACAAGCGGCTCTGTTTGGCCAGGCGTGCTTTGCCGCCGGTGACGCCAAGTGCACCTACGGCACCGGCGCGTTCTTGTTGATGAACACCGGCTCGGTCGCCGTACCCTCAACGAACGGTCTCGTGACCACCGTCGCTTGGCAGATCCCTGGCGAGCAGGCATACGCGCTCGAAGGCTCGGCGTTCGTTGCCGGCGCAGCCGTGCAATGGCTGCGCGACGAGATGCAGTTCTTCAAAAGCGCCACCGAGATCGAAGCGCTCGCGAACAGCGTTCCGGATTCAGGCGGCGTCGTCGTCGTGCCCGCATTCGCCGGTTTAGGCGCACCGCATTGGCGCCCCAACGCACGCGGCACGATCACAGGACTGACGCGCGGCACAACCCGCGCGCACCTCGCACGAGCAACACTCGAAGGTATCGCGCTGCAAAACGTCGACATCCTGCGCGCGATGGAACAAGACTCGAAGCGCTCACTCGGGGTGCTCAAGGTCGATGGCGGTGCCGCGGCCAACAACTTGTTGATGCAGTTCCAAAGCGATGTGCTCGGCGTCGCGATCACCCGCCCGCAACTGCTCGAAACCACCGCCGTCGGTGCCGCCCTGCTAGCGGGACTGGGCTGCGGACTGTGGTCGTCGAAGACCGCGATCGAAAAGACCCTGCGCGAAGACCGCTCGTTCCACCCCACGATGAGCAGCGAAGACGTGCAAGAACATCTCGCGCGCTGGAACCTAGCAGTCGGGAATGCATGATGGCGAACACCAATCATGAGTGACGTCCCCAACTGCCCGAAGTGTGAGTCGGCCCACACCTACCTCGACCGCGACATCTACACTTGCCCGGAGTGCGCGCACGAGTGGAGTGAAGCGGACGCGAAGGCTGCCGAAGAAGCAAAGCTCGTCAAAGACTCCAACGGTACGGTGCTAGAGAACGGCGACAACGTCACCGTCATCAAGGACCTGAAGCTGAAGGGTTCCTCGCAGGTCGTGAAGGTCGGCACCAAGGTGCGCAACATCCGGCTCGTCGATGGCGATCACAACATCGACTGCAAAGTTGACGGTATCGGCCAGATGGGCCTGAAGTCGGAGTTCGTGCGCAAGGCGACCTGAGGGCCGCGGGGCGTGCGCCGCGGGGCAGTGAGTCAGTGCACGCCAACCACGTAGCTCGCGACCACGAGCACGCAGCCGACCAGCCCGACGATACGTCGAGCACCGCCAGCCACGAACGGCTCTGCACCTCGCCGGAGTATGCATTCGTTTCGCGATCGATGATGACGTCGGCGGAATGGCCGGGGCCCTTCCGCAACACGAAGCATTCCCGTTCGTCGACGGAGAACTCCTTCACCGTGTCCTGGAACTGATGCTTGCTGCGCAGCTCTTTGGCGATCATGAGTTTGTCGACATCCTCGTGGGCCTGGTGAAGCACAAATGCTTGACCAAGAAAGAGGTCGAAGCGCTGCCGCACACCGTGACAGTGGCTGTTCGCGACCTCCGAACGGACACCAGAACGCCGCTACCAGACTTCAGCGCGCCAGCAAAGAAGGCCGCGCCGCGCTAGTTGCCAGCGAAGTTGCTAGGGCTTCGTGCCGGCACGCGTCAGAATCACGCGCCATGAGTAAGCCGCTGATCCTGCAATTCGTAGACGCCGCAATCGACTTTGAGGAGTTGCCGGAAACGCGTGCAGAAGTGGTGTTCATCGGCCGCTCGAACGTCGGCAAGTCGTCGCTACTCAACGCCATCGGCGGCAAGAAGAACCTCGCGCCGGTGTCGCAGAAGCCCGGCCGCACCAAGGCGCTAGGCTGCTTCGCCATCGACAAGACCGGCGCGACGCTGGTCGACTGCCCCGGCTACGGCTACGCCAAGGTCTCCAAGGCAACCCGCGCCACCTGGCTGCCGATGCTGACCAGTTACCTATTGGGCCGCGAGAAGCTGGCCCTGACGTTCTTGCTAGTCGACGGCGAAATCGGCCCAACCGCCTCCGACCTCGAGATGCTGCAGTTCCTGCGTGACAGCGCCGTGCAATACGTCGTGGTCGCCACCAAGCACGACAAGGTCAAGCCGTCCAAGCGCCACAAGCGCGAGCGCGAGTTCGCCGCCAAGTGCAAGTTAACGCTCTCAGAGGTCGCCTGGGCCAGCGCCGAAAACGGCCACGGCATCCCGCGCCTGCGCGAAGCCATCCGCGAAGCCACGCGCAAGTAGGGGCGCCGCACATTCTACGTCGACTTGTAGGAGAGCACGGGCTCTAGCCGACCCGTGATGCGGACGAGGTCGTTTTGGGCGCGCATGACTTTGTCGATATCTTTGTAGGCTGCGGGAGATTCATCACGGAGGCGGTGCGCTTGGCAGTGGTCGTAGTAGATGCCTTTGAGATCGCGGGCCAAGTCACGAACGGTGATGCGACGCATGGCTTCCCCGCGAGGCATGCGGCGGCCAGCGCCATGAGAACTGGAGCACATTGCCGCGGCAAAGCCCCTGCCTTCGACATGGTAGGTCGTGGCTCCCATCGAACCTGGGATGATGCCACATTCGCCAATCACCGCGGAGCACGCCCCCTTGCGATGAACGGTGAGGCAATGCTCTTCGTGCACCTCCTCGCGCGCAAAGTTGTGGGTCACATCAAACCAGGTGGACCAATCACCAGCAGCCCCGATCGCCTCATCGATAGCTCTTAGGGCCGCAGAAGCGATTGCTCGGCGATTGCTGCGAGCATAGTTCTGCGCCACCTCGTGATCCGTCAGATACTCGGCTGCGGCACGACCTGTCAAGCCAACGAAGCCATGCTTGCCCACCAAACCGCGACGCATGTGATGCTCACGGATCGCGGGCCCCAAGGCGCGCGAACCACTGTGCACCGCGAGCCAAAGCCGCTCATGCTCATCGACCTGTAACTCGACGAAGTGATTGCCTCGGCCAACAGTTCCAAGTTGGATCCGCGCATCGCGAAGTACGCGTTGCTGCAGGCGCGCATCAGACATCGTAGGCAACGCAAGCTCTTGCGGCTTATGCCGCCTGACAGCTGGCACATGAGAACGCAACGCACCGAGCAGATGCTCGGCACGCTCCTCGGTCAGCACATCGCGCGACGCATCAAGTCTCAGCGTCGCCATGCCGCAACCAATGTCACCACCGACAGCCTGCGGATAGACCACGCCATCGGTCGCGACGACCGTTCCGACACAAACATGTTCCGCAAGATGCACATCGGGCATGACCGCGATGCGCCGAACGCCTGGCGCACGCGCCAGACGTTCGAGAGCAAGCGACACATCCTTGGCCATCGGCTCACTGAGCCATCGATGCACCGCTGTCATCGCTCACCTCCAGGTGGAACTAGAGTGAACGACAACTGCGGCGCCTTGCTGCGGTGGATTTGTTCGGCAACGGATGTGCGCAAGAAACCACTAGCCCGGTCCAGCGCATCGAGCCCAGGAACCAAACCGTGACCATAGGAGTCGACGACGCCGACCAACAAGTGGCCGCCCGACATCACCTCCACGAACTCGACCGACAAGTCGAGCAACACAGGGTCAGACGATTCGCCCAACGCGTACGACAACGCGTCACGCACCTGGGCACAGAGTTGGAGGGACTTTTGCGAGGACCGCCCTCCGCGGTCCCGAGAACTTGGCATCTACAGTCGAGACGCACCGGTGGCGCGCCAAATCAGAATCCGTCTCTCGGGTCAATCAGACCGGGAGACCGGGAAGTTGGTTGGGGTCGACTTGAGCCCCGCCAGTCGCAAACGCGCCGCCAGCCCCTCAGAAGCGAGTCTGAGGGAGGGTGGTTAGTCGCGCGCGAAGCGGGGCGCGGTCACAGCTGTGTAGATGCGTTCCATATGTGCCTCCGGGTGGGGCGAGACCATACCAGCGCCTAGCCGTTCGGCAACCCCCGGGGCCGCCAACTGCACCACAACCGCCCCGCCGGCTCGATCCGCGGCAATTCCCCGGTGGCGAAGAGCGTTTGAGACCCTGTCGCACGGATTCGCCTCTCCCCTGACAGCACGGGCAGTTAGTCTGGCCGCCCAATCCCGCAATGCAGAACTTCGACTACGCCCACCTCGACGATTCCCTGGCCCAGAAGCTGATCGACCGCGCCGGTCTCGGCGAAATCGATCGCAAGGTTCGCAACGGCGAACGGCTGTCGTTTGACGACGGGGTCACGCTCTACAAGACGCCGCACCTGTCGGCGGTTGGATTGATGGCTCACCGCGTGCGCACTGAGAAGCACGGCAAGAAGGTTTTCTTCAACATCAACCAGCACGTCAACTACACGAACATCTGCATGTATTCGTGCAAGTTCTGCGCGTTCGCGGCGAAGGAAGGCGAAGAGCGCGGCTACTTGATGACGCCGGAGATCGTTGAGCAGAAGGTGCGCGAGCAGCTGCATCGCCCGGTCACCGAGGTGCACATGGTCGCCGGTATCCACCCGACGATGACCTACGATTACTACATCGATGTCGTCAAAGCCGCCAAGCGCGCGCGCCCCGACATCCACGTCAAGGCGTTCACGATGGTCGAGATCGACCACATGCTGAAGATCTCTGGCAAGAGCGACGCCGAGGTGTTCCAGGACCTGCGCGATGCCGGCCTCGGTTCCTGCCCAGGCGGCGGCGCCGAAGTGCTCGTCGATCGCGTGCACAAGGCTGTGTTCCGCGACAAGCAGAGTCCCGACGGCTGGATTGAAACGGCCCGCAAGGTGCAGAAGGCGGGGTTCAAGATGAACGCCACCATGCTCTATGGACACATCGAGCGCCCCGAAGAGCGCGTCACTCACCTCATGCGCCTGCGTGAATTGCAGGACGAGTGCGGTGGCTTCATGGCATACATCCCACTCGCGTTCTGGCCGTATCACACCGACCTCGAAAACTTCGGGCACGTCACAACCGGCCATCTCGACCAGCGTTCCATTGCCGTCGGTCGCCTGATGCTCGATAACTTCCCTCACATCAAGGCGTATTGGATCATGCTGACCCAACAGTCAGCACAGACCGCCTTGAGTTTTGGAGCTAACGACATCGACGGCACCGTGACTGAAGAGAAGATCACGCACGAAGCGGGCACTACCGAACCGGAAGTGCTGAGTGTCGACCAAATTGGCCATCTCATTCGCGAAGCGGGGTATCAACCCGTGCAACGCTCGACAGTGTACGAGGAGATCGGCGCAGAGGTTTAGTGAGGACGAGGCAAGCAACGGACACAAACACGAAAGCCGAACGGCGTTGGCTAGTGTTGTTGTTGCTGCCCCTCACCGCGATCGCGGGTACGCACTTCGCGATCTATGCCTTGGGGCTTTACAGATCGAGCACCTGCTCGGCCTGCCTTACGGCATCTGCTTCAGCTTCTTGATGTTCCTGGGCGCCCGGGCGATCCCAGGCGCGATCCTTGCGCACGCGGCAATCCAAGCGCCGCTTCTGCAGCGCCTGCACGCCGCGATCATTGAGCACTGCCAAGTAGTCTGCGGCTTGTGCTAGCGGGTCTTTACTCGAACACGTAGCGCACCGCCCACCGCCAGCAATAGCGCCAACGCCGAAGTCACCAGAAGCACAACGTAGGCGCGCTGCACGATCGCGATCACGCCAGCACCATCTTCGTCGACGGCTCGCGCACCGAACTGCGACGCGATCAACGCGGACGTCACGGCCATGCCGGCGAACATGCCAATGCCACGCGACTGCGCAGCAACTGCGGATGCGAAACCGCTCTGTGCGCGCGGCAAGCTACCAATAATCAGCGAGAGGTTTGGCGAGGAGAACAATCCAAAGCCCAGCCCTTGCACCCCGAGCACTAGGCCGACATGCCACGCGGGCGAGCCCGCACCCAACTGGTAGCCAAGCACGGAACTGGCGAGCACGGACACGACACCCAAACCGGCCACGCGTTGCGGACGCATGCGGTCTGCCAACCGGCCGGCCGATGGAGCGACCACCGCCATGACTAATGCCCCTGTCGCCAGCCAAAGCCCGGCCGACGGTGCATCGAGCCCCTTGCTGACTTGCAGGAACAAGCTCAACAAGAAGATGGAGCAGTAGGCGTTGAGATACAGCAGCGACTGCACACCCAGAGCGCCGCGCAAGACGGCGTTGGCACGCAACTCGCGAAGGTCGAGCAGTGGACTGGTAAGGCGGGCTTGCCAGACAACGAACCCGCCGAGCAACGCCGACGCAGCAGCAGCCCATGGCCACGGCGACGCATTGCGTTCACCAGCCGATACGGCAGCGACCACGCTCGCCATGCCGAACACGATCAGCAACACGCTTGGCCAATGCATGCCAGACGTCGGGCGGCGCCACTTCTCCTTGATCTGTACTAACGCCGGAATGCCGCCAATCAGGATCCACGCGCCGCCAACGTAGAAGACACTGCGCCAGCCGAGTTGATCGATGATCCAACCCGCCGCGAACGGTCCAAGTGCGAGGCCGGCGTAGGCCATGCCCAGCATCGCCCCGAAGATGCGGCCGCGTCGCTCAGACGGCACCAGGTCCATCAGCAACGCCGGACCTGCGGCCGTGCACAACGCCGCGGCGAGCCCCTGCAGAACACGCAGCAACAACACGACCCAAACGTGGTTCACCAAGCCGAGCAGCAACGACAGCACGCCGAACGCAGCCAGGCTCCAACGGAAGATGGCGCCGCGCGATGCGACATCGACCAGGCGGCCCGCCGGCAGCAGAAACGCGGTACTGCTAGCAATGAACGTCGTCTCGACGAGGCCGAGCGACGTGGCCGACATCGACAGTTCTTTGCCCATGTGAGGCAGCGCGATGGCCACCCCAGAGAACATGAACGCCGGCCCGAACTGCGCGAACACAATCGATCGCACTAGCCAGCGATTGTCGCTGCCGCTCACGAACGCATCACCTGCCGTCGCCCTTGCCCATGTATTTCACGCCATCGATGACCGAACCCAGACAGTGCGTCGTGTATTCGAACGGATCGCCATCGAACAAGGCGACATCGCCATCCATGCCAACGCGCAACGCACCGACACGGGCACTGAGACCAAGCATCTTGGCCGGGCTCGTCGTCAACGCGTGCAAAGCATCGATACTGCCGAGACCGTGCATCACCGAGATGCCAGCCTCCCACAACACGACGCGCGTCTTCGGCACATAGGATTCGTAGCCACTCTGCATCGCGAACGGCACCTTGGCGTCGAACAGCAACTTGGCGAGTTCCATGGTACCGTTCTCAAGGTCGCCGCGCGTTCGCGACATCGCCGGGTGCGGCAACACCCAGACACCGGCCTTCTTGATCTGCGGCAACATCAAGTACGCCTCGGCCGCGCCATCGAGCACGACCTTGATGCCGAACTCGCGGGCAACACGAAGCGCCGAAGCGAGATCGTGCGCGCGATGCGCAGTGATCAGCAACGGCACTTCGCCGGCGAGCACCTGCGACATGGTCTCCAAGCCTAGGTCGATCGCTGTATCTTCCTTGCTCTTACGCTTCGCGGCGTAGGCCTTCGCCTTCAACAACTTCTCGCGCAACATCGCGACGGACTTCGCCCGCGTGCCAGGCCCCTTGCCGCCTCGTGGACGGCCAGAATCGGCCAACGTCACCGCGACCATCGCCAATGGCCGCACGACATCCTTGTCGACTGTGCGGCCGTGCGTCTTGATGACCATCGTCTGCCCCGACACCAGCGCACCCGGACCGTGGCCGGTGTGCAACGTCGTCACCCCGAGGCCACGAACCCACTCGACCAGCGGATCGCGCGGATGGTAGGCGTCCAACGCCCGTAGCTCCGGCTGCATCGGCGAAGACTTCTCTAGCTGGTCCTGATCGTGCGGCACGTTGAGCACGCCGGTCAAACCAACCGTCGAATGCGCATCGATGAAGCCCGGCGTCGCCACCTTGACCCGCGTCACTTCGAGGCCTTCGGGCATCTTCGCGGCATCACCGATTGCGGTGATCTTGCCCTTCTCAATGAGCACGAATGCATTCTTGAGGGGCGGCCCCACCATCGTGTGCAGCGTCTCCGCGACGATCAACACCGGGATTGGGTTGACCAGAGCATCACCCTGTTGAGAGGGCAGTGCGCAGGCAAACGCCGCGAGCAAGCACGTCATAAGAGAGTTCTTCACTTGCCACCTCCCTGGCCGTAGCAGCACATCGACTGCGCCTGGTCGTTGCTGGCACCATAGCCGCCAGTCGCCATCAGACGATCCTTGGGGTCACTGAGATCGAACACCTTCGAGCCCTCAACCCAGGTTTGCTGCACGCGCGTGTAAACCGACAGGGGGTCGCCGGACAACAGCACGAAGTCCGCATCCTTGCCGACGGTCAACGTGCCAACGCGGTCCTGCATGTCGAGCATGCGCGCGTTAGCGATCGTGACGGCCTGCAGCGCCTTTTGACGATCCATGCCAGCGCGAACGGCGAGCGCCGCCGAGCGCAAGAACAGGCGGCTGTCCGTGATGCCGTCATCAGTATGAAAGCCAACCAGCACGCCGGCCTTGTCGAGAATCGCTCCGGTCTGCAACGACAGGCGCGCGGCTTCGAGCTTGCCGCCGGGAGAGTCGATCACGATCACCGAGCACGGCGCCTTCGCAGCAGCGATCTCTTTGGCAACCATCCAGCCTTCGCTGACGTGGTGCAGCACGACGCGGAAGCCGAACTCCTTCTGCAAACGCAGCACCGTCAAAATGTCGTCTTGGCGATGGGTGTGATGATGCACCATGCGCTTGCCTTCCATCGCCTCGATCAACGCCTCCATGCCAAGGCTACGATCCGGCATCTTCTCTGGATCGCCGTCCGCTGCTTTGACTTTGCGTTGGTAGTCGCGGGCACGATGGAACTGTGCACGCACCAATGCGGCTGCCTTACCACGCGTGCCGGGGAATGGCGCCGACTTGCGGGGGTTAGACCCGTTCGCCATCTTGATGCCACCAGCGATGCTGCCGTCGGCGTTACGCACCGCGAGTTCTTCCATCGTGAAGACATCACGCAACTTCATGTAGATCGTTTGCCCTGACAGTAGGTGGCCCGATCCAGGCATGACGTTGACGGTGGTGATGCCACCCGCTTGCGCCTTCTGAATGCCCGGGTCGCGCGCGTTTATCGAGTCAAGGGCGCGAACTTCCGGCTGAATTGGGCCACTAGAATCGCCGCCCGAGACTGAGCCGATGTGCGAATGGCTGCACACCAAACCAGGCATGATCGTTCGCCCCTTTGCGTCGACTAACACTGCACTGACGGGAATCTGCACATCAGCAGCCTTACCGACAGCAACGATCTTGCCGCGATGTACGACAAGTACGCCGTCATCGATGGGCGGACCATCACACGTCTCCAGGCGAGCCCCTACGAATGCGTGCGGGGCCTCCTGACAAAGCAGCGAACTGGACGCAAACCCAAGTGCCACGGCTAGGTATAGCAATCGCCTAATCTTCATGCCTGCCAGACTACGCCCGACCCTACAAGACGCTCAACAACGAAGGTGATAAGTGCCGATGCGGTGCGTCTACACACGCCTTATCAGGCATCAAGGTCATTGGAGAGACCTATTAGAAAGCTATGTCGAAGATCATTACCTCGTCCCTTTTGCTCGTTGCGCTCACTAGTTGCGGCGGCGGCTCTGGTGGTTCCACCGAAACCGTGCAGGGCCTACAAGCCCCGCAACAAGTCTCGATTGTCGAAGCTGTGGGCAACAGCCCCGCCTCGCTGATCCTCAGCAACAATGCGCTCGCCGTCACCGGGAGCGATTACGAGACGGACCCTACGCGCTTCTGGATCGAGGACAACTCGATGCAAGCTCTCGACACGGTCAACTCGATCCTGTCGAGCCTGCAGCAAACGCGCTACTGGGAGCAGACCAACGAAGGTGCCTACATCGCCCTGATCTCCGAAGATAATCGCGGTGGCGGCGGTGAGCGTGGTAACAACGGCACGGTATACGAAGAGTGGATCGTCAACTCAACGCGCGCCAACAACAGCTCGGCGCAACTCGTCAGCTTCTGGATCGAGCAAGACGAGACGATGGGCGATCCGACGCCTTCGGTCATCTACGGCTCGCTGACTGTCACCGCAGAGCCGTCCGACGAGCAACCGCTCGGAGCATTCACGCTCTACTTCAAGAACCTGGCAACTGCGGAGGCGTCGACTAGCACGGACACGAACTTCGAAGGCTACATGCGCACGATTACGCGCAACGACAGCCAAAGTGAGGTCGAGTTCTACATGTCGCATGGCGACGTCGACAGCACGCCTGCCCTCAATGAGACGGCCATGCGCGACCGCGTACACGTCGTTGGCGATCCGGCGGCGGAGACGGGCCGTGCCTACACCCAGTCGATCTTCAAGATGAACAATGGTTCGCTCTTCACTGAAGAGGGCGAGTACCAAATCGAGTTCAACTCTGACTACCTCGCGCGTCGCGATGTCACCAACGCCAACACGCTTTCGGTGCTCGACCGCAACGACTTCGACACCCGCGTCCACCGTTACGGCGTCTACGACAACACCACCGAGGATCGCATCGAGCAGCTCTCCGGCTTCCCAGTCCAAGACGCGAACGGCGAAAACGGCTGGGCTGGTTACTACGGCATCTGGTTCCCGGAAGGCACGTCGGTGAGCAACGGCGACACGGTGTTGCGCCGCTCGTTCGAGAGCAACGGCACGTCGACATCCTACACGGTGTTTATCGCGCCGGGCCGCCTGGAGAAGCGCACGCGTGAAGCCATCACGATGAACGACCTGGTCAACGAGGTACTCGAGTATTTCGACTCGAGTGCCGGCCAAGAACTGCAAGTCATGTGGACCGGCCAAGACTTCGTCAAGGTTGGCTCCCGCAACAGCAACGGATGGACCGAGATCGACCCGGCCGTCAGCATCGCCTCATCGTTCACCAGCGGCGACTGGGTCTCCTGCTGGAGCCAGGCTCGCGGTCAAGTTGAGTGGTCGTGGCCGGCATCGATCAGCAACACCGAGCCAGCCTACGTTTGGCAGAACACCACCATCACCGCCGATTCCACGGAGATGACAGCCGGTGACCTGACGCTCAACGGCTACTTCAACATGCTGCGGGCCGACATCACCCAGAACCAGGCCAACTACCAGAGTGCGGAGTCGCCGTATCTCACCGACGCTGTTGCCGTCAACTCGGGCAACACGACCTACACGTTCGACAAGGACACGCTGATGCTGATGATCGGCGCCAACCCCGTCGCGCTCGACACTGGCGTCACCATCACGTCTGGCCCCGGCCTCTACGGCCTTAGCTGTGGCCCGCTGTTCGAGACCGCGCTGACCTCGTTCAACGAAATCGGTACGGCGAGCACAACCTACCAGTGGAACATCGGCGACAACGAATGGAACCAACTGCGCACCCTCAAGGATGCGCAGGACAACTTCGTACAGTTCGACGCGCCGCTGCGCTTGACCTACGTGCACAGCGAAAGCGGCTCGCCTTATGACGGCCGCACGTTCTTCCTTGAGTGGGATGGCCAATGGCTTGGCGGTATTCCGTACGAGCAAGAGACCGGCTCCAATAACTGGAGCCCGTTGTTCAACATCCCGAGTGGCGCGACCGCGACGGGTGGTAGCACGACCTACAAGATCAAGCAACTCGAAGGCGAGCAGGTCATGGTCGAAGTCGGCAGCCCGTCCACCGTCTACTCGGCACAAGGCTTCGACATCGATGGCACGCCGATCACGGTTCCGACCGAGGCGCCTTACCAAGATCCGGCGATCGGCACTAAGCCGACCGTGGAGAATGCGCCGCTGTATGTCGGCGGTGTTGCCCAGTCG
>JBNMND010000008.1:0-37069 GCA_051274975.1 Planctomycetota bacterium | reverse complement strand
GGTGCCCTCGGCGCCGCCGTCGCTTCGACCATCGCCTACACGGTCGGCACGATCTGGACGGTCTTTGCATACGGTGCGCAGACGAACATTAGCATCTGGGAGTGCCTGTTCGTGCAGCCGAAGGACTTCCGCTACATTCGAGACATCCTTGGCGCGGTGCTCAACAAGTTGCGCCGTAAGTGATCATGACCCGAACTGCACCAGTGACCGTCATCGTGCCGGCGTTCAATGCGGCCCCTTTCCTTGGGGTGACGCTGGAGGCGCTGCAATCGCAGACGACCGCGCCCGAGCAAATTATCGTCGTCGACGATGGCTCGACGGATGGCACCGCGGCGCTCGCCGAGCAGATGGGCGTTCGCGTGATCAAGCAGGATCAGAAGGGGCCCGGTGCGGCTCGCAACCGTGGCATCGAAGCGGCCGACACCGAGTTTGTCGCGTTCTGTGACGCGGATGATTGGTACGTGCCGGACAAGTTGGAGCGTGCGCTGGACATGCTCGAGAGGCTTGGCGCTTCGTGTACAGCAACCGATGCTTGGGTGGTGCGCGATGACCGCGTGCAGGGCCGTAAGAACGAACAGCGCCCGGTGCCTGGTGTGCTGACTTTTGAGTTCTTGCTGCGCGGCAACCCGATCGTTTGCAGCTCTGTGGTTGCTCGCCGCGACGCCGTCATCAATGCCGGCGCCTTCGACGAAGCTCCGGAGCTGATCGCGACCGAGGACTACGACTTGTGGTTGCGCATGGCGGTCAAGGAACCCATTGCCTACGCGTCACGCCCGATGACGTTCTATCGCGTGCACGCTGCCAGCTTGTCGGCCAACACGGGGTTCCTGAGAGGGGTCGAGCACATCCTGTCGCGCATCAGTGAGCAGCATAAGGGCGAAGCCCACTTTCAGAACCTGATCAAGTGTCGCCGCGCCGATGTGCGCCTAGACCTGGCTTGGGACCTGATGAGCGAAGGCGACCATGTGCAAGCTCGGCAGTTGATCAAGGAGGCGCAGAAAATGGCGTCGACTTGGAAGGGCTTCAAGATGCAGTTGCGATCGCTCTTGAAGCGGTGAGCAGAGAGCCCTAACGCGATGCCCCCAACGCGATGAGTAGTGACGCAATGACCAGTAACGCGATGACAAAGGCACGTCCCTTACTCGGAGTAGTCCACCTCGGTGCGTTGCCGTCCGCAGCGCGTCATCAGTCGATGCAGGCTGTTTTGGATCAGGCGCTCGCGGATGCGAACATGTTTGCCGAAGCTGGTTTCGATGGATTGGTCATCGAGAACTTTGGCGACGCGCCATTCCATCGCGGCACCATCGACGATCCAGTGTCTCCAGATGTTCCTGCAGCGATCGCCGTGGCCGCGGATCGCATCAAAACGAGCACTGGTTTGCCGGTCGCCATCAACTGCTTGCGCAATGACGGCATCGCGGCGCTCGGGGTTGCTGCGGCGGTCCAGGCGCAGTGGGTGCGCGTCAACGTGCTGACCGGAGCCTACGTCACCGATCAGGGCATCATCGCTGGCGAATCCGCGCGTCTCGCGGCGTACCGCCGCCAACTGCGCCTCGAAACGACGTTGCTTGCCGACTTCATGGTTAAGCACGCGCAGCCACTGGTGGAGTTCGATCTGGCAACGGGTGCTCGCGATTTGGCGGAGAGATCGGGCGCCGACGGCATGGTGTTATCTGGCTCTCGCACCGGCCAACCCGTCGATGTAGCGCTATTCGATACGGTTCGGGCCGCGGTCGGCAGCTTTCCAATCTGGATCGGATCTGGGCTCGATCCGGATAACGCAAAAGACCTGTGGCCCCGGTGCGATGGGGCGATCGTTGGCACTTGGTGTAAGCAGGATGGCAAGTCGAGCAATCCAGTAGACGCCGGTCGTGCTGCGATTCTCCGTGCTGCTTGTCCAGCGAGGTAAGGTGCGTGGCCTACGGGTGCCGAAAACACCCTAGTGAAGGTCCTGTTGATGACTCCGGCGCCGACCCATTTGCATTTGGGCGGTATTGCCACGGTTGGCCGCTACCGCGAGGGGCTGCAGAACTGCGGCCATTTGTGCGAGTTGTTTGGCGGTACCAGTGAAGGTGGTCTCAAGCAGTCTCTCGAGGGCACGATCGGACGCTTTCGGCCTGACATCGTGCACGCTCATGACGCCCTGCGTTGCGGCATGCATTTGCTTGGCTCGCGTACGCCATGGGTGATCTCGCTGACCGGCGAAGACCTGCACCGTGATGCATCGGATGATGTGCATGGGCCAATGGTGTGCGAAGTCATTCGACGTGCGAACCGTGTGCTGGTGCCGAGTGAAGAGGCTGGGCTAGTCGTCGAAGAGCGTGTCCCCGACGCAATTGGCAAGATCGATGTCGTCGCGCGCGCTGCGGTCAAGCTGCCAGCGAGCGGCACCGACCTGCGTCGCTCGCTTGGTATTCCACGGCGGCGCTTCTTGGTGTTCTTGCCTGGTGGCCTGCGGCCGGTGAAGGGGCAGCATCGGGCGATCTCTGCGATCAACGTGTTGCGCGCTGCCGGTGCCGACATTGAGATGATCCTTGCCGGTCCCGATCAGGACGATGCCTACGCCAGCAAAGTGCGCGCGTTGTGCGAGCAGCAAGCAGCCGTTCGCGTATTGCCGACGCTTGCCAAAGAGCGCATGGGTGCCGCCTATTTGGATGCGGACGTTGTGCTCAACACGTCGTTCAGCGAGGGTGCGGCGCCGACCATCTTGGAGGCGGGCATCCTTGGCCGCCCCGTCATTGCTAGCGACGTACCTGGCAACCGCGAGTTGATCCGGCACAAAGAGACGGGGCTACTGTTCGGCACCGAGGAGGAAATGGCGAAGCAGATCCTCGCTCTTTACCGCAACCGATCTGCTGCCGGTGCACTCGGCGTGCGGATTCGCGAGGACTTCAGCCGCCGGTTTGGAACCGAGGACGAGATCCGCGCGCTGCTGTCCGCCTACGCAGCTGCCTAGTCGCTGCTGCCGCCCTTCTTGGGGTCTGGGCGCGAAGTTAGCTCGGCTGCCTGCGACAGCGCGGCATCGACATCATTGATGCCGAACGGCTTGCTGAGCATCACGCAGAATCCATGTTGTTGGAACTCGGCCCGCACTGGCTCGGTTGAGTATCCTGTGGTCGCAATGGCGACCACGTTGGGGTTGAGGTGCTGCAGTTGCTCAAGCGTTTCGATGCCGCCCATGCCGCCAGGAATCGTTAAGTCGAGGAGCACGTAGTCGAATGGATTGTTGGCTTCGACCGCTTCGCGATAGGCGGTGACGGCGGCCTTGCCGTCCGCTACGACGACGGCGCGATGACCGAGGGTCTGCATGCTGGCGGCCACTACTGAGCGAATTCCCTCGTCATCATCCATGCATAGCACGCGTCGATTGCTCGCGGTTGCCGGCCTCGGTGCCGCGGCGCGAAGGCGATCGGTGTGCTGGCCCTGGCTAGGTGCTCGCGATCCGGCCGGCAGGTAGATGCGCAGTGTCGTGCCACGACCAACGCGCGATTCTGCGGTGAGGAAGCCTTCGTGTCGCTTGATGATCGAGTGTGATGTCGCGAGGCCAAGCCCGGTGCCCTCTGGCTTGGTCGAGAAATATGGATCAAAGATGTGTTCGAGTTCGCTGGGAGGGATGCCGGTGCCATCGTCGTGGATTTCAATGACCGCATACTTCGCCATCGTTCCTTGTGGCGAGCAGTCGACGTTGAAGCCGCGCAGCGTGACCGTGCCACCATCAGGCATCGCCTGTCGAGCGTTGAGCACAAGGTTGTGAATGACCTGTGATATCTGTCCGAAGTCGAACTCGACCGCGTGCAGTTCTTCGTCGATGGATGTTTCGGAACGCACGTTGGCGCCGCTCAGTGCTAGCTGTGCGCTCTCGGCGATGACATCCGTCAGCGAGCCTAGCTTGCGGACCGGGGCACCTCCCTTCGAGAAGGTCAGCAGTTGCTGCGTCAAGTCGCGGGCGCGCAGCACGGCGTCGTGGATCTGTTCGTGGAGTTGTTTGGACTCTTGGTTGTGCTCGTCCGGAGTCAGGTCGTCAAGCTCTAGCAGGCTGAGGTTGCCGAGCATCACGGTCAGCAGGTTGTTGAAGTCGTGGGCTATGCCGCCGGCGAGAATGCCAAGCGACTCCAGTCGTTCGGTGCGCGTTAGCAGTTGCTCTTGTTGGCGGCGATTGGTGACATCGCGGAATGCGATGACTCGGTCGCTATTCTCATCGTTGGATACGCGAGCCGTTGTGAACTCAAACCAACGCGACGCACCATTCTGGGTCACGATCTGGACCGGTTGACCAGGCTGCGAGGAATGGGGCGCGTCGAGCGGGGGCAGTAGTTCGTCGAGGTGCGTGCCGACGGTGTCTTCTTCGTTCCAACCGGTCAAGCTGGTCGCAGTCGGGTTCCAGACTCGGATGACACTGTCCTTATCAACGCCGATGACACCGTCGTCGATGCTCGTCAGCATGGCGTGCAGGCGATTGCGCTCGGTCGTCAAGTTGGCCGTGCGTTCGACAACGGTGCGCGTGAGTAAGTGCGTGTGGCGTCGCTGGCTCGCGTAGAGGGTGATGAAGCCAACCATTGCGAGGGCTGCTGCCGCGACCGTTAGAGCGAACCACCAACTCCGCCACCACGGTGGCATGACTTCGAGCCACGGCGAGACAGCGGTTGTGTTCAGGCCAGCCGAGTCGGTGGCGCGCACATGCAACCGGTAGTGACCTTCTGGCAAGCTGTGGTAGAGGATCTGGTTGTTGGGTAGGGCGGTTCTGGGGGACCACGCCTCGTCGATGCCTTCGAGTCGATATTCGTGCAGCAAGCGCCCCTCATCGCGAGTTGAGATCGATTGCAGCCGGAAAGTAATCGAGCGATGGTCATCGAGCTGTTGCCAGTCGTCGCCAGCGGTGGCCACGCCGTCGACGTATGGCGGCAAGAACGCGATCGTCGGGCCATGTCGCGGGGCGACTTCGCGGTCGAGGTGGAACGTTGTCAAGCCGTGGTCAAAGCCGACCCAGACGTGGCCATCGCTATCGCAATAGTTGGCGCCACGGTTGGTCTCGCGGCCAGCTAGTCCCTTGTCGCTTGTGATGGCTCGTAGCCGCGTGCCATCCCAGATGATGACACCGTCGTTGGTGCCGAACCATGTGCGGCCTTGGTTATCGTCCGTAATGGAGTAGACGGTAGTCGTGATAAGTTCGCCACCGAAGTCGCGGTGACGCAGGGTGCCATCGTCGTTGGCCTCCACTAGTCCTGCTGCGCTCCCGGCCCAGATGGACCCGTCGGGCCGCCGCGTGACGCATGTGATATTTTGCGTTGCTTGGCCGTCGGCGGTCCACTGTCGCATCTCTGTGCCTAGAAATTGCACGACTCCTGCGGTGCGGGCGGCACACAGTATGCCTTCGCCATCGACAACGATCTGTCGGAGATAGCTGATGCTCGTGGGCAGTTTGCTGAGGTCGACCAGTTCCTTCTGCCCATTCACTCTTAGCCACCAGGCGTTGCGCCAACTGGCGACGATGATGTCGCCATTCGGAGCCTTACTGACAGATTGAGTTGCTTGCAATTCCCGTGACCCCGGCCCGGGAATCGCGCGGCCGGGGATAGGGGGGCCGGGAATGGTTTCGAAAGCTAGCGTGTCCGGGTCAATCCGTAGCAGTCCGGCGCTGCTCGCTGCCGCGATGATCGAGCCGTCTTCGGCTTGTACCATCGCCATGATGCGCGTGAATGCGGTGGCGCTGTTAAGCGTGACTGTGCGTGGGGGGCTCTCGAGCACCGTGATGCTCATGTCGTGACCGAGCACCATGCGGCCGTCGCGCAGTTGCAGAATTGCCGAGACTTCGTCTTCGGCGAGTCCGTGTTTCGAGGAACGATTAACCAAGCTGCGGCCGGCAAACTTGGCGACCCCGCGCACGCCGCCGGCCCAGATGATGCCTTCGCGGTCTCGCACTAGCCGCGTGATGCCGATGTCGTCGAGACCGTCGGTTTGCTCGAAGGTCTCAAGTCCCTCGCTTGGAGAGAAGTGTAGGCAGCCCGCGCGTTCTCCGAAGTAGACGCCGCCGTGTTCGTCCGGCAGAAGTGCCACGTTGATTACCGCCGGGAGGAACGGATCCTTCATCGACTGCCGAAGCAAGTTGAACTGCCCATGCCGGTACTGGCCAATCCAAGTGCGTCCGAGGATCCAGCATAAGTCCTGGCTTTCGTCGAATGCGACGGCCAGCGTACCACCATCCGGGATCTCGGTGATTGGTGTCGGTTGAGCTTGTGGTGATGCGATGGGTAGGAGGGCAACGCCGTGAGCGCCGGCGATCACAAAGTTGTCGTCGAGAACGCAGATGCTTCGCACGAACTCTGATTCGATAGGCACTCGGCGCCAGCCTGATGGGCTAAGCAACCACAACCCGCCGCCATCGCAGCCAAGTAGGGCGAAGTAATCGCCGTTCTTCTGTGCGACACACGCCACCGATAGGTTGGCTGGGCGCGCATCCGCATCAACGAGGTCGTTGTCTGGGAGTTGCTGCCACGATCCGTCGATGAGCAGTCGACCGATGTACGGCGGATCCGTTTCGAAGGCCCACAGTCGACCAACATCGTCGGTGTCCATCTGGAACCGTGAGGCTCGCCCGCGCAGTCTTTGGCCGAGAGCTACTGGCTCAAATGAGCGTCCGTCGTAAGTCGCGAGGCCAGCCGACGTCGAGAACCACAACATGCCATCTGCAGTCTGGGCGATGTCGAGGATCGACTGGTGCGGGAGGCCATCCGCTTCGGTGTAGACGCGCGCGGAGTAGCTCTGGGCGGTGAGCGCTGACGCTAACGCGGCGAGAACGAAGCAAATTCGCAGCAGGCCCAAGTGGGCAGCCGAACGGGCACACATGCAAGGCATCGTAGCTGCATGTCCCGGCGGAATGTTCGGCTACTCCGTGCGCGATCCATACCGGGAGTGTGCGGGCGCGAAGCAGGATTGGGGTGGCGTGCGGATGCTTGAGTGACCGCGTGCGCGAACACCTATTCGGCGTCGGGCAGTTGCCGGCGCGGCTTGCCTGCACGCTTCGGTGGTGCTGGCTTGTCGGCTAACTCTGCGGAGCCCTCTGCGGCTTCGGCTTCCGCATCGCCATCTACGTCCTTTGACGTAACGGGTTCGGATCCGGCTGGTGCGAACAATTCGAACAAGTCCGCCAGTCGGTGCGACTGCCAGCTCAGAGCCTCTTGGATCTCGGCGCTGATCTTGTCGCGAGTGGCCGCTCGCACGCGTGGCGTGCGAGCCTTTTGCAGGGCTTCGTAGCGGTAGTTCGCATCGAGCGAGTCGAGCTTGTCGCCACTGCGATCGTCTAGCAGCGCGCCGATCACCGTGCGGAAGTCGGAGTAGCTCAGCAGCTTTGGATCGAACACACCTGCCTCAAGCAGCTGCATCATGTCGACGTGCTCGAAGCCCAGTAGCGCGCGCACACTCGTTTTGCCATCCGGCACCGAGTCGAGCATCGTGCGCATCTCGCGAATCGCTTCGCTGCGCCAGCACAGCATCGTGCCGCCGATCTCGATGTGACGTGACAGTGTCTTGACGAACTGCGCGCGCGGGTCGCTGCGGTCAACGCTTGCCCAAGATGTCGATTCGACGCGGCCGTCTTCGTGGATGGTCTTGGCAGCCCATGCATAGGGCGTCTGTTGCCACGGGCGTTGCTGATGGAATCTCGGTAGCGGTTCAGTGACGGCTGCGATGGAGACGAAGTGCAGCGGTCGTTCGCAGGCGAACAGCTCTTCGGCCACGAACGACTCCGTGATGCGTTCTTGCTGCTGCATACACGCGAGCGTGCGGCGTTGGCGGAACGTCAATCCTTCGCGCCCGCCGTCGACACTCATTAGTTCTTCGATGCCTTCCTTGTGCATCTCGATCTCTTGCGCGCGCGTCAGTCCTGGCAGCTGGTGCAGTGGCAGTGGCGGCGCGTCCTTTTGGCAACGCGCGGTGTGCGGGCACGGGAACGGGTTCTTGCAGAACGTTCCCATCGGCAACTCCAGCACGCTGTCGTTGTGGATCGCGAGGCGCAAGTGCTTGAGGCGGCGGGTGACATTCGGGAGCTGCTTCTCAACCTTGGCCGTGACGTCGGCGCTGCGCAGCAGCTGCATCGGCGGGAACTCCTCGCCTTCGACGTGAGAATACTTCGGGTTGATGTGCAGCAGGTAGGCGCTCTTGAGCTTCAGGCCACACTGCTCAAGCACGATCGCTTGCAACGCGAGGTCGTTGACGTAGCGGTGTTTGATCTTGGTACCGCTCTTGATCTCAAAAAGGTCGACCATCTTCTCGTTGGTCTCCTTGTTGTGATGCACAACCAAGATGTCGCACTGAGCCTCAAGACCGTTGTGCACGAACGTCGCGTCGAACAATACGGGCGTGTTGTCGGCCAACAGTTCGGCGGTCTTCTTGGCGGCCGCGGTGGCGTCGTCACAATCGATGACGACTCCCATCGGGAACGCCGTGCGCGCCAGCTCGCGCATCTCATCCCCGACGCGCGACATCTCCTGGCGGCTGGCGGATGTCGACTCGGGGGATGGTTCGTGATAGTCAAGCCACAATCGTTTGTGGCATTGCAGCCCCGCCTCAAACAATTGCTTGTCGAGATTCTTGGGAGCCTTCGGCTTGGCGGACTTCTTCAAAATTGGTGGTGTGGAGACGGGCGGCCACAGGGCTTCTGCGCGCAGCAGTGTAGCGCCAATGCCCCTGGGCTCAACGCCCGGCGCGGGTGTGCTTGTATAGCAGCAGCAAAACCAGGCCCACGGCTCCGCCAACAAGCAGCGGTGTCCACAGCCGGTCGGTCAAGGTGGCCTGGGGTTCTGGCGCCCGCGCAAAGGTCAAGGTGTCGAGCCAGCGGCGGAACTCCGGTTGCCATCGGGCGAACTGGTCCTCTGGGCAGCCGAACGAGAAGATCAGCTGCTGGCTTGCGGTCGGCGCATGGACGTCCAAGGACCTGCTGACCGCGCCAGGCTTTGGCGGCGTGCGGGTCCGAACGACGACGATACTCTCGACTTGTTGAGTGCCGATCTTCTCGATTTGGATGTCGTGGACCTCGTGCGACACGTCGGTGTTGTCGGACTGTCGCTGCCATGTGTCCCGCACAATCTGCTGGTAGTCCTCATCGATATACATCGCATTCTTCTTTTCGATCACGCGCAGCCAGGGGCCGTCGAACTCACCGTCGAGCCACTTGTCGATTGGCCCGACCGTGTAGATTGAACGCGGTTCCGAGGGGTGGATGTCGGGCGGCGCGTTGACGTCTTCGCTCAGCGTAACTGCTTCGCCGGGCGCGATCTGGCGCCAGCCATCCGGCAACTCCATCCGGTACGTGCGGTTGAAGTTCTTGAACGTCTTCAGCGACGCATTCGGATTCTGGGTGGCGGCGAGGCACAGGGCCATGACCACAGCGAGCCTGACAAGCATATTGCCATCATCGCGTCACAGGCTCGGCTGACGCAACGATCACCTTGTCTGCTCGAGGCAGTGTGAACCAAAACTCGGAGCCCGTGGCTCGTTTTGCGTAGCCGATGGTGCCGCCCATTTGCTGGATCAGGTCGCGGCAGATCATCAGGCCGAGGCCGGTGCTGTCGGCGCTCGCGTTCTGGTCATCGCCGGCGAATGCGGTGAATAAGTGGGGGCGCACTTGGTCCGCTACGCCCACGCCTTGGTCGAGCACGCGGAATCGCACGTTGTCGCCTTCGTCTCGAATGACGATTTCGATTGGCTGCCCGGGTTCGCAGTGCTTGATCGAGTTGCTGACCAGGTTGAACAGGACCTGCCGCAGGCGTCGCGAGTCGCTGCGCACCTCAAGCCCGTCGTCGTGGCCCTCGTTGTGAATCGTGATGGGGTTGCGCGCGGCCTGCATGCCCAGCATGCGCATGCTCTTGGCGATCAACTGTTCGATGTCGTGATCGGCGATCTCGAGCCGCAGCTTGCCGGCCTTGATCGCGGCGACGTCCAGCACGTCATTCATCAAGAACGACAGGTGTTGCGCCGCGAGGTCCGCTTCTTCGAGGAAGCCGTCGACCTCTTCGCGAGTCGTTGCCATGCCACTGCGCACGATCTCAAGCGAGTTCATGACTGCGGTCAGTGGCGTACGCAGTTCGTGTGCCGTCTGCGCGAGACACTCGTCGCGGTGACGCAATTGTTGTTCGTGTGCTTGGTCACGGTTGCGCAGTCGGCGTCGCATTGAGGCCTGGCCGATGCAGCGTATGGCGAGTAGCGCGCCGCCGATTGCAGCGAGAATGGTGCCTACGAGGGGGCCCAAGGCATCCGCCCAGTATCCTGCTGCCACAACGGTCGATGCGCCGACCGCGGCAAGAATGTCATTCTTGGCCCAAGTCATAATCCCCTTCCCTGCAGCGAGGCGTATCGGCCAGCGCCACCGCGTCTTAGCAGGTTTCTTGAGGGTTGTCCCTTATTGGGCCTGTGGCCGCCAAGTTGCCGGCTGGGAGTCGGCGTCTCAGTCGTCAACTGTCAGCGGCACCGGGCAATCCCACAATTCGCCGAGGGCGCGCACCAAGTCGACCTCCTCGGCGGACAGGTGGCCATCGCTGGCGGCGACTTCGGCGCAGCCCGTGAGCAGGTTGCGTTTGGCGAACGGCGACATGCGGCCCAACCGCTCGATGGCACGGTCGAGTTGCTGCGGCTTGGCATGCTTTGCGTCGACTAGTTGCACGTTGGGCAACGACAGAACTTCTGCGCCGCGGGCGAACGCCGTTGCGGCCTTGTCGGTATCGCCCTTGGCATCGGCGTGTGCGATCACCGACAGCACGAATGCGGCTTCGTTGGCGCACTGTTGCAGCGATAGACGTCGTCCTTGAGCACGCGGCGTCGCTTGGTCCGTCGTTCGCACGTGGCGCTCGAGTGACTTGATCAAGGCGAACTCGAATGGCGACAGGTGGTCGTCGGCCATCGCCAACTCACGCGCGCGTTTTTGCAGCGTGCGTCGTTCGCTATCGGGCAGGCTGCGCAGCGCTGGAGTCGTCAGCTCGAACAGCGGCAAGCGCAGGTTGCGCGCCAGTGCGGCTACTTCGCGATAGCACGCTTGGGTGTCGTGCACGATCGCCGCGGAGTCACCGGCGCAGTCCTTCAGTAGTTGCAGTTGCTTGTTGCGTTCGCCGCGGTCTTCATCGAGCAGCAGCGCGTAGACCAGCGACGGAGCTCGGCCCGGTTCATGCGCGGCAACGGTTAGGTCGAGCGGTAGCGCTGCCAGCAGCTGGTGCGCTGCGTCAACGTGCTTCGGTTGCGGATCGCCGACGGTAGCAAGCAACCTGCGGGGCGTCGTGCCGCCGGCAAGCCCGGAGACCGCGCCGCCAGCGAATTGCTGCGTGGCCGGTGTTTGGTTGACGGCGTCGGTGAGGCTGCCTTCCGGCTCGATGTGCTTTAAGAAGCCCGGCAGAACGCGTTCGATGCGTTCTTCGAGGGGTGGGTGGGTTGCCATCGCGCTGCCGAATCTCGACACGCCATCGGCAAACAGCATGTGGCTGGCTTCTTCGGTGTGCGGGTTCTTCATCTGCGCGGTCAAGCCGCCGATCTTCGCTAGGGCCAACCCGATGCCGCGCGGGTTGCGTGTGTATTGCACGGCGCTGGCGTCGGCGAGGTACTCGCGTTGCCGGGAGACGGCGGACTGGATCAAGCGGGCGAAGAACACGCCGACGTAGCCAATGATGACCAGGGCGAAGCCGAAGATGATGATGCCTTGGCCGTTGCTGCGACGATCGTCGCTGCGATGCGAGCGGGCCATGCCGCCATAAAACGCGCCCTGGCAAAGGATGCGGCCGATCACGGAGATGCAGACGATGCCAAACAACACGCCCATCAAGCGAATGTTCAAGCGCATGTCGCCGTGGAAGACGTGGCTGAACTCGTGCGCGATGACGCCTTGAAGTTCGTCACGCGTAAACGCTTCGAGGCTGCCGCGGGTGACGGCGATTGCTGCGTCGGCTGGCGACCAACCGGCGGCAAACGCGTTGATGCCTGCTTCGCCATCGATGACGAAGACGTCGGGCACTGGTACTCCCGATGCGATCGCCATCTCTTCGACGACGTTGCGCAGCACCTTCTCTTGGGGATCCTTGGTGTCGATCTCGACCAGGCGGCCACCGAGCATCTCAGCGACAACGCTACCGCCGGTTCGAAGTTGCGCGGTCTTATAGAGCATTGCGCCGCCGACAACGACGATGACCAAGCCCGCGACGGCACCGAGCACTGGCCAATCAATCAGGTGGCCTGGGCCTACATCGGAGGCGATCAGCGTGAGTTTCGCGGCGATGTAGATCAGTACGATGATGCAGATGACGGCCGCAACAAACAGCCACACGAGTCGACCCGAGGCCTTGCGGGCTTGGTCTTGATGTCCGAAGAAATCCATTCCCTACTTATTCGCCTTCGAGTTCGAACAGTGCGACGCCGGCGCGCTTGCTACAGAAGACCCCGCCACCACAGTTCTGAAATTGTTTGCCAAGTCGCTCGCGGTAGAACGAACCGGGGCGCAGGTGCACGTCCCCGTCGGTGACTGATTGGTCGCAGTTCTCTTGCCAGTCTTTTTCGGTCAGGGCTTCGAGATACAGGGCGCCGTCACTCCACTTCGCGAGGTTCTTGAGCGCAGCCGTTGCGGAGCGGTCGTCGAGATATTGCAGGACCCCCTGACAGACCACGAGGTCGAACGTCGAGCGGCCGAGTTTGGCCTTGGCGTTGAGGTTGGTGACCGAACCCTGCTGCCAGCCGAACTGCTTGCAGAGGTGCTCGCTGTATTCGACACCGTAGTAGCGGGCTTGCGGCCACAGCTCCAAGCAGGCCGTCTTCCAATTGCCAACGCCGCAACCAACATCGAGGATCGAGCGCACCGGCAACTGCAGGTATTGCATGTAACCGGCCACGAACGTCGCCAGGCGGCGGATCTCCGAGACGTCGCTGACGCGGGTCTCTTCGTTGTCGTAGTAGCGTCGGTAGTAGTCGGCCCCGAACGACTTGCGTTCGTCGGCCCCGGCTTGGGTGGCTTGCGACTTGGTCATGAGTGGCTTGCTCCAGATCGTCGCCGAGCGCGGGCGACAGTGCCATGGCAAAGAAACAGTGCCTGCTTGGGCGAGGCCAGGTCAGTGGGCGCCTCGGCGGCAACCACTGTGAGCTGACGATATTGTGCAGCCTGGATTGCTAGCTACAATGTTTCGTCCGGCTTCGAGAGTTCTCGCGGCTACCAGCTCGAAGGCGCATGCACTCGTCATCGCACTGGCGAAGATCGGCTCGTCAACGGGCTCGGTCAGTGAACCCCTGCTTGACCTTTTGTCTGATACATTGCCTAACCCGTCACAGAACTCGTCGTCGCAACTTGGCGCCATTCGGCCCGCACGTCCCGGCGATGAACCGCATATCGCGCGCTTCATCCGCGACTTGGCGCGATACGAGAAGCTCGAGCATCAGCTTGATCTCAGTGAAGCGCGCCTGACGGAGCACCTGTTTGGCGACAGTCCAGTGTGTTCGGCGTTGCTCGTTGAGCACGAAGGCAAGCCAGTTGGCTTTGCGCTGTTCTTCACCAGTTACTCGACGTTCTGGTGCAAGCCCTGCTTGTTCCTCGAGGATCTCTACGTCGATCCTGAGTTTCGCGGTCACGGCTACGGCCTTCGCCTACTGAAGGCGCTGGCGGCGGAAGCGATCAAGCGTGATTGCCCGCGTCTCGATTGGCACGTGCTCGATTGGAATCAGCTCGCCATCGATTTCTATTCTCGGCAAGGCGCGACTGTGATGCCGGACTGGAAGACGTGTCGTTTGGAAGGCGACGCGTTGCAGCACATGGCGACTCGCTAGGAGAAGGCGCGTTCACTCGCGCAAGTGCGGTAGGTACAAGCAACCGGCTCGCGCGTGCAGCAGGACTACCTGAGAGTGTCGACGAACCAATCAGCCGGCATCCGGTAAGGGGCGTCGGCCATCGGTCGCGAGAATTGCATGGGCGCGAGCCGGGGTTTATTGAGAACGTGAGCTAGTAACAGCTTGGCGGTCTCGTTTTGGTGCGATGCACTTTCGTGCGCTGCATGTCTTCCATCTGCCTCCTCGAGTTATTCACTGAGATCGACGTGCGGGTCAAGCTGGCCTTGCTTGACGACTGACTCTCTCTTACCAGAATCACAGCAGCCTACAACCCCTTGGCAAGTGGATTGAGGGCCCGCGCGCCTAACCACCGATGGCGTCGGCGTTAGTTGCCTGCGAGTTTGTTTAGCCACGCGCGCCACGGCCCATCGAACTGTTCGATTGGCTTACCCATGACTCGATCGAAGGTCGTGCTGCTGTCGCCTTGACGGTCGGCAAGTGCTGCGCGGATGTATTTGAGGAACTGCGGTCGCGTCTTGTCCTTCTTCTTCTCAGTAAGCAGCCACGTAGTGAACATCGACGCAGCACTCCAGTTGATTGCCGTGGCCGAATCGTCAGTCATATAGAAGCTGCCATACATCGGAAGATGCACCAGATGCGTGATTCGGTAGCTGCGCCCAAGTGCTGCCATCGCGTGCAAACCAAGCTTTTTGAGCTTGGCCGGCGCCGCGAACCCGGCGGGCCCTTGCATGACCTTTTGCATGTGCATGCCGAGGCCAACTTCCAGCCATGCGCAGACGCGCCCGCGGCTGTCGCGTTGGTCGCCTTCGCCGATCAACGTGCGATACAGAAGGCCGTGCGTGCCGAGGAAGAACAGGTCTTCCGGCCGTGCGGGTTGTGAGCCGGAGTAGAACGTGCGGCCGAGGTCGTCGTGCGGCGGCGGCTCAAAATACGGACGCGGTCGGAAGCCCCACTTGGGAAACTCCATCACATTGCGATAGGTCCGAATCTCAATGGGCTTGAGCACTTCGTTGAGGTTGAGGTCCTTACCGAAGTGATCGAACCAAGTCACGCCGAGGCGTTCGAGATCGAAGAGTGCATGCAGGTTGATCAGCAACCCGGCATCGCACCGTAACGCGAACCGCTCGCCCGCGAAGCGCATCGGGTTCTTGGCTAGCGAATCCTCTAGTTTCTTGAGTGTCAGGTGCTTGCCGGCGTGTGGCCACAGCCACTGCTTACCTCTCAGTCGGTGACCGAGAAACTTGTGCATGTCGGCATCGGTGTCGTCTTGCAGCACGAGTTCGAGCGCTTGCAATCGCGCCATACTTGGAAGCCCATGCGAGTCGGCCCAATCGACCAGATACTTGCGCGCTCGACGCGACTTGCCGTGTTTGTCACGTTGCTTGAAGAACGCAATCATCTGGTGCGCGACCAGCTGCTTCTCCTTGATCTGATCGACGTCGACGCGCACCCGCTTGCCGCCTTGCATGACCAGCAATTGCTCGGGGGCGTGCGACGCGACGACTCGGCCGGTGATCACACGTCCGTTGGTAAGCGTGATGCGATCGCGCAGGTCATCCTGAGCGGATGCCGCGACCGCGAGGGTCAGCGTGCATGCGAAGGGAATTAGGAACGGGAGGCGAACCATGCCATCATGGTAGCCTGCGGAGGTTGTTGGTAACGAGATGAGTCATCCAGCCCTGAAGACCCTGGCACATAGACCCTGGCCGATCCCCGATCGTCAGTGGTCTTTGACGATGCGTTGGGAAGAACTCCTGTTCTTGCACTGGCCCGTCGATCCCGACTTGATTCGCCCGCATCTGCCAGATGATCTGGAGCTCGACACGTTCGACGGCAAAGCGTGGCTCGGTGTGGTGCCCTTCCTGATGGCCGCAACCCGGTTTCGTTGGTTGCCGCCGGTGCCGACCGCCTACCGATTTGCGGAATGCAACCTGCGTACCTACGTGCGGCACAAGACCGACCGGGCTCACGACGGCCGCCCGGGCGTGTGGTTCTTCAGTCTCGACGCTCTGAGTCGCCTCGCGGTGGCCGGTGCCCGCGTCGGCTTTGGCTTACCGTATTTCTACGCCGACATGTCGTGCCAGCAAGTCGATGGCCGTACGCACTTCAAGAGCGCCCGCCGCGATCGCCGCGGCCCCGATGCCACCTTCGAAGCTACTTGGCGCACGACGGGCGAAGCCCAGATCGCCGCCGCCGAGTCCTTCGAATACTTCCTTGCCGAGCGTTACTGCCTCTACGCCCAGCACCGCGGCCACTTGGTTTGCGGCGAGATCGCGCACCAGCCGTGGCAACTCGCTCCGGTCGACCTCGACCTCCAAGCCAACGACATGTTCCAGCTGCTCAACCTGCAACTCCCAGGACCGCCAGTTTCAGCCCTAGCCGCAAAACCCTTAGACGTCGCCGGTTGGTCGCCAGTGCGTTAGTACGGTGCCAGGCACAGTCCCAACATGGCAGGTGCTAGCGCGGTGCGAGTAGGCGGCGGTAGTTCCAGCCACCGACCAGGAAGCCGATGATGGCGATCACTGTGGCGTAGCAGATCGCGGTGCCGAGAATCCACGGCAGCCATTCGTCAGCGAGCAGGGACGTGATGCGGTTGCTTGGGGTGCGTGGCCTTGTGGTCCATTGCCATCCGATCGCCGCCGGCATCATCGTGATGTGGAACATCGTGACCATCACCATCGCGGCAAAGAAGCTCTTGCCGCCTTGCAGGATTTGCCCCTCATTGTCAGGGCGCATCAAGCGTGGCCACGTGCCGACGACGGCAACGACGGCGAGTGCGATGACGGTTCCGGTTAGCGCAAAGCCGAGGAACCACAGCATGGTCTTGAGTTCGACGCCGAGCGTTTGCACGCCAATGCCAGCGACCAGCAAGAGTGGCCACAACAAGAACACGCCGACTGCCTGCAGCTTGCCACGCAGAATCCATCGCGGTTGCGCCGGCGAAGCGATGTAGAGCGGCCATTGCGCCCCATCCCAAAGTGCCAGTCGGCCCATATGCGCGTAGAGCACCAGCAATACGGCGAGGAACCACCACGTCAGCAGCGCGGCGAGGTTGCGGACTTCGTGGGGCAGGCGGCTGTAACTGAGGATGTTGCCGACCAGCACGCGTTCGTGGGCTAGGGCGAACACCAACACGGCGAACACCAAGAACCCGATCAGAGCCCCCGGTTGTTGCAGCACCTGCGCGAACTCCTTCTTGCGCACGTTGCTGGCGAGCGAGGTCGGCCAACGCCGATTGCTGCGGCGCCACATCGGGCGATCCGACTCAATGAAGCGTTCGTGAGCGCGCGGGTGTAGCACCGAAACGCAGCCGAACAACAGCAGCGAGCCGAGCGTCCAGCCGAGCACGGGCAGGAAGTGTGCGAACGTCAGCACGCGGTTGACGGCGCCACTGAGCATCGTGGCCGCGGCATGCACGGTCATGGCCATGCGCTGCGAATCCTGGGCGGCAACTTCGATTTCCTGGATGCGGGCTCCACCGTTGGTGAACAGGCTGAGCAACAACCAAATCGTGAAAGCGACCGATGCCAATGCTGCGATCGCCGACAGCACCAGTCGCAACCAGCGCCCAGCCAAGAACCGCACCATGATGATCTGCACGGACAACAGCGTCGCCAGCAGCGGCACCGTGCAGCTGAGCACCGCCAGCGGGATCAGCGCATACGCGAGCGTCGGCGCCGGACTCTTCTGCATCACCGCGACGACGAACGGCGCCGACAGCGCGGTTGCCCATAGCGTCGACATGAACACCGACCGCAGAAAGATCTGTACCGGTCCGCGGAAGCCTGCGATGGGCGCTTGCCGCCACAGCATCAGTTCGGGCGTTTCGAACAGTTGCTTTTGTGCGGTCGCCAAACCGAGCCACGTCGCAACCATTGGGCATGTCATCAGGCCGTAGCCGATGAGTCGCGCAGTGACGTCTTCACCCGCGCTCAACCCCATGACGCGTTGCAGTTCACTGCTGTCGATGAAGGCCTTCGCCAGCCACCATGACATCAACGACAAGAGCCCTAGGCCCACGACCAAGCCGAGCGTTTTGCGTCGGCCGACGGCACTCGTCGGCAGATTGGCCAAGGCTCGCAGGTCGGCGGCGATCAAACTCATGCGGAGACGTCGTCGCCGTCGGTGAGAGCCAGGAACACGGCTTCGAGGGATTGGTTGTCGTGCTGCGCGCGCAGTTCGGCGACGGTGCCTTCGGCGAGCAATCTGCCCTTCGCGAGAATGCCGACTCGGTCGCAGATCTCTTCGGCGGTGTCGAGCACGTGCGTGCTAAACAACACCGTGGTGCCGCGCCCGACTTCGACACGCAGCAAGTCCTTGAGCTTGCGAGTGCTGCCTGGATCGAGGCCGGTCGTCGGTTCGTCGAGCAGCAATACTTCTGGCTCCGTCGTCAGAACGGCCGCGAGGTGCACCTTCTTGCGCATGCCGTGCGAGTAGCTCTTGCACAGGTCGTCGGCGACGTCGCTCATGTGCAACAGATCCAATAGTCGGTCGGCGCGTTCGTCGCGCTGCTTGCGCGGGATGCGCCACATGCTCGCGACCAACGCGATGTATTGGCGGCCGGTGAGGTAGTCGTAGAGCGGCGGCGTATCGGGAACGAAACCGAGTCGCATCTTCAGTGCGCGCGAATCCTTTCTGTGACTTAGACCGGCGATGAGTGCGTCGCCGCTGCTTGGTCGCAGCAGACCCGCGAGCAGTCGTAGCGTCGTCGTCTTACCGGCCCCGTTCTGGCCAAGGAACCCATACAATTCGCCCCTTTGCACGTGCAGGTCGAGATCTCGCACGGCCCACTTGCCACCAAACTCGCGACCGAGTCCGGTCGTCTTGATTCGGTAGTCGGGCGTAGCGTCTGCCGCGCCTGGTTCTGGCTCGAGCGAGTTATTCATCAAGTGCGATCCGCGTAGATGGCCGTGACAGGAACGTGATCGCTCGGCGTCTTCTTACTGCGCTCATTCTTGTGCACGATGACGTCGGTGCAACGAGCGCCCGCACTCTTCGATGACAACACATAGTCGATGCGTAGACCGTCGTCTTTGACCGCCGAGCCGCCGGTGTAGTGCCACCACGTGTAGATACCGGCTTCGTCGTGATGTTGGCGGAAGCTGTCTTCGAGTCCGAACGCCATCACGTTGCGCATCGCATCGCGTTCCTTGTCCGAGCACAGGATGCGGCCGTTCCACCACTTGGGGTCGTGCACATCGCGGTCATCGCGCGTGATGTTGAAGTCGCCGACCACAGCGATGTCTTCGTTCGCGGCAAAGCTGGTGTCCAGGTATGTGCGCAGCCGCCGCAACCAATCGAGTTTGAAGTCGTACTTCTCGGCACCGATTTCCTGGCCATTGACGACGTAAAGATTGAGCACGCGAAAGCCATTGACGGTCGCCGCGATGACGCGCTTCTCGGCGTCCGGCGGATCGTCGGGCATGCCCATGACGACGTCCTTGATTTCGTGCGCCGCCAGAATCGCCACGCCGTTGTAGCCCTTCTGTCCGGTGAACGTCACGTCGTAGCCTTCGTTCTCGATCACGTCGCGCGGGAACAGGTCGTCAACGACCTTAGTCTCTTGCAGGCACAGGACATCGGGTTCGTGTTCCCGGAGGAAGTCGATGACGTGCGTGAGGCGGGCGCGGATGCCGTTGACGTTCCAGGTGGTGATCTTCATGCGGGCTGCTGAATTCAAGCGTCGCGGCGCCGCAGCGAAAGAGTTGCTCTGCCGAATCTGCCGTCGTTGTTGATCCGGTCGTCAAGATGCCTGCCTTTTGTCCCGTGCTTGCCGCCAATGCTCGCCCGCGGTCTGATATTGGCATGCGTTCGATTGGATTGCTTGTCTCCCTCGCCTGGCTGGCCTCCTGCGCCAGTGGCCCTCGCATCGTTGCGACCAACTCCGACAGCTTGTTGTCGGTGTCCTCGGTTGCCGATGCTGTCTTCGATGCTGATGTTGTCGCGCTCGGTGAGTTGCACCAGACGCCAGCCGTGCATCAGACCCATCTCGAGTTGATCGCCGCGATCTACGACCGGCGACCAAACATGGTGATCGCGATGGAGATGTTCGAGCGCGATGTGCAAAACGTGCTGCTCCAATACCTCAATGGCCTCATTGATGAAGCGACGTTTCGTGCTAAGGCTCGCCCGCCCGCACACTATGCCCGCGACTACCGTCCGGTAATTGAGTTCGCCAAGAAGCACCACATCATCGTGCTGGCCGCCAATGCACCGCGTCCATTAGCCAGCAAAGCGGCCAAGAAGGGCCTTTCCGCAGTGATGGGGGACTCCAACCTCGCGCGCGAAACGACCGCCCCGCAGGACGAATATTGGGATGCCTTCAATGAGATGATGGAAGGTCACGCCGGCATGTTCGGTCCGGGCGGCATGGAGCGCTACTACGCGTCGCAGTGCCTCAAGGACGACACGATGGCCGAGGCGATCACAGACCATCTGACCAAGCGCCGCAAGAAGGGCGATCACCCGCTGGCCATTCTCATCTGTGGCCGCGCGCACAGCGACCACGGCCGTGGCACCGTGCAGCGCATCAAGAACCGTATGCCGGACCTGAACATCCGCATCTTGTCTGCCGAGACCGTGGGCGATGTTGGCTCGGGGATGTATGAGTCGCCGCGCGATGTCGCCGACTACGTCATCGTCGTGGCCGATCCGGCCAATGCCCGCTCGGTGCCGAAGGTGCCGAAGGTGGCCAAGAAGCCGGAGGTCGCGAAGGTAATTGACGACGAATTGCCCACTGAGAACCCGGAAGGCTTGCGCCCGGCCCTCGGCTTCATGCCTAATTACGCTGGTGCGGAGATCGATGGTGTCGGTGTCGGCCCGGTCCGCGAGGGCGGCCCTGCCGAGGCGGCCGGTATTGAGGAAGGCGACGTGATCGTCGCCCTCAAGGGCATCCCGACGCCCGATATCGAGACCTACACAGAGGTTCTGGACGAGCAGATCATCGGCCGCACGGTCACCGTGAAGGTTCGTAAGGGCGAAGCCGAGGTGGACTTGCAGGTCAAGGTCGGCAGCCGCTCAGGCATGTAATACTGGCCCTAAACGTTGTTTTCTTGCCGGCCTTGCCTAGCTGGGCCGCACACCAGTGGCGCCGAGTAATCTCGTCGCTACTCTGTTCGCCCTCCAAACTGCGGCACCGAGCCTCATATCCGTGAGCGATACTCTTCAAATCAGCGAAATCCCGGTCGAGGGCTACGAGCGAGTCGTTCGTGGCGTCGATCCCCAAACAGGCCTGCACGCAATCATTGCCGTGCACGACACCACCCTGGGCCCAGCCTTGGGTGGTCTGCGCATGTGGAACTACGCGTCCGAGGAGGACGCCCTGTTCGACGTGCTGCGACTGTCGAAGGGCATGAGCTACAAGTCGGCCGTGGCCCACACGGGTCTCGGTGGCGGCAAGGCCGTCATGATCGGCGACTCCAAGACGATCAAGTCCGAGGGCCTCTACCTCGCGATGGGTCGCCTCATAGATTCGCTCGGTGGCCTTTACACGACGGCAGAAGACGTCAACACGAGCATCGGCGATCTCGAGATCGCTCGCCGTGCGACCAAGTATGTGACCGGCCTGTCGCGCGACGACGGCGGTAGCGGCAACCCGTCGCCATACACGGCCTACGGCGTCTACCTCGGTGTTCGCGCCGCGCTCGGCTGGTCGTTCGGCAACGACGATCCGAAGGGCAGGACGATCGCCATCCAAGGCGTCGGCGCCGTCGGTGGCCCGCTCGCCGAGCGCCTGTCCGAAGCAGGTGCCACGGTCTACGCCGCCGACCGCAACCAGGCCAGGCTCGACGAGTTGACTGAGAAGCACGGCGTCAAGCAGATCAGCGCTGACGAGATATTGAGCATGGAGTGCGACCTGCTCGCCCCGTGTGCTCTCGGTGGCATCCTCAACGACGAGTCGATCCCGCAACTGCGCACCAAGGTCGTCGCCGGCGCCGCCAACAACCTGCTGCTCAAGCCTGAGCATGGCAAGGCGCTCTCGGATCGCGGCATCCTCTACGCCCCCGACTACGTCATCAACGCTGGCGGCATCGTCAACGTCTCGGTCGAGTTCCACGAAGGCGGCTACAACGAAGAAGTCGCCCTCCGCAAGATCGAGCGCATCCCCCAAGCGCTCAAGGAACTCTGGACGATCTCCAAGGAAGAAGGCATCCCGTCCTCCGACGCCGCCGACCGCCTAGCCCAACGCATCATCGCCGAAGGCCGCGCCGCCAGGACTTAGCCAACAGCCTGAGTCAGCCGCCGCACAAAGATGTGCGCACGGTGCCAGGACAAGAAAACACCTGCTCACGTTTCAGGCGTGGCAGGTTTTTTTGTGGGCGAACGGTTCGTTGCTTGGCGGTGTTCGCGTTCGGACTTCTTGAGGTAGCTACCCGCGCGCCGCAGCTTCTCGATACGTCGCCAAAACGCTATCGGCAGTCTTAGCCCACGTCAGTTCGCGAGCCCTCGCCACCGCGGCGTCGCGCATCGACGGCCAGTTCGGAACGTAGTTGTCGACGGCATCGACGATGCCCGTTGCCATCGAATCGAGGTCGTGGGGGTCGAAGTAGCGGGCGTAGTCGCCACCGGCTTCCGGCATCGCTGACGTGCTGCTGGTGACGATCGGCGTGCCCAGCGCGAGCGACTCAGTGACCGGGATGCCCCAGCCTTCAATGAGGCTCGGGTAGATGCATAGGTCGGCGCCAGCGTAGACTGCGATCAGTTCTTGTTGGTCGAGGTAGGGCAGGAAGCGAACGTGATCGAGCACGCCCGCCTTCTGGGCCCGTTCCTTGAAGCGGTCAATTTGACCGCCGACGCCGGAGATCAGCAGCAGGTGGGGCAGGTCCGGTTGGCGTTCGCGAGCGAGGGCGAACGCTTCAATCATGCGGCCGGTGTTCTTGCGCTCGAGGCTGGCGCCGATCGCGAACATGTAGGGGCGGCCGTCGGCGTGCTGCTCGCGAGCGCGGTCGCCGGCGCCGTCGGGAGCGCCCTTGAGCACCTCGGGGTGCAAGCCATTGAGCGAGACGCGTACCTTGCCAGGATCGCAATCGAAGCGCTCGCAGATGTCGCGCTTACTCCATTCGCTGACCGTCAAGATCACGGCGGCGTCGCGCACGACACGTTGCGTGACCTTGCGCGCGTATTGGATGTAGGGATCGTCGAGGTTGTCGGGATACCACGTCACGATCACATCGTGCAGCGTCACAACCATCGGTGGACCTTTCCACACGGGCCAGCGCGGCGGCAGCGTGTTGTAGGTGCCGTGGTAGACGTCGAGCTTGTCGCGGCGAATGCGCCACGGCATTTGTAGTCGTTCCCAAGTGTGGAAGCGGCCGCCCGGCATGTCGGTGTGCACGGACTTCTGATTCGCGGCCAGCACGAACGGGTTCCCAGCGTCGTCTGCGAGCGTTAGTTGGTGGTAGAGCAGGAACTCTTCATCTGCTGCTCGGGTTCCGAATTCACGCGCCAGATGTCGGACGTAGAGTCCGATGCCGCGGGGCTGAGGGCGAAAGCCCTCGCGTGCGTCGATTCCGATGCGCATGACGTGTTGGTCGCTACCCGGGGAATCGGGTCATGACCTCGGGGCCATTTTCACCGATGAAGATCGTGTGCTCAAACTGTGCGATGCGCACACCCGGCTTCTCACAAAGCGGCGGGTAGTCGTCAATCAACTTCTTCTTGTTGAGCACCTTGATCGCTTCTTCGCAGCGCTTGTCACTGCCGAGCCATCGCACCATGTCGCGGCGCGCGAACGGCAAGCGTTCGCTTTGTTCCATCGCCTCGAGGATGTCCTTCGGCAAGCTGTCCTTGGCCCGTACGTCGCGGCGCAGCATGAACACTTCGCCCTTGCCGTCTTCGGCGATCATGCCCTTGCCGTCACTTGCGAACGGTTCGCATGCGATGGTTTGGTTGGCGCGCAAACGTGCCGCCTTCGGGTCGTCGTAGTTCGGCACCGATGGCGCGCAGTGGATCGTGTAGCGCGCGACCCCGTGGCCGCACAGGTTACGAACTGGCTGGAAGCCGAGTTGCGTGATCGTCGATTCTACGGTGCGGCCAATCTCGGTCAGCGAGACGCCGGGGCCCATCAAGGCAATGGCGTTCTCGAGCGCCATCTTGCTCGACATCAGCAACAACGAGTCTTCGCCGTCCCGAAGGTCGACGGTGGTCGCGTTGTCGGTGACCCAGCCATCAACGTGGGTGCCGCAATCGAGCTTGATGATGTCGCCGGCTTGCACTTCGGTCGTGTCCCCCGGAGGCGAGCAGTAGTGCGCTGCGATGTGGTTGCGCGACGTTTGCGCGGGAAACGCTGGTTCGCCGCCCATCTCGCGGATCTTGGCTTCGACGGCCAGCTGGATGTCTTCGAGCTTGGTGCCCGGCTGGATCATCGTGCGGCCGTGAGCCAATGCCGTCGCGCTGATGCGGCCCGACTTGCGCAGCTTTTCTAGGTCGATCTTCACTTGATGACCCCCAGGTCCTTGCCGACCTTTTTGAATGCCGCGACGGCAGTCTCCAGTTGCGCAATTTCGTGCGCCGCGCTGATCTGCACGCGAATGCGCGCCTTGCCCTTTGGCACGACCGGGTAGCAGAAGCCGATGACGTAGACGCCTTCGTCCATCATGCGCGAAGCCATCGTCACCGCGAGCTTGGCATCGCCGAGCATGATCGGGCAGATCGGGTGATCGCCAGGCACGATGTCAAAACCAGCAACCGTCATCGCTTCGCGGAAGAACTTGGTGTTGCTCTCGAGCTTGTCGCGCAGTGCGGTCGTGGATGACAGCTTGTCGATGCACGCGATGGTTGCGCCGACGATGGGCGGCGCCAACGTGTTGGAGAACAGGTAGGGGCGCGCGCGGTTGCGCAGTAAATCGACGACTTCCTTCGGGCCAGCGGTGAAGCCACCGGAGGCGCCGCCGAGCGCTTTGCCGAACGTTGAGTTGACGATGTCGACGCGATCTTGCACGCCGTGGTATTCGGGTGTGCCGCGACCGGTCGGTCCGAAGAACCCCGATGCGTGGCTGTCGTCGACGACGACCATCGCCTTGTACTTGTCCGCCAGTTCGCAGATGGCTGGCAGGTCCGCGATGAAGCCATCCATCGAGAACACGCCGTCGGTCACGATCATGCGGTTGCGGCAGTCCTGAGAATCCTTCAGGTGCTGTTCCAACTCCTGCATGTTGTTGTTGGCGTAACGCATGCGCCGCGACTTCGTCAGGCGGATGCCATCGATGATCGACGCGTGGTTGAGTGAGTCACTGATGATCGCATCGTCGGGACCCATCAGGATCTCAAACAGCCCGCCGTTCGCGTCCCAGCATGACGAGTAGAGGATCGTGTCCTCAAGGCTGAGGAACGAACTGATCTTCTGCTCGAGTACCTTGTGCGGCTCTTGCGTGCCGCAGATGAAGCGAACGCTCGCTAGGCCGAGGCCATTGGTGTCAATCGCCGTCTTGGCGGCGTTGCGCAAGTCGGTGTCGGCCGCCAGGCCAAGGTAGTTATTGGCGCACAGGCACAGCACGTCCTTGCCGTTGGCACGGATCATGGCGCCCTGGGGGCTTTGCAGCACGCGCTCTTCTTTCCACAGGCCGGCTTCCCGGATGTCGCTGAGCTCTTGCTGGATGCGTTCCTTGACGTTGTCGAACATAGGCCGGAAGTAGGTACCCGTTTGGCCGCGCAAGTGCCAGCAACTCGTGCGCACAGTGGCAATTGCCGCCGCCGGCAGCCGGGAACCGGCGGGGATTCGACCTGATTCTGGGCCTACGACCGGGGGCTCAAAGGTGCGCCCGCCAGTCTGCCAAACGTCGGGGGCGCGCGCCGTGGCCGAGTGTCATCGGTGAGCTGCCACCAAGAATGGCGCGGCTAAGCGAGGTTGGTCGAGGGCCGGCATGACGCAATGGAGTTGTGGAGTGATGCAGCGAGTTGCGTCTCGACCTAGATCAGCAGAAATACGTGTGCATCAGTGCCGCCAACGCTCCGCCGACGAACGGGCCGATCACCGGGATCGGCGCATAGCCCCAATCGCTGTCGCGCTTGCCGGGGATCGGCAGGATGGCGTGGGCTAGTCGCGGGCCGAGGTCACGCGCCGGGTTGATCGCGTAGCCAGTGGTGCCGCCGAGTCCGAGTCCGATCGCGAGCACGACGAAGGCAACCGGCAACGCGCCGATGGTCTGCAGTCCAACAACGCCTTGCATTTCTCCGCCGCTCATCGCGGTCAACGTAATCGTTGGCCCGACGGTCAACAGCACCGCAAGCACGAGGATGAACGTTCCGAGGACTTCGGTGATCAGGTTTGAGCTTGGCGAACGGATCGCGGGGCCGGTGCAAAATGTCGCCAGCTTGGCGTCGGCATCGTTCGTCACGGCGTAGTGGTCGCGATAGACGGCGAACACCAATGCACCGCCAACGGCACCGCCGCCAACCTGCGCTAGCATGTAGCCCGGCACCGATTCCCAACCGAACTGCCCAGTCATCGCCAGGCCAAGCGTCACCGCTGGATTCAGGTGCGCGCCGCTCGCGGCAGCTGAGCACAAGACGCCGACGAATACGGCCATCGCCCAACCGGCGGTGATCACAATCCAGCCACTGTCGTGGCCCTTCGTGCGTTGCAATACGACGTTGGCAACGACTCCGTTTCCAATCAGGATTAGGATGGCCGTGCCGAGAAATTCGGCGAGCAGGGGATGCACGAGAGCATCATGCTCGTTCGGCTGGTCGAGCGCGAACTTTGCCGGTCGGGAGGGATTGGCGAGGGACCGCTTGCTAGCTCGGCAACTCTGCGTCGTCCCGTCGCAGGCGCTCAAGGCATAGGCGGCCGTCCTGTTGGAGCGCCTTGCCTGCGACTGGCCGGTGCAAGAACAGCACTTGCAGCAGCGTGTCTAGCCGCTGTCGCCCGTTGTCGTAAGCATCGATGGTTCGGGCAACTGCTTGGCCAATGGCCGTCTTGTCGAGCATCTGCGCCGCTTGGAATCGCGGTTTGCCATCGCAGCGTGGGCACGGCGCGACTTCGAGATGCAGTCCCTGGCAGTAGGGGCAGCTCGACGTCATGCACGCTTGGTCGTCCGGCGGTTCCATCGCCGGCGATCCGATCCGGGCTGACCGATTCCATTGCAGCGCGGTTGCGGGATGGCGTGCGAAGAGGCGCGGTCGGCGGTAACTGGTCGCGGATTCATACGATTACCCCTGTTCGTGAGCCCTTCTACTACCTAACTTTCGGCGCGATGTACTCGAGCAGTGAGCTAAAGAAAGGCGTCATCATCGACTTCGAAGGCGGCCCGCACATCGTCGAGACGACGCATGCGGCTTCCGGCGGAGGTCGTGCTGGCGGCATGATCTATCGCGTTCGCATCCGGAACTTGAAGACCGGGCAGCGCCTCGACAAGAACTTCCGCGGCAACGAGATGTTTCCGCCGGCCGACATTGAGAAGCGCGCCGTGCAGTTCCTCTACGATGAGACGGAGATGACGCACTTCATGGAGAGTGAGTCGTTCGAACAGTTCGCTCTCAGTCGTTCGGACATCGAGTGGGAGCACAACTTCCTGGTCGAAGGTCTCGAGGACATGCGGGCGATGTTCTACCAAGGCACGCCGATCGCGTTGGAGCTGCCGGCGACGGTTGTGCTGCTGATCACCGAGACCGCACCTGGCGTGAAGGGCAACTCGGCGACGTCGCGCAGCAAGCCGGCGAAGCTTGAGACTGGCTACGAGATTCAGGTGCCTGAGCACATCGAGGAAGGCACGCGCATCAATGTGGATACGCGTACCGGCGAAAGCCTCGGTCGCGCCAAGTCCTAAGCTCGGGTCGTGAGCCCCGTCGTCAGGTGTGCGTCATCGACGGCGAGTGCGTGAACGGGTACCTTTGCGGTCGCAGTCCGTAGTGGCTGCTGCCGAGACACTCTCGGCTGGACCGAGCAAAGGAATCTCATGGTTGTGCACTCGTTCTTCCTCGGCTGCCTCGCGCACGCCTCGTATTTGATTGTCGACGAACGGTCGAAAACTGCCGCGGTGATCGATCCGCAGCGCGACGTCGACATCTACTTTGACAAGGCCAAGGAACTTGGCGTCGAGATCAAGCATGTGTTCTTGACGCACTTCCACGCGGACTTCGTCTCCGGGCATCTCGAGGTTCGTGAGCGCAGCGGAGCGACGATCTACCTCGGCACGGGCGCGGGCGCAGCGGAATACGAACACACAGGTGTGGCGGATGGCGATGTTGTCGAACTCGGCGATACGCGCATCGTGGCAATGGAGACGCCGGGCCACACTCCGGAGAGCATTTGCTACGTGCTTCATGACACGACGTCTTCTTCAAATGCGCCGCACGCGGTGTTTACCGGAGACACCTTGTTCGTCGGTGACGTCGGGCGTCCGGACCTGATGGCGTCGGTCGGCGTGACGGCCAGCGAGTTGGCGACGATGCTGTATCACTCGTTGCACGACAAACTGCTGAAGTTGCCCGATGACACGATTGTCTACCCGGCACACGGGGCCGGTTCTTTGTGCGGCAAGAGTCTCGGCACGGAACGCTCGACGACGATCGGCAAGCAAAAGGAAAGCAATGGCTCGGTCGAACCGATGCCGGTGGCGGACTTCATTGCTCGTGTCACCGCTGATCAGCCGCAGACCCCGAAGTACTTCGGCTACGACGCGGTGCTCAACCGCAAGCAGCGCGGCATCCTGGATGTGGCCGTCTACAACGGCAAGCGACCGTTGACCGCGGCTCAGTTCCTGCAGCAACGCAAGGATGGCGCGCAGGTCATCGATACCCGTGAAAGCGACGACTTCGCACTCGGTTCGGTGCGTGATGCGATCCATGTGCCACTCAGCGGCAGCTTCGCAACGTGGTCGGGTGCCATGCTCGATCTCAACAAACCGATCCTCGTGATCGCGGATGCGGGCAAGCAAGAAGAGGCTGCGATCCGGCTTGGTCGCATTGGTATCGACGCGGTAGCAGGTTACCTCGAAGGTGGTATTGACGCATTGCAGGGTGCGCCGGATGACTTGCAGAGCTCCGGTACGATTGACGTCGCTGAGCTGCGTGAGTTGCTCGATGGCGACGAACCCGTATGCGTGCTCGACGTTCGCTCGCCGACCGAGTTTGGCGACGGCCACATCGATGGCGCCCAGCATTTGTCCTTGATGCAGTTGGTGGAACGTGCCGCCGAAGTGCCCAAGGATCGCAAGGTCTGCGTCATTTGCCGTACCGGTGCGCGGTCAAGCACAGCCATCAGCATGTTGATGCGTGCAGGGTGGCGCGATCTCGCGAACGTTCGCGGCGGCATGGTTGGCTGGGCGGAAGGCACGCCTACCGCGACTTCCTAATGAGGCGCGTGATCGCGCAGTTGTCCGATTAGCAGGGCTTCACGAAGGGGGTTGCAGCAATGCGAACATGGGATGCGTTGCGGCCCCTGTCTTTGCAGGCATGAACGGAAGCCAACCTCGCGGTGGTTCACGAAGCCGCCTCGTTCGGTTGGAGCCACTGCTCTTTGTTACGTTGTTGCCGAGCTGCCTGACGTGGCAGCTGTGGGCATCTGGTGGCACCCCAGGTGACTTTGGCCCAGAGCAACTATCCGCGTCGAACGGCACGCTGGTGGTTGACGCGATGCCCAAGCACTTACGAGTGCTCGATCCAGACATGCTGGGAACGCTTGAGCATTTGAGTCTCGGCCGTGAGTCGTAGTTCGCTCGCTGAGCTCGTCGTGGTCGCTTGCCTCGACGGTCATGGCCCCAATCAAGATGCCAATCGAACGCGAGCTGCCGGTGCACTCGCAGTTGTCGATTCAGCGACGCAAGCCCAGCACGACGTCGTGGCCGTGGCGCGCCACTCAGGTGTTGCTTACTCCGCCGGCGATGGTTGCCGACATCGTCGTCGCACCAAAGAACAGCGGCGAGCCGCCCGGGATCGTGCCAAGGCTGACGTGCTGTAGGTAGAAGGTCAGCCCGGCCGGCATCGGTGGAATCGCAAGGGTGTATTCCTGCGGGTTGATCGCAGGCAGCACGATGCCGGGTGCGGTTGCCTGAACGTTCATCAATACGTCATCGCAGTCGGACTCGAGCCCGATCATGCCGGGCGCAAGTCGTGTGCTTTGATCGCTGACGACGAACGCGCTGAGGCCGCTGGGTCCGTATGCGCTGGCCGCCGAGTTCGGTTCGATGACCAGTGTGTAGTCGTGCCGTCGACCCAATCCGCCGAACCAACCCGTCTCACTGGTGCCGCATAGCGACGGCAGATTGCTTGCGCCGGGCTACTGCCCGTCCTACGGCATCTTATGCGGGTAGAGCACAACCTTCTGCTCCAGCCCTCCGCCGAAGCGGTCCATGCCCTTGCCGAAATCGTCGAGCGACATTTCGGCGGTGACCAAGTGCGTGATGTCGAGGCCGCTCTTTAGCAGGTCGAGCATGCGGTCCCAGGTGCGGAACATCTCGCGGCCGATGACTGCGTGCATCGTCAGGCCCTTGAAGATGAAGTTCTTACTGAATCCTTCGATCGACACTGAGTCGCCCTTTGGCAAGCCGAGGTTGACGACGTGGCCGGCGGGGCGCGTCATCGCGATCGCGTTGTTGATGCCAACGGGGTGACCCGAGATCTCAAGCGTGACGTCGACGCCACCCTTAGTCGCATCGACGATCGTCTCGACCGGCTTCTCGCGACCATCGACGACGGTGACATTGTCGGTCAGGCCGCGACGAATGACCCACGCGCGTGCCCGAGCGAGTGCCTTGTCGGCAACGTCGACGACGAACACGTGGCGCGCCTTGATGAACGTCGCGACTTCGCCACACATCGCACCGATCGGACCGAAGCCGATGATTGCGACGGTCTTGTCTTCGACCGGCACCTTCATCGTTGTGTGCACGGCGTTGCCAAGCGGGTCGAGGATCGCGGCCACTTGCAGCGGCAGGTCTTCGGGAAGCTTGATGACGTTGCCCGCTGAGACGACGACGTATTCGGCGAACGCACCATCGAGGTTGATGCCGCGAATGCGTGCCGTGGCACATGCGTGGAAGGCCTCGTTGCGACACGCCGGGCAGTCGCCGCAGATCTCATGCATCTCGGCGCTCGCATACGTGCCGAGCGGATATTTCTTCTCGTCGACGCCGTCACCGAGCTTGTCGATGTGACCACAGAACTCGTGACCAAGAGTCACAGGCGGTGCGATCAGCCCGTTCATCGAAGGGTCACCGCTGCAGATGTGCACATCGGTGCCACAGATGCCGGCAGCCGCGACCTTCAGTCGCACTTCGCCCGGGCCAGGTTCTGGAAACTTTAGATCCGTCCGCAGCCGATACTGGCCAGGGGAGGTGAGCTGCACACCTTTCATCGACGTCATGTTGAATAGACCCGCGAGTGGCGGGCGGCGTATTCTGCGGATACAACGCCGTCAGCGCCACTAAGGAGATTCATGATCGCACGAACGACCCGCTGCTTGTTTGCTCTTGCCTGCCTATTGCCGGCCAGCGCCCTGCTGACATCGTGTGAAACCACCACGACCCCCGTGCCCCAGGATTATTCCGCCCGGGCGGTGGTCGAACTCGAACGCTGGCAGGTTGAGTCCGACGGCAAGATGCTGGGACACGTCGTGAAGTACGAGATTCGTGACGCCAAGCAGCCGCAGCAGTTCTTTCGCGTCACGGACCACGCCGGCCGCTGGATGGGCAAAGCGACTGCGAATGGGCGATTCTCGCGCCGCACGCCATTTGATGGCGATTTGGACCTCGGTGTGCTGTCGATGAGGAGTGGCGTGGCCCAGTTGTTTGAGGCCACAGCGCCGGTGACGTTGAAGCCGGTTCCGGTCGAAGCGGTCTGGCAGAAGCAGCCGAAGCAGCAGTCGAAGCGCTAGCTGAAGCCCTGTCGTTGGCCCAACACGCTGCGCCGAAGCGCTTGCTTCGGGTGAGTCCTGCCCCGAAACGCGGGCTGATTGGCGTTCGCTCTTGGCCCCGCGCCCCGGCGGCCTACAGTTCGTGATAATGAGTGAACGCTCGAGTCGAACTGTCGCCGAAAGCCGCGTCGAAATGACGGAAATCGTCATGCCCAACGACGCCAACCCGCTGGGCAACGCCATGGGGGGCCGCGTCATGCACTGGCTCGACGTTTGCGCGGCCGTTTGCGCCGGCCGCCACGCGCGCACGCCGGTGGTCACTGCGAGTGTCGACAACGTCGATTTCCACAACCCGGTGCCGGTTGGCAGCGTGATCGTCTTGTTGGCGTCGGTCAACTACACCGGCCGAACGTCGATGGAAGTTGGCGTGAAGTGCTGGCAAGAAGAACGCCCGACTGGCGACCGCAAGCACGTCGTTTCGGCTTACTTGACGTTCGTGTCGCTAGACCCCGAAACACGTAAACCGCGTCCGGTGCCGCAGATTGAGCCGAAGAGCGACGATCAGAAGCGGCGCTTTTCGGAAGCGGAAGCGCGGCGCAAAGCGCGATTGGCGCTGCGCAAGTAGTCGCAGTTGGTTGTCGCGCTGGCGGGTCTAGAACCGCACGCCCGCGGCCGTAGGCGCGGTCGCAGGTCCTGAGGCAACCTGGACCAGAGGTCCAGTTTGGATCAGAACCACTCCGGAACCATCTCCGGATCGAGTCCCATCGATTGCAGGATCAGCTGCTGCACATACTCGGGATCGATCGAGAACTCCTTCAGAGTCTCGTAGCACGAGCCGGCCTTGATGGAGAGAACGGCCAACGCCATGTGCTCCGGCAGAACCTTCTTACTGCCGAGCTGGTGCGCGGCGTCCTTGGCGCGGGCGAAGACCGTCTTGCAGTGACGGTTCCACGGGCCATCCGGCTCATCCGGTTCGCGCGGCAGGCTCTTCACGTAGCCCGAGAACATGTCCGGGTCGACGTTCAGGTCGAGGAAGATGTGGTGTAGGCAGGTGCTCATGTCCACGGTCAGCCCGTAGATCAGATGGCCGGTCGCAACCGATTCATCATTGAGTTCCTTAGCCAGCTCTTCGGCCTTCACGGTGGCCAAAAGGGTTTTGTCGTTGAAGTCCTCGAACATTGTGCGCGGAAGAGAGTAGCGATCCTCGGGGGCTTCCGCCACGGGGATTGCCGGGAGAACGCGTATCATGTGCTCTGTGGCCACAGCCCTCCGCACGATCCTGCACGCCGATATGGACGCGTTTTACGCGGCCGTCGAGCAGCGTGATCGGCCAGAATTGCGTGGGAAGCCGGTCATCATCGGGGGATATGGCCCCCGGCAGGTGGTCAGCACGGCGAGCTATGAGGCCCGGAAGTTCGGGGTTCACTCGGCGATGCCTGGCCGTCGGGCCCGTCAGTTGTGCCCGGACGGGATCTTCGTGACGCCTCGAATGGATGCGTATGCGGCGGTCTCGGGGCAGATCCACGAGGTCTTCGAGCAGTTTACGGACCAGGTCGAGCCGCTCTCGCTGGACGAGGCGTTCTTGGATGTGACCGGCAGCCGAGCGCTGTTTGGCGACGGGCGCACGATTGCGGAGCGGATCCGGCGGGAAGTTCTCGAACGCACGGAGCTTTGCGTGTCGGTCGGGGTTGCGACGTGCAAATACGTCGCCAAGGTCGCCAGTGATGTCGACAAGCCCGACGGCTTGGTGGTGGTCGAGCCGGGAACCGAGCGCGCATTTCTCGCGGACTTGCCGTTGTCGCGATTGTGGGGAGTCGGGCCGGCGACACGTGGGACGCTGGAGCGCGCCGGGTTGCATTCGATCAAGGACGTGCAGTCGCGTTCGCGCCAGCAGTTGGTCGAGGCGTTCGGTGGCAACCTTGGCGAGCACTTGTTCGTGTTGGCGAACGGACTCGACGAGCGCCCGGTGATCAGTGAACGCGCGGCCAAGTCGGTCGGTCACGAGATGACGTTCGCCGAAGACCTGTGCGAGGTCGACGACATCAAAGGCATCTTGCTGCAGCTCGCCGAGATGGTGGGACGGCGGCTGCGTCGTGCCGAGCAGCGCGCGACGGTGATTCGTTTGAAGCTGCGACACCCGCCGTTCGAAACGAAGTCACGGCAGAAGAAGGTTGAGGCGACGGCGGATGATCTTGAGCTCTATCGCGTGGCTACGGCGCTGTTGGAGAGCGCTTGGGATATGCGGAAGCCGGTGCGGTTGCTCGGTGTGACGGGCGCGGATCTTGTCAGTGCCGATGCACCTAGCGCGATCGCCAAACCGAAGCAGCAGTCGCTGTTTGTCGCTGAAGAAGCTGCGGCCGAACCGTCGGTCAACAAGGCGCAGCGCGACAAGTTGCTGCAGGCGATGGATGCGATTCGCGACCGCCACGGCGAGGATGCTGTGCGTCATGCCGGCAAGCGGCGAACGACGAATCCGTGGGGGCCTGAGGATCAGCAGTAGCGACGCGTGTGAGCTACGGATACTCAGGCGTTGAGGTGCCGTTGCAGGAATGCGGCGGTGCGGCTCCACAGGTCGCTCCAGTCTTCGCCGCGCATGAAGTGTTTCGACTCGGGATACTCGTGCAATTCGGCGCCGTAGTCGCTGGCGAATTGGCGCCCAGGTTCGGGTGGCACGGCGGTGTCGCGGCCCGCGAGGCCAAGCAGCACGGGCGGTTGGCCGGGGGTGATCGCGGTCGGATCTAACAGGGCTGGCGCGGCGAGTACCGCGGCGATTGCTGCGAATGGGCACGGTGGGGCCAGTGCGCCGAGTGCCGCAAATCCGCCCATTGAGATGCCCACGATCCCGATGCGCGAGCTGCCGCGTTGCTGGCAGTTCGCGACGAGGCCAGGCAATTCGTCAATCCACTCACGGGCAATGCCATGAATCGCGGCGAGCCGCGGTTCGTCGGGCAGCGTCGCGATCCGTGCGAGTCGCCCATCGTCGCGATGGCCGTGGCCAGGCGCGTCGGGCATCACGACTTCGATGCCCTCGCTGACGAATGCCTTGCCGTCTTCGTTGTGCACAGACGCATGTGACGAGTAGCCATGCAGCAAGATGACACTGGCGCGCACTTCCCCGCGGCATGGCAGGATGTGAATCGCCTCGTCTGAAATCATCGCAGTGTTAGATCGCGGCGAGCACTTCTTGCGGATGCTCTGCCGGTTTCACCGTGCCGAACACGTGGCTCACTTTGCCATCTGCACTGATTACAACCGTGATGCGCTTCGCATGTGTGGCGCTGTCATCGTCCGCCGCACCAAGCGCGATGCCCAGCAACTTGTCGGTGTCGCACAGCAGCGAATACGGCAACTCGAACTTCTCACGGAACGCGTGGTTGTCTGCAACCGTGTCAAACGACACACCACAGATGACGGCTTTCTTCGCATCAAACTTGAGCTTCAAATCACGGAAGCCCTGGCCTTCAACCGTTCAACCAGGCGTGTCCGCTTTGGGGTAGAACCACAAGACGAGCGTCTTGCCGGCGAAGTCCTTGAGCGTGCGAGTATTGCCTTCGTCGTCGGAGACGGAGAATTCGGGAGCGGGGGCGCCGGGTTCGATCATGGGGAGACGATAGGTCACCGCACCGCTTCAAGCCAACCCGTCCCGAAGCGTTCGTCGGGTTCGAGGTAGTGGCCTTCGCTCCATTCGTTGAGCGAGGCGACTAGCACCAGTGGATCGTCGAGTGACACTGGGGAACGGAAGGCGCGCGCGCGTCGCAGTGCAGCCGCGAATAGATCCGGGTGTTCGCCCGTGATTACCGGTGCCCACGGATACTTGTCCGGCCGCTTGGTGCCGAAGTCTGCACCGCGCGGGCTAGCGTCCCATCCGGGGGCTACCGCCGGCATATAAGGAAGGCCCGACGCGTCACCGAACGATTGCCATTCGCTCGCACGCAGCTCGGCGTATTCGCGGTAGTCCTGTTCGAACGGGCCCTTCCAATCCGGCAGCAGGACGTAGTGCGTGACGCTGTCGAAACCGATCTCGCGCACGAACGGCAATACGTCGGCGTTCGGTTCGATCGCGGCGAGGTGTACGTTCTTGTGGCCATTGTCGCGCAGCCAACGTCGGGCCGCGGAGATCGCAGCGCGGGCGCCGGCGATGCCGAGTTCCTTGATGAAAAACGTGGAGTCGTAGATCGACAGGTAGCTGCGGCCTTCGACGGTTACGTAGTTACTGCGGTGGAAGTAGTTGGTGGCGAGCATCGCGACGAACTGCACGAAGTCGTCTTGGTCGCTTGGAACCGCTCGGGATGGATCGATGACAGGCGTGTCTGTGCGCCTTACCGGTAGCACGCGGCGCGGCATGCGGTTGGCCCACATGCATGCGAACGGCACGGTGTCGCCTTGTGGCGAGCCGAGGAAGCCTTGGTCGAGTCCCGCTTCGAATACACGTTTGCCGCGACACCAGAACACGCCGAACACGAACGCGTCGACGCCATGTTCGTGAGCGAGCGCGATGCGCTTGCCGAACGCCACTGGGTCACGGTCGTCGTATTCACCGAGCATCGGTACCTTCGGTTGCGCGTGCCCCTCGAACCGAGGTGTGCAGCTGCGAACCAACTCCCACTCGGTGAAGCCCGGGTGGAACGACTCGTCCCGTTCGGCAATCGGGTGCCAACCGGTGTAGACGTAGGCCGCGGTGCGCATCTGATCATGCTGGCATAGGGACTGTGGAAGTCGAGTGGTTGTTTGAACCGGGTGCAGTACACAAGTTCTGGGCTCGAGAAAAAGGCTGTCCCGCGAGCCCGCCGCACCGACAATAGTCCAACCGTGGAGCCACGCGACTTGTTCGAGATCCTGATGCGCGAGCACATCGATTCGGTGCGCGCCTTCCTACTCAGTTCGGTGCGTGACTCCGTTGCGGTCGAGGACTTGGTGCAGGAGACGTTCTTGACGGCTTGGAAGATTTTGGATCGTTACGACCGCCAGTTGCCGTTCGGCCCGTGGGTGCGTGGCATCGCCGCCAAGCTGGTGCTCAATCACCGTCGCAAGCTGGGTCGCAACCGCGTGCACTTCTGTGACGAAGAGTTGCTGACCCGGATCGATGATGGCGTGACCGCGGTGCAGAGGCTGGCTGGCGACACCTTCGACGAGAAAGTCGAAGCGCTGCGCAGTTGCCTCGAACGGTTGACCGGGCCCCAGCGCGATACGATTCGGCTGCACTATGAGAACGGCCTGCACTGCAAGGAAATCGCCGAGCGACTCGGTATTGGGTTTGAGGCGGTGAAGAAGCATCTGCAGCGTGGCCGCACGCAACTGCACCGGTGCCTGCACGCAAAGATCGAGGCTGTGTCTGCGGGTAGTGACAGCGGATTGGGAAATAGGGGATTGGGAAATAGGGGATTGGGAGAAGCGCAATGAGCAACGACGAACGGCCAAGTCCTGGTGACAGCCAAACGCCCGGCGACAGTCAGTGGCATGAACTCGATGACACCG